>CAMOKH010000098.1 GCA_946617675.1 uncultured Prevotellaceae bacterium | reverse complement strand
CACACAGGTTTTCGGGGCCTGAATGTCAGCTTCCAATCTGACAGAGGTGGTTCGACTCCGCCTGCCCGTGCAACGATGGACGAAGAGCAAACACTGCATCAACAGCCGAAGGCAAAGGACAACTTCAAACGGTGGGACGACCCGCTCTTTGAGGACCTTCGCCGCATTTTCTCGCGTGCAAAATTGCGCGAGGTTCTGACGCATAGTTCTTTCTATGAGCAGGAGGGGCGTGGCAATAGCCGATGGGTGTTTGCTGGGATGTTCGTGTTCAAGGGCCAAGTGGGTGAGGTGCTGTTTCGCTATGCGGCAGGCGAGGGCACCCGGCTGCAGCATATCCTGGGCAACCTGTTCCGCAACGAACGGCTGGAACGACAGTTCGACGAGTGGCATCTGGGCCAGTTTGCCCGTGCAGGCGAGAAGTTCGACATCCGCACACACAAGCATATCTTCGTGTATGCCATCTACGGCTATGTCTCCACTCTCGACGATGACATCCGCCAGTGGTTTATCTCAAAATATATAATAGGTGAGGCCGGGCATCTGCTGAGCCACAAACGACGCAACACCAATCTGCTGGCGCAAGCCGATGATATCGTGAACAAGACCGACGGACGGAGGCTGACATTGGAGATGGAACAGACGACGGAGGGACTACATAAGGCGAAAGCTGTGCTTTCTGATGGTACTCTGCTCTGTGCAGCGGAAAGCAAGAGTTGGCGCTACGCCAGACACAAGGCCGCTAAGATGGCCCTCGACATCCTGTCTATGCCGGCTCGCAAGTATATCCTCTCTAATCCGGAGTATCAGGCCCGTGTGTTAGCCCGTAAGGAAGAGGAGAGGGCTAAACGCAAGGCAGAGATTGAGGCGCGTGATGCTGGCAGGAAAGCTATCCGTGAGGAGAAGAAGGCCAAGTGGAAAGAGATTGCTCAGGCCAGGGACCGCAAACGGCGCGCCAGTCAGGCGGCAGCGAAAATCCGCAAGGCGGAGAACGCTGCCCGTGCAGCAGCGAAGGCTGCCAAAGCAGCCCGTCCCATGAGTGCGAAGAAGCGTAGGTACTTGGAGGATAAGAAGAAATGACAAAGGTGCCAGCGGGACGCTGGGTCTGCAGGAAGTGCAGGTTTTTTCAGCGATTCTCTTGCAGGATTGCGGGAAAAACAGTACCTTTGCAGCAGACTTTTCGAAATCAACGAAAGCATACATGAGTTAAACCGTAAGATAAGCTCGACAATGAACAAGAAACTACTGCTGACAGCACTGATTACTTATCACTTTTCACTCTTCACGGCCCAGGCTCAGGGCTTCGACAACCTGCCCGACCCGATAGAGGACGTGAACAAGGTGGTGGACAATACCCCCGACTCGATAGCCAAGGCCCTGATGTCGCGGCCCAAGCCCGGCTCCACCCGCGTGGGCAGTCAGCCCGTGCTCTTCCTCGTGGGCAACTCCACGATGCGCAACGGCACGCGCGGCGACGGCAGCAACGGCCAGTGGGGCTGGGGCTACTACGCCAGCCAGTACTTCAACGCCGCTAAGATCTCGGTAGAGAACCAGGCCCTCGGCGGCATGTCGACGCGTACGTTCTATACCGACCTGTGGCCCGCTGTTCGCGACGCCCTGAAGCCCGGCGACTGGGTCATCGTCTCGATAGGCCATAACGACAACGGCGAGTTCTTCGACCAGCGCCGTGCCCGCGCCGTCATTCCCGGCGTCGACCCCGACACGTGCTACGTCGGTTTCAACCAGCGCACCGGGCGCCAGGACACCGTCTACTCTTACGGCAACTACCTGCGCCGCTACATCAGTGAGACACGTGCCCGCGGGGCCAACCCGATACTGATGTCGCTGACGCCGCGCGATGCCTACGACGACAAGGGCAAGACCCAGCGCAAGCCCCAGACGGAGTGGGCGGCCTATGTGGCTGCTACCGAGGGCGTGCCCTTCGTCGACCTGAACGAGCTGAGCGGGCAGAAGCTCGACTCGTTTAGCCCGTGGAAGCAGAAGTACCACTTCTTGGGCGACAAGATACACACTTCGAAGTTTGGCGCCGAGATGAACGCCCGCTCGGCTGCCGAGGGCCTGTGGACGAGCCACGACCCGCAGCTCCAGCCCCTGCAGGCGATGATGCAGAACGTGCCGCTCAAGGTGAAGCCCGTGAAGCGTGAGAAAGGGAAGCCCGTGGTCTTCTTCACCGGCGACTCTACGGTGAAGAACGCCGACAAGGAGGACGACGGCATGTGGGGCTGGGCCTCGCAGGCGCAGACGGTGTTCGACGAGCAGAAGATTACGCTCTTCAACGCTGCCCGTGCCGGACGCTCCACCCGCAGCTTCCTGCGCGAAGGTCTCTGGGACGAGGTCTACAACTCGCTCCAGCCCGGCGACTTCGTCACCATCCAGTTCGGCCATAACGACATCTGTCCCATCACCGACCAGAAGGCGCGCGGCGTCATTCCCGGCACGAAGGACACGCTGCACGTCTACAAGCTGGACAACGGCACGTATGAGGTGGTCTACTCGTTCGGCTGGTATCTGAAGAAGTTCATCGACGACGTGCGCGAGAAGGGTGCCACGCCCATTCTCGTCTCGCTGACGCCCCGCAACGAGTGGCCCGGCGGCCGCGTGGAGCGCCGCGACGACAGCTACGGACGGTGGTACCGCGAGGTGGTGGCCGAGACGGGCGTGGAGTTCATCGACCTGCACAACATCTCGGCCGATTTCCTGGACAAGAAGTATGCCGTCAAGCAGCTGCCTCAGGACAAGGAGCAGGCCAAGGCCAAGACGGCCGAACTGAAGGAGAAGGCCGGCGCAAAGTACTTTAAGAAGGACCACACGCACACCTCGAAGCTCGGTGCCCAGATGAACGCCCAGTCGTTTGCCAAGGGTCTGCGCCAGGCGAAGTCAGAGCTGGCCAAGTATCTTAAGAGGTAAGAGGTGAGAGGTAAGAGGTGAGAGGTAAGAGGTAAGAAGTAAGAGATAAGAGGTAAGAGAATATGATAGACCGGGCGACAGTAGACAAGATTATCAACGCGGCGCAAATCGTCGACGTGGTCAGCGAGTTCGTGACGCTCCGCAAGAGCGGCGTGAACTACAAGGGCCTGTGCCCGTTCCACGACGACCGCAACCCGTCGTTCATGGTCAGTCCGGCCAAGAACATCTGCCACTGCTTCGTCTGCGGCAAGGGTGGTACGCCCGCCGGGTTCCTGATGGAGCACGAGCAGATAACCTACCCCGAGGCGCTGCGCTGGCTGGCCCGGAAGTACAACATCGAGATTGTAGAGAAGGAGCTGACCGACGAGGAGCGCCAGCAGCAGAACGAGCGCGAGTCGATGTTCATCGTCAACGAGTGGGCCAAGGACTGGTTCCACGGCGTGCTGAAGAACGACCCCGACGGGCTGGCCATCGGCAAGCAGTACTTCCGCAGCCGCGGCATTCGCGACGACATCATCGAGAAGTTCCAGCTGGGCTACTCGCCCCAGCGTCGCGACGCGCTCTACACGGCCGCCACGGCCAAGGGCTACCAGAAGGAATTCCTCGTCAAGACGGGCTTGTGCATCGAGCACGAGCGCGGGTTGTATGACCGCTATGCCGGCCGGGCCATCTTCCCCTGGCTGAACGTCTCGGGCAAGGTGGTGGCCTTCGGCGGGCGCGTACTCGACTCGCGGACGAAGGGCGTGGCCCAGAAGTACGTCAACTCGCCCGACTCGGACATCTACCACAAGGAGCGCGAGCTCTATGGCATCTATCAGGCCAAGCGGGCCATCGTCAAGGAGGACCGCGTCTTCATGGTCGAGGGCTATACCGACGTCATCGCCATGCACCAGGCGGGTATCGAGAACGTGGTGGCCAACTCGGGCACGGCGCTCTCGGTCTACCAGATTAAGATGCTGCGGCGGTTCACCAACAACATCACCCTGCTCTACGACGGCGACGAGGCCGGCATCCACGCCGCCATGCGCGGCACCGACATGCTGCTCCAGGAGGGCATGAACGTGAAGGTGCTGCTGCTGCCCGACGGCGACGACCCCGACTCCTTTGCCCGCAAGCACTCTACCGAACAGCTGAAGCAGTATATCGACGAGAACCAGCAGGACTTTATCGAGTTCAAGACCCGGCTGACCGTCGAGGGCGTCAGCGACCCCGTGAAGCGCTCAGAGGCCATCACCGCCATCGTCAAGAGCATCTCGGTGATTCCCGACCCCATACTGCGCGACACCTATCTCAGTACCCTCGCCGCACGCCTGGGCCTGAAGGAGCCGACGCTCATCAGGACGATGAACAACTTCGTCCGTGAGGAGAAAGAAAGGCCCACCCCCGGCTCCTCACCAAGGGAGGAGAGCGCGGGGCCCACAGTGGCAGACAGTCCGCAGCAGAGTACTCAGCCCACACTCCCCTCTGGAGGGGCAGGGGGAGGGCCTGCCGTAGAGACCCTCCTGATGCGCGAGGTCGTGCGCCACGGCGAAGAGGTCATCTACGCCGACGTCGAGATGGACGACGGCACCACCGCAAGTTTCAACGTGGCCCAGTATATTGCCTTCGACCTGGGACAGGACGGGCTGACCTTCGCCGACCCGCTCTACAACCAGATGCTGGCCGAGGCCGTTGAGCATAGCGGCGACGTGGGCTTCAAGGCCGAGACCTTCTTCACGAGTCACCCCGACATCGCCGTGAGCCAGACGGCGGCGCGGCTGGCCGTTGACCGCCACCAGCTCGGTGGGCGCTTCGTGCTGCAGCCCCGCGAGGGTTCGCTGCGCCAGCGCGTCGTCCATCTCGTCATGGACCTGCGCATGACCATTGTCAGCCAGCGGCTGAAGGAGATACAGGCGGCCATGCGTCAGGCTACCGGCGACATGGAGCGCATCATGCAGCTGATGGCTGAATACAAGGACACGCAGCAGCTGCGCGACCTGCTGGCCCGCCGACTGGGCAGCGATGTGATGAAGTGAGAGGAGGTAATTATAAATCGTAAATCGAAAATAGTAAATCGTAAATAGAATATCGGTGTATTACGTTCAGAAGAAAATAGAGATTTCGGCCTGCCATAGGCTCGACCTTGACTACGAGAGTAAGTGTACGCGCGTACACGGTCATAACTGGATTATCATCGTCTACTGCCGTTCCGAGCAGCTCGACCGCAACGGCATGGTCGTTGACTTCAGCGAGATTAAGCGGCTCGTCAAGAAGCCGCTCGACCACCAGGTGCTCAACGACGTGCTCGACTTCAACCCTACGGCTGAGAACCTGGCCCGCTGGGTGGTGGAGCGCGTGCCCTACTGCTACAAGGCCTCCGTCCAGGAGAGCGAGGGCAACATCGCCATCTACGAGAAAGACTGACTCCGCTACAGCAGTGACATGAGAATCATCACAGGCATTTACAAGGGGCGCCACTTCGACATTCCCCGCTCGTTCAAGGCGAGGCCGACAACGGACTTCGCCAAGGAGAACATTTTCAACGTGCTCGGCGCCTACCTCGACTTCGAGGGCGCCACGGCACTCGACCTCTTTTCGGGTACGGGCAGCATCACGCTCGAACTGCTGTCGCGCGGCTGCAGCCGTGTGGTCAGCGTCGAGCTCGACCGCGACCACCACCGCTTCATCTGTGAGTGTGTCAAGAAGCTCGGGCGCCACGACGACGGCAGCTGTCTGCCGCTGCGCGGCGACGTGTTCCGCTTCGTCAAGAGTTGTAAGGCGCAGTTCGACTTCGTCTTTGCAGACCCGCCCTACGCGCTGAAGGAGCTGGCCCAGATTCCCGACCTCGTAATCGACAAGGGGCTGCTGAAGGATGGCGGCGTCTTCGTGCTCGAGCATGGCCGCGACCACGACTTCACCCAGCATCGCTGCTTCCGTGAGCATCGTCAGTACGGCAGCGTCAACTTCAGCCTTTTTACATCAGCGGCGCCAGCAGTCTGACCAGTCCCTCGAACAACCGTACCATAAACCGGGGCTTCATCCTTTCAGGCAGCGACGACAGCGGCACCGACTGCCGTTCGTCGTCGAGGAATATCTGTTTCAGCTGGCGGCCGACGCTCTCGCCGTATAAGAAGGCGTTAGCCTCGAAGTTATTCTCAAACGAGCGGAAGTCGACGTTCGTCGAGCCGCAGGTGCAGATGCTGTCGTCGGCCACCATCAGCTTTGAGTGCAGGAACCCACCCGTGTAGAGCCCCACCTTGACCCCGGCCTCGACGGCCTCGCGCAGATAGCTGCGGCAGGCCCAGTCGACAAAGCGCGAGTCGTTCTTCTTGGGCACGAGGATACGCACGTCGACACCGGCCACGGCCACCGTCTTCAGTGCAAACAGCACGGGGTCGTTGGGCAGGAAGTAGGGCGTCTCGATGTAGACGTACTGTCGGGCGTTCAGAATGGTGCGCACGTAGCCCTGCATGATTTCCGGATAAGGCGCCACGGGACTGCTCGTGACCACCTGCAGCAGCGGCGACGGCTTGGTGTTGCCCTGCGTCGGGTGCTGGGGGTAGTACTTGCGGTCGTTGAGCAGTGTGCGGTCAACGAAGTACCAGTCGATGAGGAAAGCCCGCTGCAGGGCATCGACGGCGGGCCCCGTGACGCGCACCATCGTGTCGCGCCAGTTATCGTCAACATATCGGCGGGCGATGTTCATGCCGCCGATGAAGCCCACGCGGCCGTCGATGACGACGAGCTTGCGGTGGTTGCGGTAGTTCACCTTGCTGGTGAACGAGGGGAAGCGAACGGGCAGGAACGGCACCGCCTCGATGCCCTCTTCGCGCATCTGCTCGAAGAACCGGTTGGGCACGCGCCAGCAGCCCACGTCGTCGTAGATGAGCCTCACCTCGACGCCCTGCCGGGCCTTGGCGGTCAGTGCGTCAGCCACCAGCCGGCCCAGTGCGTCGTCCTCGATGATGTACATGTCGATGTGTATGTGGCTGGCCGCCTTGGCAATGTCGCGCAGCAGGGCCGGGAAGAACTGGTAGCCGTCGGTGTAGACGTCCACCTCGTC
This sequence comes from uncultured Prevotellaceae bacterium, assembly GCA_946617675.1. Classification (GTDB taxonomy): domain Bacteria; phylum Bacteroidota; class Bacteroidia; order Bacteroidales; family Bacteroidaceae; genus Prevotella. Next base: position 30,447 of record CAMOKH010000098.1, on the reverse strand, counting down.
GGTCTTGAAGGGCAGTGCCAGGCTCTGACCGGTGAAGAGGTCGATAATGGGCTTGTGAGCCTCGGGCAGCCGCAGGTCGTGCTGCTCGACGAAGCCCAGCATCGAGCGCTTCGTGAGGTCGTCGAGCTGGCGCTGGTTCACCGTTCGCTCCTTGCGCGTGTTCAGACCGAAGAAGAGGTAGAGGATGATGCCGGCAACGGGCACGAACCATATCACCATTGCCCACGCCACCGTCTTGGCGGGCTGTCGGTTGTCCATCACGACGTGGACGACCGTCAGCACTACGGCGACGTAGTAGAGAGCGACCAGTATGATGTTCAGTTCGTGCATCGTCTTTTTATTTGAAGTTGGCCAGTTTGTGGGTCTGCAGTGACAGGCGCCACTGTGGGTGCTGCTTGATGTAGTCTATGCAGCGCTGAATGATCATGGCGTTACGCTCGGCGCTGCCCGTGTCGCAGGGCTGCAGGTAGAGTGCGGCGTGGCTCGGCGCTGGCAGGTAAGTCTCGGGGTCGGTGTGCTCGTCGAAGATGACCTTCAGCTCGTCAGGCTGGCGCCACCCATTCTCGTCTCTCATCTCTGTTCTCTCACCTCCCGTCAGCTTCGGCGACACCGTCAGCCAGTCGAGGTTCTGTGGCGCAGGCCGGGTGCCGTTGCTCTCCATCGCCACCTCGAAGCCGTGCCGGTGGAGCAGGTCGACCAGCGCCTCGTCAGCCTGCAGCGTCGGCTCGCCCCCGGTGAGCACCACCAGCAGCCGGTCGTCGGCCGTCGGCGGTCTGTAGCCTGCAAGTTCTGCCACGATATCGTCGGCGCTCATCAGGCGGTAGTCGTCGAAGTCAGTGTCGCAGAACGGGCAGCGCAGGTTGCAGCCCGCAAAGCGCACGAACAGTGCCGCCCGCCCCGTGTTGCGCCCCTCGCCCTGCAGCGAGTAGAAGATGTCGTTAATCCTGTACTGCTTCATCACATTCCTATAATATAATAATGTGTCCTGTCGGCGCCGGCTACCGGCCCTTCGTGAACAGCGTCATGAGGTCGAACGGCATGCCGCCGATCTTGGTGACCGGGGCCCGGTTGAACTCGGCCGACGGGTTGATGGTGTAGACGTTCTGCAGGTAGCGGCGCAGCTCGTCGGTCAGCCATTGCTGCTCGTTCTGGGCCGCTTGCGAGTCGGAGCCCATGAGGCTGCCCACCAGGTGGAGCTCGTCGTGCTCGGTGCTGAGCTTGAGCTGCCGCCAGACGTAGAGCAGGTAGTAGAGGGCGTCGTGAGAGTGGGGGGCCTCAAACTGGTTGTAGAACTTAAAGCGGTTCTGCTGGAACGAGAAGATGTCGAGCTTCTGCTCGTGCAGGTAGCCGTAGAGCTTGCTGCGCACCCCGGTGAACGAGCGGCGGTGCAGGTGACGCCAGACGGGCGTAAGCGCCGCAATGACGGTCAGCCCGGGGAAGTTGTCGGCCAGCACCGTGTACAGGTCCTTGTTGACGGCGAAGACGGCCACGGCGTTCAGGTCGGGCAGCACGTTGAAGAGCACCTGCACCTGCTCCTTCCTGGGAAACGAGTGGTGGTACATCTCGGCCATCGTCTGCTCGTCGAACACCTCTACGGGGACGAGCAGTATCGGCTCGTCTATCAGTACCATCGCCTTGACGATGCCCATCTGCCGGAGTCCGGCGCCCTTGAGTGCCTCGCGCAGGTTGGCGGCCATCGAGATGCCGCTCTTCACCACGTATGGCTCGTAGGTCACGGGGGCCTCGACCTGTGTGGCGTCGATGCTCGAGAACGACAGATGGCGCTGTCCGATGCGGATGAAGATGCGCCCCTTGCCTTGTTGGTTCAGTTGGTTTTCCATATCACTTCTCCTTACATTTCGGATAAAATGCTTGCCATGCAGACGGCCAGCAGAGCAGCCGCCGTGAGTGCCAGGATGATATTTATCGCTTTATTTGTAACCGTCATTCAATTCTTTTTTGTAACTTTGCGCCGCAAAGGTACGAAAAAAAAACTGAATAATGATAACTGACGAGATAAAATATCGCATACGCCAGTCGCTGGGCCTGCCGCCGACGGCCGAGCAGGAGCGCGCCATCGGCCTCTTTGCCGACTTCATGGCCTGTAGGGACAGCCGCGTGGTGATGCTCATGCGCGGCTCGGCCGGTACGGGCAAGACCACGCTGGCCGCCGCCATCGTCCGCGCCCTCGACGCCCTGAAACAGAAAATGGTGCTCCTCGCGCCGACGGGGCGCGCCGCCAAGGTCTTCGCCCAGTATGCCGGCCATCCCGCCTTCACCATCCACCGCCGCATCTACCGCCAGCGGACGGCAGGCGACCTCTCTGTGTTCAACCTGAACGTCAACCTGCAGCGCGACACGCTCTTCATCGTCGACGAGGCGTCGATGATCTCCAACCAGGGGCTGGGCGACAGTGCCTTCGGCTCGGGCTGCCTGCTCGACGACCTCATCGCCTACGTCTACGGCTCCGACAGCAACTGCCGCCTGCTGCTCATCGGCGACGCGGCCCAGTTGCCGCCGGTGGGCGAGACGCAGAGTCCGGCCCTGTCGGCCGGCGTGCTGCGCGGCTACGGCCTGACCGTCTGTGAGACGGCGCTCAACGAGGTGCTGCGCCAGGCCAGCGAGTCGGGCATACTGTGGAACGCCACGCGCTTCAGGAGCCTCCCCCTGGCCCCCTCCCAAGGAGGGGGAACTGCTGCGCCCAAAGTCCGTCTCAGCGGCTTCGCCGACCTCCGCGTCGTGCCCGGCGACGAGCTGATAGAGCAGCTGGCCTCGAGCTACAGCCAGGTCGGCCAGGACGACACCATCGTCATCACCCGCTCAAACAAGCGCGCCAACATCTACAACCAGGGCATCCGTAATACCGTGCTCGACCGCGAGGAACTGCTCTGCCGGGGCGACCGGCTCATGATCGTGAAGAACAACTATAGCCTCACCCTGCCCCCCTCGCGAAGAGGTGAAAGCCTCCCCCTGACCCCCTCCCGAAGAGGGGGAAATGAAGCCTCCCCTTCGGGGGGAGGTTTGGAGGGATGGGGCGGAAAGGAAGCCTCCCCTTCGGGGGGAGGTTTGGAGGGGGCTTTCCTTGCCAACGGCGACGTGGCCACGGTTGAGCGCATACGCAATGTCCACGAGCAGTACGGCTTCCACTTCGCCGAGGTGACGCTGCTGCTGCCCGACTACGACGACTACGAGCTGACGGCGATGGTGCTCTTAGACACGCTCACGTCGGAGTCGCCGTCGCTCACCCGCGAGCAGCAACAGCAGCTCTACGATCGCGTGATGGACGACTACGCCGACGTGTCCCTGAAGGCCGACCGCCTGAAACGGCTGAAGGAGGACCGCTACTACAACGCCCTGCAGGTGAAGTTCGCCTACGCCGTCACCTGCCACAAGGCACAGGGCGGACAGTGGAGCCACGTCTACATCGACCAGGGCTACATGACCGACGACATGCTCGGCCCAGACTATCTGCACTGGCTCTACACCGCCTTCACCCGGGCCACTGAGCGGCTGTTTCTCGTCAACTGGCCGGCAGCTCAGGTGGAGTAGGGGCGGGCAGGAGCGATTTGTGTGCGAAATCCTTTGCTGTTTGCAGAAAAAGTCGTACCTTTGCAGCCCCTAAAAAGACAAAGGAATGAAACTTAAATCACTGATAACATTATGCTTGCTGACCGTCATGCTGCCTGGGGCGGCACAGACGGCAGAGTCGCTCAACGACTATGCCGGTTGGCATCGTGGCTTCACCCCTGAGCGCCAGGGAGCCAATGTCGAGGCGGCGCTCAATCTGCTCAAGAAGCATGGCAAGACCAGTAGCGGCCCCGTGGTGGTAGGCGTCGTCGACTCGGGCATCGATACCACCGTGGTCAGCCTGAAGGGCAGTCTGTGGACCAACCCCGGCGAGCGCCCCGACGGCCGCGACAACGACCAGAACGGCTATGCCGACGACCTGCACGGCTGGAACTTCCTCGGCACCGCCGACGGGACGTTCAACATGATTAGCGCCGGCACCGAGGAGTACCGCCAGTTCAAGCGCCTCTACCCCAAGTACAAGAACACCACGAGCCGCGACTCCGTCGAGGACAAGAAGGAGTACGACTTCTATCTGCGCATGCGCAAGGAAGCAAAGATTGACGGCTACCTGCGCTACTACGAGATTGCCAGCCAGTCGTTGGACCGTCTCGACTCCATGTCGCTCGTCCGTCTGAAAGAGATGGCCAAGAACATCCACGGCATAGAGCACGACAAGGACAAGCGCCTGCTCATGGGCGACGACATGGACGACGCCGACGACCGCTACTATGGCAACCCGACACTGACCCTCGAGGGCTGCGAGCACGGCACGTTTGTGGCCGGCGTCATCGGCGGCGACTGTAGCCAGGACCACCGTTTCGACGGCATTGCCAAGGACGTGGCCCGGCTCATGATAGTACGCGCCAGCCCCGACGGCGACGAGTACGACAAGGACATTGCATCCGCTATATACTATGCCGTGGACAATGGCGCCCGCGTCATCAACATCAGCCTCGGCAAGTACTACTCGCCCCAGGAGCGCATGGTGAACGACGCCATACGCTATGCCGCCGACCGCGACGTGCTCGTCATTTGTGCCGCCGGCAACAACAGCTACGACCTCGACAGCATTGCCTCCTTCCCCTCAGGCACCGACCGCATGGGGCGCTTCCTGCCCAACTTCCTACGCATAGGTGCCAACGACGAGCAGGGGCACTGCGCCAAGATGTCGAACTACGGCAGCAAGACCGTCCACCTCTTTGCACCCGGCACCTACATCGCCTCGGTCTTCCCCGGCAACAAGTACAGCCTGTCGCAAGGCACCAGCCTCTCGGCGCCCGTCGTCACAGCCGTGGCCGCCCTGCTACGCAGCTACTTCCCCTTCCTGAAGGCCGCCCAGGTGAGAGACCTGCTGATGGAGACCGCGCGGCCTATGGACGGCACGAAGGTCAGCATCAGCGGCGGCACGGTCGATATGCTGCGCGCCGTGGAGCGCCTGCTCTCTGCCGAAGCCTGGTACCGCGCCGAGGCCGTCAGCGAGAAGAACGTCCACACCTCGCACCTGTCACCGTCGCCATCGTTCGTCGACGCCACGCCCTACGTCACCTACAAGCACGAGGGCAAGGCGTACATGGTGGACTGCCGTACCGGCAAGACGACGCTGAAGGACCAGGCCGTCATCGACGCCTACAAGAAGAATCACCCCAAGAAGCTCGACGCCAGCGGCGACCGTTTCCGCTTCGGCGGCTACAAGGCCTATACGGCCGACTCGGCCTTCACCATGCTCGGCGACCGCTATAATCTCCATGTCCGCAACAACAAGACCGGCGCTGTCACCCAGCTGACCACCGACGGCCGCGAATACGCCAGCTACTGCAGCCGCGGCGCCCGCGACACCCTGCGCGAAGGCAATGCCTCGGGCTTCTGGCGCGGCCACGTCTACTTCTGCATGGTCTACGACGACTCCGAGGTGAACTTCCTCAATCTCGTCCACACGATGGATAACCCGCCCAGGCTGGAGCAGAAGAAGATGCCGCTGCCCGGTGGCAACGGCGCACGCAAGTACCGGCTCTACTGGTATAACGCCGACAAGGGCGAGGGGCGCCTGTTGCCCATCGCCGCCAATGCCGACGACTTCGTTCAGCTGGACTACGACAAGACCGGCGACGCGCAGTACTTCCTGCGCCGCTCGCGCACGGTGGACACCCTGCAGCTCTGCCGCATTGACATTCCCACAGGCGACGTCAGTGTTGTCATCAGCGAGGTGTGCAAGCCCCACGTCAACGTCAATATGTTCCGTTACCACCTGTTGGATCACGGCCGTCAGGTGCTGTGGTGGAGCGACCGCACCGGCCGCGGCAACTACTATCTCTACGACGGCCGCAGTGGAAAGTTACTGAACCGCGTCACCCAGGGCGACCGCCTCGTGGCCGGCCGCATAGAGAAGGTCGACGACGCCGCCCGCAGCATCATCTTCCTCGGCTACGGTCAGGAACCGGGCGACCCCAACTACACCTATTATTATAAGGTGGACCTCGACGGCCGCCACCAGCAGCTGCTCAGCTACGGCGAGGGCGAGCACTCCCTGCAGTTCTCGGCCGACGGCCAGTGGGCCATCGACCGCTACTCGCGCATGGACCTGCCGCCCGTCTATAATGTCGTCAGCGTCGGCCGTCCCAAGAACCACCACGAGTTCTTCCGTACCTCTGAGGCCGACTGCCTCAAGGCCGGCTGGGTGAAGCCCACACTCGTCAAGGTGAAAGCCGCCGACGGCACGACCGACCTCTACGGTGTGATGTACACGCCCTCCTTCCTTCACTCTTCACTTTTCACTCTTCACTCTTCCCTTAACACGCTCCCCGTCATCGCCAACGTCTACCCCGGGCCGCAGGACGACCAGATTCCCCGCCAGTTCACCGTCGACGACATCGGCAACCAGTCGCTGGCCGAGCTGGGCTTCGTCGTCATCAACGTGCAGACCCGCGGCTCGTCGCCCCTGCGCGACAAGGCCTTTTACAGCTACGGCTACGGCAACCTGCGCGACTACCCGCTGGCCGACACGCGCCACACCATCGAGACGCTGGCACATGAGTACCCCTTCATCGACCTCGACCGCGTGGGCATCTACGGCCACTCCGGCGGCGGCTTCCAGACCGTGGCCGCCATGCTCCAGGACCCCGATTTCTACAAGGTGGGCGTCGCCGCCTCGGGCAACCACGACAACAACGTCTACATCAACTGGTGGGCCGACACCTACCAGGGCTACAAGGTGCCCATCCCCACGAACATGGAGCTGGCAGACCGGCTGAAGGGTCGCCTGCTGCTGATGACCGGCGAGGTCGACGAGAACGTCCCCGTGGCCTCCACCTACCGCATGGCCGACGCCCTGCAGAAGGCCGGCAAGCGCTTCGACATGATGATCTTCCCCGAGCAGGGACACGGCCTGTACGGACCCTACTACCAGAACATCATCCGCTACTACTTCCTCGACCACCTCGTGCGGCCTGAGGCATTCGACATCGACATCGTAAAACACCAGTAACCCTATGAAGAAACTGCTTTTACTCCTACTACTGACAGCCACTGTTCCCGTCGTTTCTCCGACGGGGCAGCTTTTCGCCCAGAAACCAGCCGGCGACGCCCAGGTGAAGATCGACGTCACCATCGTCGACGATGCCGGCGAGCCGCTGCCCGGTGCCACCGTCAAGGCGTCGGACAAGACGGTGGGCGTGGTCAGCGACGTCAACGGCAAGGTCTCGCTCTGGGCCGCCCGTGGCGCCACGATCACCATCAGCTACATCGGCATGAAGCCCCGCACGCTGAAGGTCAGCCACGCCATGACGGGCGACATCGCACTGGAGAGCGAGACGGCCACCATCGACCAAGTGGTCGTCACAGGCTACTCGCAGACCGACATCCGCAAGTCTACAGGTTCCGTAGGCATACTGACCGAGAAGGAACTGAAGGACCAGCCGCTGGCCAACGTCGACATGCTCATGCAGGGCAAGTTGGCCGGCGTCAACGTGCAGGCCGTCAGCGGCCGCCCGGGCGAGTCGGCCAAGATCCGCATCCGCGGTACGGCCTCCATCACCGGCAACAACGAGCCGCTGTGGGTGGTCGACGGTGTGCCCCTGCAGAAGAACATCCCCGCGATGGGCAACATGTATATCCGTTCGGGCGACTTTTCCACCCTCTATGCCAACGGCGTGGCCGGCATTGCTCCGCAGAACATTGAGAGCATCACCGTGCTGAAGGACGCTGCCGCCGCTGCCATCTACGGTTCGCAGGCTCAGTCGGGCGTCATCGTCATCACCACCAAGAAGGGGCAGGCTGGTAACATCCACGTCAGCTACAGCGGCAACGTCACCGTGCAGACAGCTCCGTCGCGCGACCACAACCTGATGAACAGCGAAGAGAAGCTGGCCTACGAGCAGAGCATCTGGGACGAGCTCTCGGCCGAGGGCTTCAAGAACGGCTCGTGGTTCCCCCGCATCGGCATCATCGGTCAGATACGCTCCGGCTACGGACAGTTCAAGGGCATGACCACCGCCGAGCAGGACACCTACATCGAGCAGCTCAAGCAGACCAACACCGACTGGTTCCAGGAGCTCTTCCGCAACACCGTCTCGACCAGCCACAGCTTGAGCCTCAGCGGCGGCACCGACAAGCTGACCTACTACGTCTCAGGCGGCATGCAGACCAACAAGGGTATCGTCAAGAAGACCTCGTCGGACGGTGCCAACTTCATGTCGAAAATCTCGGCCAACCCCTCGAAGGCCGTCTCGCTGAACTTCGACGTCTCGTACAGCTATCTCAAGAGCCTGGGGTATGCCGAGTCGTCGGTGTTCCACCCCTTTACCTATGCCTACTATGCCAATCCCTATGAGAAACCCTATAATGACGATGGCTCATACGCCTCCGACAACACCTATTTTTCGTTGCCGCTGATTAACGGCAGCTCATTTTCCCGCTTACCCGACAACGGCGTGAACGTGATGCGCGAGATTGACAATACCGACCAGCAGGCCACCAGCTCGGCACTGACGCTGCGCGGCGACATCACCTGGCGCTTAGGCGAGCACTTCCGGCTCTACGGACTGGCTTCCTACAGCTACAGCAACGACAACTCCGACACGGAAGTGGGACAGGACACCTATAATGCCTGGAAGGACCGCCCCTTTGAGGGCGCTAACCTGCAGTCGCGCCGCATCTACGGCAGCATGACGCAGAGCGCCAACTACAACCGCAACTGGCAGCTGCGCGGCCAGCTGAACTACGGCCAGACCTTCGGCGACATCCACCGCGTCAGTGCACTCGTCGGTGCCGAGGTGAGCAACAACTACGCCAAGAGCATCTTCCGCAAGGTTTACGGCTACGACCCCGTGACGGGCAACTTCTCGCTGCCGCTCTTAGTGTCGGCGAAGGCCGACGGCTCGTTCACCGATGCCGACATGCAGAACTACCAGCAGATTGCCAACGGCCTGTCGGGCCAGAGCCGCATTGAGAATGCCATGGCCTCGTTCTACGGCGCCGTCGACTATGTGCTCATGAACCGCTACGTGGCCAACTTCACCGCCCGCAGCGACGGCAGCAACAACTTCGGTGCCAAGGAGCAGTTCAACATGACGTGGAGCTTTGGATTGGCCTGGAACATGGACGAGGAGCGCTGGCTGCAGAGCATCAAGCACATCGTCAGCCATGCCACCGTGCGCCTGTCGACGGGCGTCACCGGTGGCATCAACAAGAGCGTCTACCCCGTGCTCATCATGAACTACTCGTCGAAGTTCCGCAACAGCGACATTCAGGCCTACCGCATGGGCTATATCAACACGCCGCCCAACCCCTACCTGCGCTGGGAGCGCACCCGCGACTACAACGGCAGCCTCGACGTGGGCTTCCTGAAGAACCGGCTCAACATGAACCTGTCGTTCTACCACCGCAAGGGCACCGACCTCGTGACGTCGGTCATCGTGCCCACGACAACGGGCTACAGCCGCCAGAGCTACAACACCTCGGAGCAGGTGAACCAGGGCGTAGAGCTGATGCTCAGCGGCACGCCCGTGAAGACCAAGGACTGGCGCTGGACGCTCAACGGCAACATTGCCTACAACCAGAACGTGCTGACCAAGTACGACTCGCCCACCGGCACAGCCCTCGGCGACATCTATACCGACTATCCGCTCGGCAAGATCTTCGCCGGCAAGCCTGCGGGCATTGACCCCGCGACGGGACTCTACACCTTCGAGAAGCGCAGCGACTACGACCCGACGCGCACCAAGTCGGAGTCGTACAAGAACTACCTCTTCTATATCGGTACGGCCAGCTACCCCTGGACGGGCGGCGCCTCCACCAGCCTGTCGTGGCGCCAGCTGTCGCTGAGCATTGCCACGTCGTTCTCGCTCGGTGCCAAGATTTCCAACTACGTCAACTCGCCCAGTTCCGCGGATCAGATATCCAGGTCGAACTACAACACCATCTACAACAGCCGCTACGACGTCTACCGGGCACATAACAACGCGGTGAAGGACGCCGCCTACCGCTGGACGGCCGACAATCCCGTGACCGACGGCTACCCGCGGCTGATTGATGCCCACGGCACGGCGCTGAACTTAGAGGACTATATGGAACTGCCGTCTGTCGAGAACGGCGTGTTCTACGAGAACGGCTCCTACTGGAAAATCTCGTCGATGACGCTGATGTACAGCCTGCCCGACAGGCTCATCCGCCGTTTTGGCGCCACGAGCCTCGGCCTCAGCTTCACGGCCAACAACCTCTGGATTATCACGGCCTACAGCGGACTGAACCCCGAGACCCCCGGTGCCGTCTATCCCATGAGCCGCAGCTTCAGTTTCGGACTTAACATCGGATTCTAAAAGACCCACCCCCAGCCCCTCCCTGTGAGGGAGGGGAGCAAAATGTAAAAGTATGGAAAAGAATAGAATAAAGAAAGGTTTATATAGCAGTTTTCTGCATGCAGTGTATCTACTCCTCCCCCTCATAGGGGGAGGCGGGGTGGGGGTCTTTTGCTCCTGCAACGATTTCCTCGACATCAAGCCCTACGACCGCACCGTGCCTGAGACCACCGAGGACTTCGCCGCCCTGGTGCATAACCTCTGCAATGACATTGACAACGGCTCCGGCGTAGCGGGCGAGGCCATCGGCGAGTACAGCGAGACCGAGCTCCTGGAAGCCGACGCCGACAACATGGCCACCAACCTGACCGGAGGCACCGACCGCCTGCGCACCTACATCGGCACCGACCTGTCGGCCCGTCAGAGTCTCTATGGCAACTTGTATGAACTGATAGGCAAGTGCAACATCATCCTTGACAACTATAAGGACGGCAGCGACACCCGCGAGGGACAGGACATCCTCGGCGTGGCCTATGCCCTGCGTGGCGTGGCCTACTACCAGCTGCTGCGCATGTTCTGCGCCCCGCCGCTGGCCGACGACGCCCAGCTCGGCGTGCCCATCGTCACCGAGTTCGACATGGAGGCCCGCCCCCTGCGCTCAACCATGCAGGAGACCATCGACCAGGCGGAGCGCGACCTGAAAGCCGCCCTCAACCTTGACATTCAGAACGACATGTACCGCTTCAACAATGACGTGTTGCATGGCTACCTGGCTCGCCTCTACCACTGGTGCGGGCGCTGGCAGGAGGCCCGCCGCGAGGCCCAGACGGTGGTCAGGAACCACCCCCTGCTCGCCGGCGACGACTACGTGAAGATGATGACTACGCAGTATGGCATCAATGGCAACCAGCTCCTTGTGGGCAACAGGCTACCGGAGCATCAGGCGGCTATCGCCGCTGCTAACACGTATCTGACGGAGCGCCCGCTGAGTGCCGACTTCGTCAACCTCTTCGTGGAGGGTACCAACGACATTCGCCGTAAGAACAACCTCTTCTTCAACCGCAAGCGCAAGAACCGCAAGCTCATGTTCTCGGGTATGCGCTCGGCTGAGATGGCGCTCATCGCCATGGAGTGTGCCTACCACCTGGACAAGCAGGACTCGGCACTGGCCGAGCTGAACGACTTCCGCCGCCACCGCATACTGACCGCCGACTATGCCTACACCATCGAGACGCTGCCCGCGGTGGACAACAACACCCTCGTCAAGCAGGACGCCACGGGCCGCCCGCTGACGCCGCTCATACAGGCCATCCTCCGCGAGCGCCGCAAGGAACTCTACCTGGAGAACGGCGACCGCTGGTTCGAGCTGAAGCGCAACGGCCGGCCGGAGTGGTGGGTGGCCGTCAACGGCCAGAAGTTCTGGACGCGCAAGTATATGTTTACGTGGCCCATTAAACTTGATGACACGCGCCTGCAGCCCGGCCTCGTCCAGAACCCGGGCTACGACGAGACGTTTTAACACTTAACACAAGATGAATATGAAGCAGACATTGTATATCATTATGGCCGCCCTGGCCGTTGTGTGGGTAACGGCCTGCAAGGACGTCAGCGAAGAGCCTGAGCTGAACCGTGGCTACGACAGCAATTTCCGCGTGCCCGACCCCGAGCCGATGACCGCCGAGGACAGCGCCTTCGTGGCGGCCCAGCAGGCGGAGTACGAACAGAACGCAAAATAACCACTTTAGTATTAACCCTTTAAAAAAACAAAGATTCTCTATGAAGCAAAAACTTTACTCTCTGTTGCTTCTGCTGGCCGTGACGCTAAGTGGCCACGCCGCAGACGCACAATGGTGCCTCGTCGTAGAGAGTGCAGGCGGCGAGACCATCGCCATCGGTGTCGACCAGAAGCCCGTCATCAAGACCGTGGCCGACGGCTACGAACTGCGCTACGGCGAGCAAGTGACCGCCTTCACATGGAGCGAGCTGAAGAAGGTGACCGTCCGCGAGACCGAGCCTACCCCGACGGCTGTCGAGGAGGTGAAGGCCGTGGCCGAACCGTCGTTCCGCCTTGCTCCCGGCGAAATCCTTATCAGTGGCGCCGAGCCCGGAAGCCAGGCTCTGGTCTTCGCCGTGGGTGGCCGTCAGGCTCTCAGTGCCCGCGTCGGCCAGGATGGCAGCGCCCACCTCTCAACCACCGGCCTCAAGGCTGGCGTCTATATTGTAAAAACCAACAAGTCAACATTTAAAATCGTCAAGAAATGAAAAAGATTATACTTTCCTGCGTAGCCCTCATGGCTGCCTTCTTCTGTGCTTCAACCGTCAGTGCACAGGGTGTTAAAATCCACAAGGTCGGTGGCGAGACCATCGACATTCCCGCTGCCGAGCTCGACTATATCGAGGCCTACGACGCTCCCGCCGCCGCTCCCGCCTTTGAGGGCACGTGGAAGATGAAGAAACTCGTGACCGACCGTACCTACATGGAGGATACGTGGGGCGCTATTGGCATTACCTACGGCGAGGCTTATCCGGAGTTCACCGCCGACGACGAGCTGACCTTCAAGGACGGCAAGATTATACCCAACCTGAAGTCAAACTTTATGAATTTTTTTATAGGTGAAGCTACATACGAGATAGTTGACCCCGCCTATTTCCTCCGTACTGGAATGTTTGGTGATGGCATTACGTTGTCGTTGCTGAAGGTGAAGGGCGTGAACCGCAACTTCGACGCCAACAGCAAGAGCGAGGACGACGAGGCTTACATCGGCGTGCGACTCATAGAAGACGAAGATGCCGACGAGGCTGGCATCTACGACCTGGAGGTCTACCTCATCGACTACGTTCCTACGTCGTTCGCTACGGAGATGCCTGACTACATGTACGATACCCAGAAGCCCGTCTCGACGGCGAGCGGTATGTACATCCAGTTCATGATGAGCAAGAACTGATACCTACTTCTTGTTAATTCCGTTTCAGTACTTTCCGGCTCGCAGCCCGATGCAAAAACAGAAGAAAATGAAGACAACAATTGTAGTTTACGGTTCCTCAACGAGCTCTCGCCCGAGGAGGACTTCATCCTCGGAGCGATGCTCGGCTACGACATCTGTGCCCAGTGTGAGCGTTACTGCGAGCGTCGCCGGAAAGTAAATTCATAAAGTATTTGTTTTTTTTATTTGTCATCCGTCATTCCGTCACTTTCTGTCTATATTGTTTATAGTCAAGGTGTTACGGGATGACGGATGCTTATGATGGGTGACGGATAAAGTCATGTCTAAACTCCTGAACTCCAGAACTCCTAAACTCCTACCCAATAAGCTGTGGCAGGAACGACGAGACGATGAGCACCACGATGCCGCAGACGAGCACGGCGATGGTCTTCGACGAGCAGCCCTTCCACTCCTTCAGGATGATGCCCCAGACGTTTGAGAACACCACGTTCAGAGCCATCAGGATGCAGAACGACAGCGTGTCCATCGTGCCGCCGGCCTCGAAGAACGAGCGGCCCAGCGACAGTCCGAAGAACTGAGAGTACCACAGCGCACCGGCCAGCAGGCAGAACAGCAGGTTGTTGCCCCAGACACCGCTCTTCTTGTAGTCGCCCCACGTCTGGTTCTTCTGGTTCTGGTAGAAGCAGTAGACGGCGTTGGTCAGAAATCCGCCCAGCGTGACGAGGAACGTGGCGGGCAGCGTGCGGAACATCGGGTCGGTCAGCTCGCCGAAGTTGATGTCCTTGCCGAACTCCAGTCCGACGTTGAAGCAGCCGCTCATGAAGCCGGCCAGCAGGGCGATGGCCAGACCCTTGGGGAAGTTGAAGTCCTTCACGGCAGCCTTCTTCTCCTCCTCGCTCAGCGAGGCGGCCTTCATCGAACCGGCCACGCCGATGATGGCAATACCGATGAGCGTGACGACCACGCCCATGATGACGGCAAACGTCAGCTTCGACAGGGCGTCGAGCTCAGGGAAGAAGATGTTCAGCAGCACGGGGCCCATGATGGTGCCCAGTCCGGCACAGGTGCCCAGTGCGATGGACTGTCCTAAGGCCACGCCGAGGTAGCGCATCGACAGTCCGAAGGTCAGTCCGCCGACGCCCCAAAGCACGCCGAAGAAGATGGTCATCCAGAGGTTGAACGACGGCGTCTGGCCGAACAGCGAGAAGAGCGACTGCCCCTCGGGCACGGCCAGCAGTGCCCCTAAGAACGGCAGCACGAGCCAGGCGAAGACACCCTGTACAATCCAATACGACTCCCACGACCAGTCCTTGATCTTGTTGATGGGCACGTAGCACGAGCTTTGGCAGAAGGCGCCAACAGCGATGATTAGTAATCCGATGATAATTTCCATGTTGTTTTAGTTTGTTTGTTTTGTTATTGTTAATTGTTGTAGTGTCGTGTGCGGTCAGACCGTAATCTCGCCCGAACCGTAGCAGCGGTGGTGGGCAGCGTCGTAGACGACGCAGAACTGGCCGGGAGCCACGCCGTGGATGGGGGCGTCGGCGCTGACCGTGTAGCAGCCGTCGCCGGTCGGCTCCAGGCGGGCGGGCAGGAACTCTGGCGTGTGGCGTATCTTCAGCGTGATGCGCTCCGGCGGCAGCTGGCCGTTGATGCTGTGGAAGTCGCGGATGGGGAACGTCTGGCGGTAGGCCGTAGCGGGGTCGTAGCCGTGGCTGACGTAGATGATGTTCTGGCCGACGTCCTTCTTGACCACGAACCACGGTCCGCCACCGAAGCCCAGCCCCTTGCGCTGGCCGATGGTGTGGAACCAGTGGCCCTGGTGCTGGCCTATCTTGCGTCCCGTCTCCAGCTCGACGACGTCGCCGGGCTGCTCGCCGAGGTAGCGGCGTATGTAGTCGTTGTAGTTGATCTTGCCTAAGAAGCAGATGCCCTGGGAGTCGCGCCGGTGGGCGCTCACGAGGTGCTCGCGCTCGGCTATCAGCCTCACCTCGTCCTTCATGTAGTGGCCGATGGGGAACAGGGCCTTCGCCAGCTGCCAGTCGTAAATCTGGGCCAGGAAGTCGGTCTGGTCCTTCACGGGGTCGGGGCTGGTGCAGAGCCAGAAAAGACTCTCCCCCAGCCCCTCCCTGCAGGGAGGGGAGTAGTTACCACCGCTATCACTATCCACTCCCCTCCATTCAGGGAGGGGCAGGGGGTGGGTCTCCTTCTGCGCATAATGCCCGGTGGCGATGAGGTCGTAGTCGTGGCCCCGCTTCTCGTGGAAGGCACCGAACTTGATGAGACGGTTGCACATCACGTCGGGGTTGGGGGTCAGCCCGGCGCGTACCTTCTCCATCGTGTAGCGCGTCACCTGGTCCCAGTACTCGCGGTGGCAGTCGACCACCTCAAGGCGGCAACCGTACTTCGCGGCGACGGCCGTGGCCATCTCCAGGTCCTCCTCGCTCGTGCAGTCCCACTGCTCTTGCTCCTCGGGGCCGATGTTGATATAGAAGCAGTCGGGGTGCAGCCCCTGGCGCACCAGCTCGTAGACGACGACCGACGAGTCGACGCCGCCTGAGAGCAGCACGGCGATGCGCTTGTCCTGTAATTCCTCTGTATTGATCATCGTGTTTGTCGTTTATATGTTTTTCAGGTGGTCGATGGCCACCTTGGTCAGTTCGAGTTCCAGTTCCCCGCCGTCGGCTGAGCGCAGGTGGCAGACCATGCTGCGCGTGTTGAGCTTGACGACGGCACGGCGGTTGATGATGGTGCTGCGGTCCACGCGCACAAACTGCTGCGGGTCGAGCATGTTCTCAATGGCGTGCAGACTGTCGAGCAGCAGCTCCTCGCGGTCGAAGCTGACGAGCACTGCATAGTTGCGTGCCGCCTTGACGTAGGCAATGCTGTCAGGAGCCACCCACACCCGTCCTGCCGATGTCCTGAAGGCGAGCTTTGCCGGCGAAGGGTGAGGGGGCAGGGGTGAGGGGCTGTCGGGCAGGCTGCACTTCACCTTTGCGACGGCCTGTCGCAGTTCGTCGGGGCTTATGGGCTTCAGCAGGTAGTCGGTGGCCTGCAGCTTGATGGCACTCATCAGGTAGCTGCGGTCGTCGTAGGCCGTGGTGAAGATGACGCTGGGCAGCGGCATCTCGTCCTCCAGCTCGCGGAGCAGGGTAATGCTGTCGCGCCCCTGCAGCTGTATGTCCATCAGCAACAGGTCGGGCCTGAGGGTGCGGATGCTGTCGCGGGCCGCCTCATAGTTGTCGCAGGCGGCCACCACCTCGACATCGTCGGCCAGGGCCTGCAGTTTCGTGAGCAGCGTGAGGCGCGGCAGCCGTTCGTCCTCGACGACGATGGTTCTCAGTCTCCTATTCATACACGTAGTCCTTTGGCACCGTCATGTCGAAGTGTGTGCCGGCAGTCTTGCCGTCGGCATCCTTCAGGTTGCGCACGTGCTGGCGTATGCGGTGCTTGTTGCTCTTGTTGTAGAGTTGTATCTGCTCGCTCAGTATGCGCAGCCCCATCTTCGTGGAGTTGCGGTTCAGCTGGGCGGCCTTGCGGCGGCCTATGCCGTTGTCCTCGACGGTGACCACGGTATCGTTCTCGTAGCTGGTGATGACCACGTCGACGTGGCCGCCCTCGGGTTTGGGACTGATGCCGTGCTTGATGGCGTTCTCGACGTAGGTGTGGAGCAGCATGGTGGGCAGCAGGGCCTTGCGGTCGACGTTGTCGGCCACCATCACGTTGTAGGTGAGCCGCTCGTCGTAGCGCAGCTTCTGCAGTTCCAGGTACTTTGTCACGTAGTCCACCTCCTCGTCGACGGTGCGTGCCGGGCGGTCGATGTCCTGCAGCGTCTGGTTGGTGAAGTCGGAATAGAGCTTCAGGTATCGGGCGGCCTCCTCGGTCGAGTTGTTCAGCACGAAGTACTCGATGGCGGCCAGCACGTTGGCGTGGAAGTGGGGGATGGTCTTCAGGCGGATGGCGCTGAGCTGCAGCTCCTTCTGCTTCTTCTCGCGCTTCAGCCGCAGCATCTCCTTGGCATGGCGGCGGCGCACGTAGCCGTAGGCTATGAGCCAGATGACGGCTGTGAGCAGCAGCAGGGCGGCGAGCCATGCCCACCAGTGCTCGTACCACTTCAGGGGCGGTGCCACGTAGGTGTCTTCATCGCTGAGGGTCAGCAGGTCGGCGGGCTTGAACGTCGTCATCTCCTCGATGCCGCAGAGCCACACCGTGCCGTCCGCCTGCTCGGCCATGGTGGCCTGCAGCGGCTCGAGCAGGGTGAAGCCGTCCAGGTGGTCGAGCAGGCGCGACTTGCCGATGGTGTAGCTGCTGTCGATGCTGGCCACCAGGAGGCCGTCGGTCAAGGCCACCACCAAGTAGCCGTGGGGCGACACGTGCAGCGAGCGCACCTCGTGGCCGCTGAGCTGTGGCAGCTGGCCGTTGAGGGGCAGCACCTCGCCGTGGCGGATGACAAACAGCGAGTCGTTGCTGGCAAAGAAGACGGCCCCGCGCGCGTCGGCCTCCATGGCGGTAACGATGAGCTTCTGGCCGTTATAGTCGACCTGCTCGGTGGTCCAGTTGTCCTGTTTGTCGCCATGGTATGGCGACAGACGGAACAGGCCGAAGGTGCTGCCTACCCAGAGGTGGCCGTCAGCGTCGGCAGTGGCGCACCAGGGATGGGCAATGTCGGTCGTGAGGGTGTCGGTGCGCCCGGTGGCGGGGTCGTAGGCGGCTATGAGGTGCCGCAGTCCTAAGATGAGGCGCCCCTGCGCCGCCGTCACGAACTGATAGCGGTCGAAGGGCAGGCGGAGCCACGTGACGGTGTTGCCGCTGACGGCGGCCACGTCGCTGCGCCCGGCCATATAGACGGTGTCGCCGATGACGGCGGCCGACGGCTGGAAGAAGTCCTCGGGATTGTCGTAGACGATGCGCCCGTCGCAGATAATCTTGCCGTTGAGCGTACCCTGGACTGTCGGCGTCACGGCGCGCACGATGTCGTCGCCGTCGGTCAGGCGGTGGTTGGTGAACTGTCGGCCGAAGAAGCAGTAGAGCCCCTGATAGGTGGCCACCCAGAGGCGGTCCCAGCGGTCGACGAGCACATCCTTGACGAGGTTGAAGCCCCCGGCCAGCTTGGTCAGAGTTGTGCCGTCGTAGCTGTACAGGCTATGGCTGTCGGCAACGATCAGCGTGCCGTCCTTCGCCGTGCGCACGAGCAGGCCGTAGTCGGGTGCCCAGTCGGTGAAGGCCGTCTCCAAGGCGAGGCTGTCGCCGTCGGCCCGGTAGATGCCGTCGTTGGCAAAAGCGCGCAGCACGCCGCCGCTGCGGTGGTAGCAGTAGACGGCGCCCTGAGGTATGAGCACGCCCTTGACAGAATCGACATACAGGTGGCGGTCGGGAGTCATCGCGTCCATCAGCGTGTCGGTGCTGACCTGCTCATAGCCGCTCTCTCCGACAGCCTTGGCCAGCCAGCGGTGCTGTTCCTGCTCGTCCTCGAATAGCACGTAGCCGTCGGGCAGGTCGGTGGCGTTGAAGTTGTTCAGCAGCCAGCGGCCCTCAGGGTCCAAGGGGAGCAGTTGCAGGTCGTCGCCGTCGATGAGCCACTGCTGGCGGAAGCTCAGTGCCCTGACGCCCCCGGCAGTCTCGACGAAGCCCACGACGTTCCAGCGATGGCCGCGCAGGAAGGGTGTCATCACGCGCCCGTCGAAGCGCACGAAGCCCGACAGCGTGCCCACGTAGATATAGCCGCGACTGTCCTGGAACAGGGTCTCGGTCAGCATCTGTGGCAGTCCGTCCTGGGTGGTGTAGCGGCGGAAGGCCAGCCGGCTCTCCACCTGAGCAGCCGCGCTCAGGCTGCACAGTGCCAGAACGGCGGCAAGAAAGATGATGCATCTTGGTCTCATAACGGTGCAAAGTTACACATTTTCCGTGGAAATCGACACCTTTGGTCAACAAAATCTTTGCTTCGTCCAAA
This sequence comes from uncultured Prevotellaceae bacterium, assembly GCA_946617675.1. Lineage (GTDB taxonomy): Bacteria > Bacteroidota > Bacteroidia > Bacteroidales > Bacteroidaceae > Prevotella. The sequence goes on along the minus strand of CAMOKH010000098.1, from coordinate 11,191 downwards.
AAAACGGGGGTCTCGTCCAAAACCGCCCCCCGGCATCATTGCCGTTTCAGCCTTTTTTCGTATCTTTGTCTCGTCTTAATGCCAACTTAAATAATACAATAGAAAGATGAAAAAAGCAATTCTTACCATGTTTGCCGCACTGCTGTGCGCAACGGCGGCAACGGCCGAGGTAATCGACGGCATCAGCTACAGACTGAGTAAAAACCAGACGGGTAACACCGCTGCAGTGAAACGGGATTCCAAAGTTTCTTACAGTGGAGAGCTCATCATTCCCCCAACCGTCACCTACGATGGCGAGACCTACACCGTGACGGCCATCGACTCGTATGGACTCCAGGACATCAGCATGGTGACCAAGCTGAGCCTGCCGGCTACCGTTACCTACATAGCCAGCAACAACTTTATCTGGAAGAACTCATTGGAGAGCATCACCGTGGCCGATGGCAACCCCACCTACGACTCACGCGGCGGCTGCAATGCCATCATCGAGACGCGGGAGAACAAGCTGGTCGCCGGCTGCACGAACACGGTCATACCCGAGGGCATCATCTACTTCGCCGACGGTGCCCTTGGTGGCACCAGCCTGGAGACGATTGTCATACCCAAGTCGGTGGTGTCCATCGGCGAAGATGTCTTTTCGGGCTGCGAGAAGCTGACGACAGTCACCATCCTGGGCAGTCTGGCCGAAGGCATCGACGAGGGTGCCTTCTCGGGTTGCAGAGCCTTGACCGACATCTACCTGTATGCCGAGACACCGCCCAGCCTCGACTCCGAGTCGTTTGGCGAGGATGGCATCGAGGGCATCACGCTCCATGTGCCGGCAACGGCAATAGACGCCTACAACGCAGATGATAGATGGAGCCGGAACTGCGAAAGCATCGTGCCGCTGCCCGCCACTGGCACCAAGGGCGACGCTGACGGCAGCGGAAAAGTTGACATCGCCGACGTGGCCGCTGTCATCAGCTACATCCTCGACCCACAGACAGTGCCCTTCGACAAGGAGGCCGCCGACATGGACGGCAACGGCTCCATCGACATCAACGACGCGAAGGCCATCGTCGCCATCATCCTGAAATGAAAACCTAAAACAACATAGAAGTATGAAAAAACTAAGAACTACCAACTTGCTGCGACGGCTCATGCTGGCCGTCGCGGCCTTCAGCCTGACCACCACGGCACTGGCTGACGACATCAGCATCCCCACCGATGCCGACCACCCGTTTGACCTGAAGCTCGGCACGCTCGATGGCTACGGCCTGAACATCAACAGTGCCAACGAGATTGACAACGGCCGCAACGGCTACAAGGCAACCTTCACCCTCGACAACCGCGAGGACGCCGACTACTACCTGCTCAGTTTCAAGGCTGGCACGCAGCTCGACAACACATGGTTTCTCATTACCATCACCGCCGACGACGGCACAGAAGTGTTAAGCAGCGACGTGCCGCTGGTGAACAACGGCACATGGACGTGCAACTACGGCTACTCCGTGAAGACCGGCAAGATGGAGAAGGGCCGCTACACCCTGGTCTTCAACTTCATCAGCGAGGGCAACAACTACGTGGCGCGCCTGGCCGACATCGCCATCAAGCGGCCGTTGCGGCTGCAGCCCGGCGACGAGGTGGAACTGGCGAACCCCGACTTCAGCAGCGGTAATCAGGGATGGAGCCGCGAGAATGCCAACTTGCGTATCTCGAACGAGTTCCGCGGCAATTTCTACGCCATGTCAGACCTGACTAACACCGGTTCCGTCAGTCAGGCCGTCAACTCACTGCCCGACGGTCTGTACCTGCTGGAGGCCAATGCCTTCGACCACGTCAGCAGCAATCCCGACTTGGCTTACGACCAGTGGCAGAAGATGGACACCGTGCATACCTATCTCTTTATGAACGATGTGGAGGTGCCCATGAAGACCGTCTTCGACGACCGCCTCACCGGGGTCAACATCTACCGCTGGTATGAGGGCGTGACGGGCAACTACCTCTTTGCCGGCAACGGTGCCTGCGCCCCCAGCAGCAACGGACAGCAGGCCGACGGCATAGCTCTGGAGCAGGGACTCTACCGGCAGAGCATCGTGGCTGCCGTCACCAATGGAACCATCAATTTCGGTTGGCGCAAGACAGACCGCGACCGCGCCACCTGGGTCATCTTCGACAACTTCAAGCTGACCTACCTCGCCACCGACACCCTGCTGAAGACCTACGCTGACAAGCTGAAAGCACTGCCCATGAGCCGTCAGGCCCGTGAGCGCCTGCAGCAGAGCGTGGGCCGACAGCTGCCGGCCGCCGTGGCCGCCGCCGAGACCTCGCGCAGCCTGTGGGCCGACATCGCTGAGCAGCGAAAGGCCGTAGAGCAGTTACTGGCCGAGAAGCGCCAGCGGTCGCCGATGACCATGGCCGCCGCCAACGCCATCATGGGCGAGGCCTACGACGGTTATACCGACAACGAAGCCGTGAACTACTGCTACCGCCTGAAGGAGCTACGGCAGCGCATGGCCTATACCTATTATAATATAGAGGTAGAGACGATGGGCACCCTCGGTGACCTGTTGCTGCAGCAGGTAGAGAATTTCAGCGACGTGAAGATGCTGCGCGTCAGCGGTGCGCTGGGTGACGACGACCTGACAACCCTGCGCCAACGGCTGACCAATCTCGTGGAGCTGGACTTGGAGGACGCTTTCGTGACCGAACTGCCCGCCGACGGGCTGTCGCGCCACAGCTATCTGACGTGGCTGCGCCTGCCCGCCAAGCTGAAGAGCATCGGGCGCAGCTGTTTCTATGAGGACTGGAGCCTGCGCTCCGTAGCCCTGCCCGCCACGCTGGAGACCATCAGTCCCTATGCCTTCTTCCGCTGCTACAACATCGGCGAGGTCGTCATCCCCGAGGGCGTTACCACGCTGGGCGACAACGCCTACAACCAGTCGGGTCTGCTGTCGCTGCAACTGCCCGCCACGCTGACGACCGTCAGCGAGAATACCTTCCGCGACTGCCAGAACCTCTACAGCGTCAAGCTTAACGGACAGACGACTATTGGCAACTCAGCCTTCAATAACGACAGCCATCTGACGGCCATCAAGATGCCGTCGACGCTGAAGGCCATCGGCGAATGGGCTTTCCAATACTGTCGCCGTCTGTCAGCAGTAGAGCTGAACGAGGGGCTGGAAACTATCAAGCGAGAGGCGTTTAACAGCAACGACTCCCTACGCACCATCACGCTGCCCACCACGCTGACGGCGCTCTACGGGTCGCCGTTCAGCGCCTGCCCAAATCTGAGTACCATTGTCTGCAAGGCCATCATGCCGCCGGCGCTCTACGATGCTGCCCCCGTGACGGCGGCTACACCTACCGTTCGCGTGCCCGTCATTTCGGCCCCTGTTTTCAAGCAGACGGCCAAGTGGGCTGACCTGCCCATCGAGGGCGATGCCTCGCTGCCTCTGCCGCAGGATGTCTATGTCACCGGCCAGTACAACCTGTCGTGGGCGGCCGATGTGTCGGCTACCTACCGTCCGAATGTCTGGCTGGGTGCCGTCACCGACCAAAATGGGAATAATGCCCAGTATGGTCACGTCTCCGTGAACAAGGGTGCCGAGCTCAATGCCGCCCAGCTCAATCTTGTGTGGGACCAGCAGCGGCTCTACGATTATGTCACCCGCGGATGGTTCGCCTCGTTTATCAACAACGGGACGGCGAGAGCCGACGAACTGAGTGTCACCATACCCATGCAGAAAGACTTCTGGTACTTCATCACCTTCCCCTACGACGTGCGCGTGGGCGACATCCTGTGCAGCGACGAGGGCAAGGTGCCCTTCGTGGTGCGCGGCTACGACGGTTTCAAGCGCGCCAACCGCCAGCCTAACGACACATGGGTGAACCTCGGCGCCGACGACGTGATGGAGGGTGGCAAGGGCTACATCTTCCGCAGCACCAACAGCGTAGATCGCCGAACCAACACCTTCCGCTTCCCGGCCATGCAGAACGCCTCGAAGCCGCGGTTCTTCACCACCGACGATGTGGCTGTCGAACTCAACGAGTACACGTCGGAGTATGACTTCGACCGCTCATGGAACTTCATAGGCAATCCCTATCCGGCATTCTACGACATCCGTGCCATGCAGACCTCAGCACCCATCACCGTTTACGAGTGGAACCAGGGCTGGTGGGGCTCAACGCTGAAGTACGTGGCCTACTCGCCTAACGACGACAACTATATCCTGAATCCCGGTCAGGGATTCTTCATGCAGCGACCGCTGGAAGGCGGCACCATCGTCTTCCGCAAAGACGGCCGCCAGCACAACACCGACCCGCGCCCCTGGGAATACTACGAGGTTAATGCCGCTCGTGCCACGGAGCCACAGCCCCGGCGCCAGCTCTTCAACCTGGTGCTCTGCACCAGTAAAGTGCCCGAAGGCTTCACTGCCGGAACCACTGCCACCCTCGACCGCACGCGCTTCGTCATCAACGATGGCGCCACGCTCGACTACGAGGTGAGCCGCGATGCTGCCAAATTCGACAATCCCGACGGCACCGACCTCTATACCCACCGCAACGGCGTACACTACGCCATCAACGAGCGTCCCTTCGACGACGGAACCATCCGCCTCGGCATGAGACTGCCCGCCGCCGGCAGCTATACCCTCACACTGGCCTCCATGCCCGCCGGTTCTTCGCAGAGCGAAGCGTCCCAAGGGCCGAGCGCTCAGGCGGGTTCCATCACCCTCATCGACCGTGAGACCGGCACCGAGACCGACCTCACCGCCAGCAGCTACACCTTCCAGGCCGCTGCCGGCACCACCGAGGCCCGCTTCCTCGTCCGCCTCAACGGCACCGCCGTCACCTCCGTCCAGTCTGTTGCTGTACTACAGCAACAAACGGAACAGCTCTTCGATCTACAGGGGCGGCCCGTCGCCAACCCGCAGCCCGGTGTCTATGTGCGCCGCTCGGCCGAAGGACGCTTGCAAGGCAAGAACGGCAGAAAAGTCATCATAAAATAGGGAGGAAATGACTATGAAAAAGATCATCACCCTGCTCAGCCTGCTACTCTGCCAGCTGGCCGTGAATGCCCAAATCGGTGCCGACGGCTATAACCCCGAGAATCCGCCCGGACCGGGCGAGGACGGCGACACCGTGCAGTACGTCGTGCTCCACCTCGTGTCGGACCCCGCCAATGGCGGTGCCTTCGCCTGGGGACTGGGCGCACAGAGCGAATACTTCTATTACGTGGAACCTGGCAAAGAATATGCTGTCACCGCCTATCCCGCCACGGGTTACGACTTCAGTCACTGGACGCTGGGCGACGACGTCGTGGGGCGTGAGCAGAAGTACGTCTTCACCTGTCCCGACCACGACTTCGAGATTGTCTGCCACTACATCTACAACCCCGAGAACCCCGCCAATCCTGGCCACAACTTCTGGAATGCGAAAACCGGCGACCTCATTGTCACTGACTTCAAGCCCGGACGGCTCTACGATGCACTGCGCGATGCCATGCCCATCGAGAATGCCTCACCCGACTACCGCGCGCTGCGGACGGTCACCGTGGCCGGCGTCTGTGCCCAGGACAACAACGCTGACAACCCCTACGACGACTGGTCGGCATTCAAGGACTTTCCCAATGTCTTCTCTATAGACATGAGCCGCACCACCGGACTCGATTTCATACGCTGGAGCCGGTTTTCTAACAACACGAAGCTCACCAGCATCTACCTGCCCGCCACCACCACCCGCATCGAGGAACGTGCCTTTGCCGGCTGCAGCAATCTGCAGAAGCTGGTCTGTCATGCCACCACACCGCCGCTCCTGGGCAAAGACGTGTTTCAGGGCACCAACGAAAACCTGACCGTCCAGGTGCCAGCCGAGTCGATGGGCCTCTATGCCGCTGCCGACGGATGGAAGGACTTGGCGCTTGTGCCACTGGCCGAGCAGGTGAGCAGCCTGACGTTGAGCCTGCCGCTGATTACCAACATGGACATCTACCGCGACATGGCCCTGGAACTGGTCAACCTGCAGACGGGACTGGCGAAGCGCTACATACTGACCGACCGCAAGGAGTACACTTTCAACAACCTGCTGCACAACACCGCTTATAACGCATACGTGCGCACGCAGAACGGCGCCGTCGTCGGGCGTATCGACACCATCGCCGTCATCGACCACGACGTGAAGGCCGCCTTCGCCGACCTGAAGCGTCCCGTCGATGTCACCCTACAGTTCTCAGACTTGCAAGGCAAGCCAATCCTTTCCGCTTCGGAAGGACAGGGAGTGACCTGCACCTGGAGCGACACCCGTGGCAATTACCTCGCCAAGGGCCTTACGCTCCCCGGCCAGGTGACAGGCGACAGCGTGCGCTTTAGCATCCGCCTGGGCGACGCGCTCGGCACCCGCTACTGCCAGCCCGCCGACAGCACTTATCACGTCACCAATGAGGGCATCCTCAGACTGACGCTGGCACCCCTGCGACAGGTCGTCGTGAGCGGCCTCGTCAGCAGCGCGACCACTGGTCAGCCCCTGCGCGGTGCCAGTGTGGCCGTGGTGCAGCGCCTCAACGGCCTGTATGCCACGACGCAGACCGTACAGACCGACGACGATGGCCGATGGACGCTGACCGTCTATGACGCCCCGACGACCATTACCGCCATCGCCGGCGGCTATCTGAAACAGACGCAGGAGCTAACCAGCATGGCCGACCAGCAATCGGTAAGCAGCCAGTTGGAGAACCTCGAAGGCACCATCATCAACCTCGACCTCTATTACCATCCGTCGTTGGCCGACGATGAGGAGAACACTAACGAGGATGACTACTTCGACAACCCGTCGGACGTGAGCTATAGCGTCTATGACATGACCCATCAGCTCGACGTCACCGCCCTGAGCGAGCAGTTCCCCCTGCTGGTACTCACCGACAGCGTCAGGGCACCCGGCACCCAGCTGCGCATCACGGCCACGAGCAAGAGCGGAGCCTTCATGCCTGTGGAGACCACTTGCCGCGTAGACTCCATGGGGCATGCCACGGCCACCATCGGCATTACCCAGCTGGGCATACTCCAGGCATCGTTCACCAGCACCGACAACCAGGTGGTGATGGGCGCCGTCTACGACACTGGCGGCCGCCTCGTGGGCAACGCCCGCTATAATGGCACGACGCTCACCGTGGGAACCCTGCCCGACGGCGACTACACCCTCATCACGATGGGCTACAGCAGCATCGTGACGGCGGCACCCACCCTGGAGGCCCTCCGCCAGATGGGGCTGACGGCCAGACATATCGTGGAGAACCCCGTGAACATCAAGAGCGGCCACGTGACGAAGGTCAGCAACGCCACCATACCCCTGATGGACGACAGCGAATTCAGCTACACTGGCGAGCAGACGCGCTTCTCGGTGAACAAGACCCACGTCATCGTGGGCCAGTATGTCAGCCTGCGCACGCAGCTCGACTTCAAAGCCGCCTACGCTGCGGAGTTGGACGACGTGAGCATGGTGTACGACCTGCCCGAGGGCTGCCAGCTGGTGGAGGGCAGCATCATGGTGGGCAACAGCATCAGCGGCGACTACACCGTCAAGGATCGTCAGGTGATAGTTCCCCTGCCGCAGGCTACCGACGTGGTGCGCTTCTGCGTGGTGCCCACGGCGAGCGGCCAGCAGCTGCCTACGGCCACAGTGACCTTCAGCCTCTTTGGCCAGCAGCGCCAGCAGCCCATCGGCACGGCTCCCTTCGACGCTGAGGACATGGCCATAGACATGCAGACTTCTTCGGCTACGGGCCATCTTTCCGTGAACGGCATGGCTCCGGCGAATGCCCAGATTGACATCTTCGACGGCACGGCACTCATCGGCCACACGCAGGCCCTGCTGAGCGGAGCGTGGTCGGCTCAGGTGAACCTGGTGAGGCCATATAATATGTCGCAGCACGAGGTGTATGCCGTCATCACCACGCCCGAAGGCCACACCATGCAGACGGCCAAAACCATTGTACGCGTTGCAATCAACGACCTGATGCCAGTGGTCGATATGTCGTTCTACAACAATCTGCACTTCTTGACAGAGCACGTCATCTGGGACTTCCGCACTTCGACCGTCAACAAGCAGTCATACGGCTGGCCACTCGACCACTCGAGTCTGCCGGTGAAGTTTGAGATTAACTTCATGTCAGGCGACGATGTGGTGAACGACCCTACAAAAATCCCAGACGTGATGCTGGGCATCGAACTCGACAACAGCGCACAGGTGCTGCTGCCGGCACGCTTCAACACGAAGAAAGGCTGCTGGATGGTGGAGCGCGACATCGACACCGAAGCCCTACCCCGCAACGTGTGGGTGGAGTGGAGCGTCGTTGGCAGCACCACCATCAGCCGTGCTCAGATTGACGATATAGAGAAGGACATCCTGCTCGGCTACAAAGAGGGTCAGCAGATGTATCTCGACGCCAAGGCCGACTTCGACATCAGCGGCGTGGAGGCTGAGCACGCCAAGGAGTATGACGCGCTGGACGCCCTCTATGACATAGCCGAGCCTACACAGGCTGACCTGCAGCGCCGCGACAGTCTGGTGCGCATCATCGTGGGCAACGACCTGATGGACGAGGCCCGGCGGAAGTATCAGGTTGACTACACGGAGATTGATGCCGCCCTGGCCCGCAACCGTGAGAACCCCGATGCCGAGGAGGTGCTGCAGCTCACTGAGAAGCTGCTGGCCATGACCAACGGCGTGCTCGATGAGGAGCAGGACCTGCAGAGCGAGATAGCTGCCCTGAAGCAGGAAATAGCCACCCTGGAGCAGGAGGAGAAGCTGACGGAGGAGATGCGTCAGCGGATGTATGACAACACCATGGACATGCTGTCGCTCTGCTACGCCGGCTACGATGACGAACTGGAGGTGCCCACGGGCGACATCGAGTTTGTGGCGCCCGGCGACAGCGTAGACCGCTACTACACACAAAAGACGCTCGCCGCCATCGACACCGCCCAGCTGAAGCGCGACGGCTATCTGGAATACGACACCGACGACGGCTACAAACTCTACGTGCTGCAGGAGGGTGGACACTACTGCATCATCGACACCAAGACCATGCTCAAGCGCGAGATGGAGATGAAGCCCGGCACGGGCGCCGCTCCCGCCCGCATGAACGGCAAAATTATCCACGACGGCGGCATTGGCACACCGAAGGCCTTCATCAGCAAGGAGTGTATCCGCACGTTCACGGTCTTGCCCACCCAGTTTGTGTCTATTGGCGAGAAGATGAAGCAAAGCATTGGAATGATGGAGCAGTTCCGCACCGCGCTCGCAGAGGCTAAGAGCCTGCGTGACAAGCTGGATGAGGCCTTGAAATGTATGTATAAAGAGGGCATGGCGTCGCTGGACAGAGAGATTAAAGAGAAATATGGAGCCAATGCCACCCGCGAGGCCGAAGAGAGGATAGCCAAGGAGGAGAGCAACATAGAAAGATATAGGAAGAAGCTGGCTGAGAAGGAGGCCCGTCTAACCCGTCTCCAGCAGAACTACCCGCGATTGAAGGAAAGCGAGAAGATATTGCAAGAGTGCTTGAAGACAACCCAGCACCCGGAGATGGCCCGTCGCTTAGAAGCCGACCTGGAGTCGGTGCGCAACGCCATACAGAAGGTTGACCGTGTGGCTGAAGAAACGAAAGATTTCGCCAAGAGTTGTAACTTCATCATGAAGGGCTTTGAAACGGAGATTGGCAAGATCAAGAATCTGCTGAAGGGCATTCTGAAGAACAAAGCCCCGATTGAGGCTCTGTTTGAGCAGATACCGAAGTCGATTGAAGCCATCAAGGCGTCGGGCTCCTTTGCTATCAAGGGCAGCGGATTCCTTGCCAAGGTTTTCGGAACGGTCATCGGTGCCTTCTTCCAGATAGCGCCGCTGGTCATTCTGATTCAGGACAACTTCAAGGACATCTTTGAATGGAGCGAACTCGTAGATATAGTCAAGAGTTACGACCCCTGTATAGGTGACGAGGCTAACTGGGCGGCGCTTTATTCTCAGGTCAAGACCGACTGCACATGGCACAGTGGTATTGACATCACACAGATTGGCGCCGACGCAGCATCGCTACTTATCGACGTGTTCGACTTGCCTTTGGCTCCTCACTGGTTTGTATCGCTGGCCATTGATATTGCATCGATTACCACGAGTTTCGTCCATCCTAACATCTCAAATCAGGACAAGCAAAATATCCGCAACTGGATTTCAAGGCTGAAGTGCGTACCGCCCGACCCCGAGCCACCTGTGACCGACTGGGAGGTGACCGACGGTACCCTGGGTGGCTGGAACCGCCAGGTGCACGGAACGGGTAACCTGAACCGCGCTGTCAAGCTGCAACGACACCTACAGTCAACGCCTACGCGCGACCCCTCGGGCTACGTTTACGAGGGCGTGAGCAGCAATCGGCTGGAGGGCGTCACCGCTACCTGCTATTATAGGGAAGAGGTGGAGGATATGTATGGCGACCTGCATGAGCGCACCGTGGTGTGGGATGCCGAGAACTATGAGCAGGTGAACCCGCAGCTGACCGACGCTGAAGGCAAGTACGGCTGGGACGTTCCCCGGGGCCTGTGGCAGGTGAAGTTCGAGAAGCAGGGCTACGAGACCGCCTACAGCGAGTGGCTCCCCGTGCCCCCGCCGCAACTGGAGGTGAACGTGGGCATGACGCAGCTGCGACAGCCCAGCGTGAAGAAGGTGAAAGCATATACCGACGGCATCGAGATTACCTTCGACAAGTATATGAGGCCGGCAACGCTCAGCACTGACAATATCTTCGTCACCGTCGGCGGACAGACCATCGGCGGCACCATAGAGCTACTAAATGCCGACAGTGGCTACGAGACACCCGACTCCGTCTACGCCTCGAAAATACGCTTCATACCCAACCTCCCCTCCCTTGGGGAGGGGTCAGGGGTGGGCCTGACAGTCCGTAAGACCGTAGAGAGCTACGCAGGCCTGCAGATGGAGCAGGACTTCCAGCAGGAGTTCGACGTGGAACAGCGTATCACGGCCATTGTCACCGACACCCTGCTCTACATGGCCGAAGGCAGCGAGCGCACCGTCACCGTGAGTATCCTGCCCGCCGAGGCAGCCAAAGGTAAGCAGCTCAAGGTGAGCGGTGCTGACGATGGAATCGTCAGCCACAAGGAAGGAGAACTGACGCTCGACGCCAGCGGACAGGCCACAGTGGTTC
>CAMOKH010000097.1 GCA_946617675.1 uncultured Prevotellaceae bacterium | reverse complement strand
ATATTCAAAAAAGACAAAGACCGAAGCGGTTCAAGTGAACCTAATTTATTTAATTTTTAACTCGTCCATTTTTTAGTGGACACTAGTGATATGAAGAAACACCTTCCTGTGTTATGTTTACTCTTCTCTCTATTCCATCTGATTTAATACAAAAATAATCCGTTCGTGAAGCAGAAGAATTGTTGGCATCAACTCTGAGACTCAGCTGATTTCCAGACTTGCTCAAATGTACCCAATTATCTGTGTCAACAGATATAATCCAATTGGAATTTGTTTCAACATTGAGGGTTTGAGTTCCCCCAGAAGAAGTAAAATACAAATCAGAAGGTGACACATTTAAATACGTTTCAACCTTACCTTCTTGTGATATGTCAACACGCGCTGTCTCGTTTCCTGCGGATAATATAAAATAGTCTGTTCTTGATTCCATCGAAGGATTTGCATCAACCCTAAGAGTCAGCTGATTTCCAGACCTGGCTAAATGTCCCCAATCGTATGTGTCGGTACTAATGTTCCATGTGGAGTTACTACTTACTGTAAATGTATAAAAACCGCCATCTGCATCGAACGAAACTGATGATGCAGAAATATCTAGATATGTGTCAGTATTGTTGTTTTCTACCACACTATCAACAACTTCTTCATAAGCAGGTCCTTCTGATGTTTCGTGGCCCGATGATTTATCATTCTTGTTTGCTAGTGCAAAAACTATAATTCCAATAACAACAGCTATGAAACATGTTACCCAACAACCTGTGTTGTCATCAGAACCTCCAGAAGGTTGAGGAGAACTAGAGTTATGCGAGCTCGCATTTCTAGTTACAGTACCATCTTCATTTATTGTATACATTTTACAACGCGTAAATCATTAGTAGTACCAAAAGGAGAAGCAGAAAAACAACTACTCCTATCTGCCCAGCAGTATTCCACTTAGACTGGATAAAAGTGAAATGTTCTACAGTATCCCCTTTCTGCCTTGCCTTTCTCCATGCATAGAGGTTGCCATTCTTTCCCAAAAGTACACAGATACAAAGTGAGATTATCACGCCAACGTATGGAATAAAGTTAATTACAATTATAATTAATGGCCAATACAAGCCATTAAAGACACCCCAAATCCAAGAAAGGCTAAAAGCCCCCCAGTTCCAAACTTCAATAATAGGAGGATATTCTTGTTGAAGTTGTGATATGTTAGATATAGATGCTTGATTGGGGGATTGCTCCATAGTTTCATTATAGATGGTGGTCGTTCTTACATGTGCAAATGCCTCTCTCTTACTTTTACTTGCTGAAACACAGTTGTTTGCTTGATTGCTTTCTGAATCTGAGAAAGGAAAACTTCGTGCAGTAACCCAAGTTGAATCTCCAATAAGCCTCACCTTAATATTCTCATCAACCTCATCTAACAATCCTGCGTCAATCAGCTGATCAAATGTATATAACTGAGGCAGGATGGTTTCTTCAATTTTTACTTGATATTTATTCGGCATATTAATTTGCTTTTTATAAAATTGCTGCTAGCACCATTATTCCTATAGCAATAATAACAGCCCAAATACATCCGCTTTTATCATTGCCACTCGTGTTAGATTGAGAAGTCCCTGAAACTGTTGTGTTATTCGTATCTGTAGACGATTCAACTTGTGTACTATTTCCTCTCCTTTTAATCTGTCCATATTCGTCAATTGTGTATCCTCTATTGTTCTTGTTATTTTTCTTTCGGGTAACGGTACCATCATTGTTTACAACAAAACTGGAACCCGAAGAATTAGCTTCGGAGATATGGAATGGATAATCACGTGCAACCTGCCATACGAATTCCTCATAGAGTTTTATCTTTATATTCTCATCGTAATCATCCAACAAACCTAATTCAAGCATCTCGTCGAGTGTGAATGTTTGTGATGCTATCTCTCCTTCAATCATTACTTGATATTTCTTCATAAGGCATTGTTAGATATTGTACAAGTTCCTTATAATCCACCATCCAAAGTACAACACTATATATGTCTGTAAAGTAAGGCGGTGATATACAAAAGTACGTAACCCGTCGAACACATGATGGTAGTTATACCAAGTTGCAACAATTGCTAAGAAGGCATAAGGAATAGAGAATATAAAGAAATAATTATAACTTAGAGCATCAAGAAAATTACCATGCAACAGAGAGTAAAGTGCCCTTTGAAATCCACATGCAGGACATTGTGTACCTGTTAATAGATGCCAAGGACACTGAATTGGAAAGGTCGATTGCAATGGATTGACAAGATAATACAATATGAACACCCCCGCTATTACTAATGGGAACACATACGGCATTATCTTGTCAACACTAACCATTGCTCAAACTTTTTACATTGCTCCTGCCATTCCAATAAAGAAGTAGATGACAAACACAATCAAGCCACACACAGCACCATACTGAGCATATTTCTTTGCATTGTCGGCAGCATCTTGTGCTCCTTGATAATCACCAGCTCTATAAAGCCCGTCGACTTTAGCTGCATTGATAATTGACACGATGCCTAACGGAAGGCAACAGAACAGAGTGCTAAGGATTGCCCAAAGCATGTTGTTGTCAGGTTTGTTTTGATTTCCCATTGTAACTGATGTTTTAAAGTGTTAATATAAATATATTTAATTTGCTATTGCCGCAATAAAGATTATTCCCAATATAATGAGCCAAGACCACAGACACCACATTGACCATTTCTTTGAGTTTTCTGATGCTCTTATAGCTGCATCGTATTCCCCATTGGAATACAGAGAATCTACTTTGACAGACTCCACCAACGCGAGCAATCCAAAAGGCAGACATACTGAGATACAAATAATAGACCAGATAAGATTGCTGTCCGGCTTGGGCGGCCTGTCATAGTTTCCGGGTCTGTTAATCGACCCATCGTCGTTAATTGTATAATTTCCAGATATGTTTCCTATATTACGATTAGTACTTAAGGGTGGAGCTTCTGAGGCTGAGAATGGATAATCACGAGCAATTACCCAATCGCTTTCCCCCATAAGCCTTACCTGAATATGTTCGTCTCTTTCATCTAAGAGTCCATTCTCTATCAACTCGTCAAAAGAGTAGGTTTCAGGCAGAATCGATTCCTCTATTTTTACATGATACCTGTTCATTGAGACATTTCTTCATGTTTTGACTCTCGTTCATCTTCTTTTTGAGCATATTCAACCTCTATACTCGTTGTAACCTGAAGTGGGTAAGAAAATATTTCAGCCATCTCACCTCCAATCTTTGGATTGTTTGTATTGCAGATTAGTGTATATTGGCTAAGATTGTGTATCAATCGTTGCGTATAGTGTTCATTATCACGGTTTAACAAATCCAATATCATTTTGATCGCTATAGTGGTGACGAAATTGATATCAACAGATATACCCGGCTCGAATGTACCCACTTCACCCATATACAAATGAGTATTGGCATTTACTCGCCCAGAAGATTCACCTAATGCATCTATAAAATCAGAATAGGCGGGCATACCTTCTGGCAAACAGTAGAAAATTTCTCCAGCAAAAGCTCGCTCCCAACAGCCAATGGAGATAAAAGGCATCTTATAGGGCTTGCCAAGAATTGTATCAGCATAGAGATCGCCCTCCCTGTTGTCTGCACACCCCACTATAATCGTATCACTGTTACAGAATGGTGCTATTTTGTCAAGCGGTACTTCTTGAATCCTATTGTGTTCCGTTATGACTTGAGCAGTCGGGTTAATCTGAAGAATACGTTCCTTAATGGCAGTAGTCTTGTATTTTCCTACATCCTGGATACCGCATTGATGCCGACAGATATTGTGATATCCTAAAATATCCATATCAATTAAGAAAAATCGTCCCACACCTGCACGGGCCAGCTCTAAGGCGACAAGACTGCCGACGGAGCCACATCCAAGGATAATAGCACCTTTCTTCAACATTATGTCTGATTCCAAGATGCCTGTGTTTCTTGAGAATATATCCATCTTCAACCTTACTGGTTCAAGTTCACACAGCGTACCGGAAAGGTCATAGAACACCACCTCATCACCTTCGTAATAGCCATAAATCAAATCATCATTGACTTCAGTCGGTCTATTGGGATAGAAGTGGCCCACACATTTAGGAGTGATACCACCAAGACCTTCAGGAGCATGATTTACTCCAACAATGTTGTAGTAATTACTTTCTTCTATATAGTAACCCCATAATGTGGAGTATTCATTTTTAATTCCATCAGGGTAACAAATAGTTGGTTTGCGCCTTTTTCCCTTCATGAATAGATTAGGATCTATTTTTATATTTGTCATATCATATCTGCTTTAAGTCAAACGTTTAAATTACCTTTTTCCTCTCCAGACTTCCCTGAATCTTTGGAAGGTTCTGAAACTTTATCCTCTTTCTTCTCTATGGTATCACCTTTCGTTTTGTCTTCTTGTTCTGACGCAGAGCCATTTTGAGATGATCCATCAGGTAGAGATTTTTGTATCGGATTCTCTATAGAAGGCTTATCCCCACAAAAGAATTCAAATAATCTCGAATAATATTTCTTAATCGAGAAGAGTGATAAAACGAATACCACTATCGCTATTACTAGAAGAGCTAGAAGATTTTTGTTTTTTTTTAATGCTTCTGTAATATCAGAGATTGCAGATAACTGCTCACCTTTCGTAGTGGATACCACATGGATTCCATTAAGTTCACTTACAGTGCTATTTGCGTTATTTCTTCCTTCAGCGGTTCCATCACTATGTCCAGCACTTTCCTCGTTGTTGTATCTTGAAAAACGAGTAGTCTTTGGACGAAGGGGAGGATATGGGTGTTTGTCTTTTTCTTCACCACGATAATAGCGCAATCTGAAATACTCTTCAGGAATCAAGTCGGAACCTACTTCAATCTGAACTTCTTGATAATTAAGTGAACCTCTACTTCTGTTGATTGCATCAGCATGAGATAGATAATACATAGTCATTCTAAGTTGAGGATCAACATTTATTAAGCCTGAAATAGTTCCTTGTGGATTTTGTTGGGCAAAGGTAGCGTTTGTTCCGTCGTCAGTACCAGAAAAGTGATCCATACTCCCCGGATGTCTATGCCACAGGCCCAACAACTCCAATGGAATTTCATATTGTTCAGCCACAGACTTCGCTAGATAGTTGACAAATTTTCGATTGTACTCAAAATAGCCATATTCGTGATATACGTTGTCCCCTTCGCGACCTTCACCATATCCGGGAGGAAGTACGTCCATGACTATCCAACATCCATTGTCAAGGATGTGGCCGAGTAAGATACCACCAGTCTCAACTGGTTCCCACTCAAATGTCTCTCTGATAATAGCGTTGTATGCCTTATCTGAGAAAACAACTATTTGGCAATTTCCGTCCATACTATATACCGTGATGTTGATTGAATTTCTCTACGGGAAGGTCTCCTGTTAACACAAGTTCAAAAGCCATAAGCCATTTCACAGCCCAGCCAATTACAGATGCAGCAGTAGTAACTGTATTGCCAACTTTTATATCAGAAGATTCCGCAGTACACAGGTATCGCTGATTGTTTGAGTCTCTTAATATATGAGAAGGGTATTGACCTGTCTTTCGATGCAATTCTTCCATGAGTTCTTCAGCATCAGGTAACAAGGGATAAACAAATACTGTTGATCCCATTCTCTGTTCAGGATGGTTCTGTTGGTAAACAGCCATCAAATGGTAGATACGTTTTTCGCCGAATTTGGATTCATATATACCCGGCGAAACGGTTCCTTGCCAATACAAGCGGCCATCGTCCAGTATTCCGAGTTCAAAATTGCTGAATGCACGCCCCATAGCTATCTTCTCTGCTTCAAGTAGTTCTGGATCACGTTCGTACCATTGAGGCATTGCCAATTTTCCTTGTGGGATGCTAATTGTAGATGCCTCACCAGCAGCACCTGTAGCATTTCCATCCTTTTTAAGAGTGATTTTACCTCCTTCAAGCAACTTGCGCTTCAGTTCTGCACGTTTTGCTGCCAAAGCTGCGTCATCTGCCAGCTTTCCTTGAGGAATGCTGATAGTAGATGCTTCACCAGCAGCACCTGTGGCATTACCATCTTTTTTAAGAGTGATTTTACCACCTTCGAGTAACTTACGCTTCAGTTCTGCACGTTTTGCTGCAAGGGCAGCATCGTCTGCTAAACGACCTTGAGGAATGATAATAGTATTCATTTGTATATTGTATTTTATAATTAAAGTAAACTATATGAGTTAACAATAAATGGTAGTGGGGAGTTGAATACAATCCCCATCTTTTTCTTTGTCCTTTATAAGAGAAATGTTACCACCTTCAGGTAATTTACGCTTGAGTTCCGCACGTCTTTCTTCTAAAGTCTTCTCTATTTTGTTCATAATACTTTGTTATTTTGAAAAGGGTTTGTATTTAGTATTTCAAGTTGTTTGATATAGTTTTCAACAGCATTCATCGTATTGTTAAGTTGTACTTGCTGCGCTTCAAAAGCCTTTCTGTCATTATCACAGCTTTTTAAGGCATGGGAAGTAGGATTAGAATGCTCTGTCGTTTCATTATGTTTGCCATACGCCATAAACCGTCTGCCTATAGCCACCCCGATTCAGCGATTGAATGTGTTAAACGTAAAGACGTGGGTGCTCTACTTCGCCTATCCCGCATCTGGGCTCTCGCATTGCCTCGCACTAGGATAAGCAACTCGATAGCCCACGCCGAGATATATTGAAGCTGTTCAAAGATGAACAGGGTACAATACACCCAAAGTGGACGCTTCGGTTGCGTATCTTCAAGTGCTTGAATTTGCGAGATTCAGATGCTGAAGATAACGTTCGTAAACGTCCTTTTACCACTAAGTTTCGACCCGCTCACCCTTACGGGCTACCTGAGTCGGCGACAAAGATACAAAAATATCCCCGAACCGCCAAACGATTCGGAGAAAAATTTTTGAACTGTTGTTAATCAGTCTTTTCTTTTCTTTTCTTATTTTAGCCGTTCGACAAACTCCATGAGTTTTAGTACGAACAGTTTTGGGAAACTGATATTGTCCAGTGGTTTGAAATGTTTGTCGTTGAGAACGATGCGCTTCATGTATTCAGGATTCGTATGGTGTGCGCAAATGTTCGTTCATTACCGCATCGCTCTGCTCGCGCCCCCAAAGTCCTTGGTCTTCAAGGTTGGCCATACCTTTTTCCACCTCGTTGAAATAGTATTCGGCGAGCACTTTTTTAAGTTCTTTCAACTGAGCCTCACTTTTCATGTACGAAAACATTCTCAATAGATGCAGTTGTACAGGGTTGAGAACTGAAGCTTGTCCTTCTGTTATTCTTTCATTCATTGCATTCAATATTATTATACGCCGCCCACAAGTGGGCTGACTAAGCGACGGTGCAAAGATACAAAAAAAACTCCGAAGCGCCAAGCGATTCGGAGAAAAGTTTTCTCAGTGTAAGACAATTGATTTTAACCTCCTGACCTCCCGCATTCGCTTGAAACGCCGATGTACAGAGGGGTTACGCGACGGGAGGTTGGGCGGCGAGACCTCCCGTTGAGGTCCCGTCGGACCTCACTTATAGGCAAGCGGGAGGTTGACGGGAGATTGACGGGAGGTCTGGCGGGAGGACGATGATTCACAAACCGTCTGCATATCAACGATTTATAGGGCTGACGGGAGGTTAGTGGCTCTGTTTCTGACGGCGGCGGTTCAGTAAGCTAAGGCGGCTGCTCATGATACGGAGGCGGCGGGTCGAGCGGCGTTACCCGGCGGGTAGAGCGGCGTTACCCGCCGGGTTGAGGTGCGTTACCCGGTGGGTTGAGACGCGTTACCCGGCTGGTCTTACTCTATCACGCGGACGCCGCCCTTGTCGGCCGAGCTGACGCTTTGGGCGTAGGCACGCAGGGCCTTCGACACCTGGCGGTTGCGCTTCAACGGCTGCTGGGGACGGACGGCCAGTTCCTCGTCGCTGAGCTTCACGCTGATTGTGCGCGAGGGGATGTCGATGACGATGATGTCGCCGTCCTTCACCTTACCGATGTTGCCGCCGTTGGCAGCCTCGGGCGAGATGTGGCCGATGGAGAGGCCGCTCGTGCCGCCCGAGAAGCGGCCGTCGGTAATCAGGGCGCACTCCTTGCCTAAGTGCATCGACTTGATATACGAGGTGGGATAGAGCATCTCCTGCATGCCGGGGCCACCCTTCGGGCCTTCGTGGGTGATGACCACGCAGTCGCCGCTCTTCACGCGGCCGCCGAGAATGCCCTCGCAGGCGTCCTCCTGAGAATCGAACACCACGGCGGGGCCCTCGAAGTGCCACAGCGACTCGTCGACGCCGGCCGTCTTGACGACGCAGCCGTCCTGGGCGATATTGCCGAAGAGCACGGCCAGTCCGCCGTCCTTGGTGTAGGCGTGAGCGATGTCGCGTATGCAGCCGTTGGCGCGGTCGGTGTCGAGTGTCCCCCACTCTGCCGACTGCGAGCCCATCTTCGTCGAGAATCGTCCGGCGGGGGCACTCTGGTAGATGCGGTTGGCCTCAGCATCGATGTCGCCGTCGACGATGCTATACTTACGCATGGCCTCGCCCAGCGTCAGCCCGTCAACGCGGCGGGCCGAACCGTCGATCAGGCCGCCTTTGCTCAGCTCGTTCAGGATACCGAGTATGCCGCCGGCGCGGCCACACTCCTGAACCGAGTACTTCTGGGTGTTGGGAGCCAGCTTGCAGAGGCAGGGCGTCTGACGGCTGAGGCGGTCGATGTCGCTCATGGTGAAGTCGACACCTGCCTCCTGTGCCACGGCCAGCAGGTGGAGCACGGTGTTGGTAGATCCGCCCATGGCGATGTCGAGCGTCATGGCGTTGAGGAAAGCCTGGCGGGTGGCTATCGAGCGGGGCAGCACGCTCTCGTCGCCCTGCTCGTAGTAGGCCAGCGCATTCTTCACCACCTGGCGAGCGGCCTGGCGGAACAGTTCTACACGGTTGGTATGGGTGGCCAGAATGGTGCCGTTGCCGGGCAGCGACAGTCCGATGGCCTCGGTCAGCGAGTTCATTGAGTTGGCCGTAAACATGCCCGAGCAGGAGCCGCAGCCGGGACAGGCGCACTGCTCAATCTGGTTGAGTTCCTCGTCGCTGACGGTGGGGTCGGCACCCTTCACCATAGCCGTTATCAGGTCGGCATTCTCGCCGCGCCAGCGTCCGGCCTCCATTGGGCCTCCGCTGCAGAAGACGGTAGGAATGTTCAGACGCATCGAGGCCATGAGCATGCCTGGCGTCACCTTGTCGCAGTTCGAGATGCAGATCATGGCGTCGGCCTTGTGGGCGTTGACCATGTATTCCACCGAGTCGGCAATGATGTCGCGTGAGGGCAGCGAGTAGAGCATGCCGTCGTGGCCCATGGCGATGCCGTCGTCGATGGCTATGGTGTTGAACTCAGCGGCATAGCAGCCCATGCGCTCGATTTCCTCGCGTACGATTTGACCAATCTCGTGCAGATGAGTATGTCCTGGTACGAACTGTGTAAACGAATTGACGATGGCAATGATGGGCTTGCCAAACTGTTCCTGCTTCATGCCCGTAGCCACCCAAAGGGCGCGGGCTCCCGCCATGCGGCGGCCTTCTGTGCACACGGCACTGCGTAACTGATGCTTCATAAAGACGTAAAATATTTGCTTAGACCTTGCAAAAGTAAGTCTTTTTCTGCAAACAGCCAACAATTTGGCCGAGTTTTTTCAAATAGCCGTCAATTGTCGTCACTTCATCTTGTACTCGGTATAGTCGCCGCCTCGTCCGTTCATGCGCAGCTGACGGATGGCCGAGGTCTTGGCGTCGACGACGAGCACGAACGAGGTGAAGAGCTGGCGTCGCTTCTTCTCGGGCGTGATGGTGATGGTCTTCAGCCCGTTCTTGTCGCTGACGGTCAGGTCGTCGCCCGCAGGGATGGGCTGGTTGTTGATGACGGCCTTCAGCACCGTGTGGAAAGTGGCAAACTGGGCGTTCTTCCGGCTGTCGGTGGTGTGCTTCTTACCGCCCAGGGTCATGGTGAACTTCGTGTCGTCCATGATGAGCAGTTCCTTGCCGCCGTCGGTGGCTATGCTGATGTAGCCGGGCTTGCGGATGGTCATCGAGCCGGTGGTCACGGCGTCCTTCGTGACGGCTGCGCGGTGCTGTGTGCGGGTGACGGTCTGCGCTACGCTCAACGACACCTGGCAAATGACGAACGCTAAAAGGATGATGAGTCTTTTCATGTGTATAGTCCTCCGTTGATTGATAAAACGTTACCTGTAATGTAGCCGGCCTGCTCGGAAGCGAGGAAGGCGACGGCATCGGCCACCTCCTCGGGCTTACCGAAACGGCCCATGGGTATGAGCTTCTTCAGCTCGGCCTCGTCGAGGCCCTCGGTCATGTCGGTACGGATGAAGCCCGGGGCGACGGCGTTGACGGTGATGCCCCGGCGCGCCACCTCCTGGGCCAGAGCCTTGGTGGCGGCGATGATGCCGCCCTTGGCTGCCGAGTAGTTGGTCTGCCCGGGCAAGCCCTTCAGTCCGCTGACGCTGGCCATGTTGACGATGCGCCCGAACTTATGGAGCTGCATGGCGGGCAGCAGCGGCTGCGTGACGTTGTAGAACCCCGACAGCGTGATGTCGAGCACGCGGTGCCAGTCGGCCTCGGCCATCAGGGCCATCACACTGTCGCGGCGTATGCCGGCGTTATTGACGACAACGGCGATATACTCACCGTCGTGGCTGTCCTGCCAGCGTGCCAGGGCGTCGCGCGTCTGCCGACTGTCACTGACGTCGAAGGGCAGCAGTTCGCCCTGTCCGCCGCAGAGCTGCAGCGTCTGCTGCGCCTCGGCCTCGTTGGTGGCATAGTTTATCAGAACGTGGTAGCCCTCGCGGGCCAGTCTCACGGCAACGGCCCGGCCTATGCCGCGGCTGCCTCCTGTTACTAAAGCATATCTCATGAGTGTTTACGATTTAATGTTATTCTTTTCACGTTTTTCCATTTAACACGATACCGATAGTCTGCAGCGCCGTCATGGCCACGCCCTCCAGACCGTGGAGCACGACGTTCTGCCCCGTCAGCAGCAGGTTGGCCACGGGTGTCCGCGGCGAGAGTATGGTGAGCAGCGGCTGGCGGCTGTCCTTGCGTATGCCGTAGGCCGAGCCGCCGGGCGTCCGCGTGAAGCGCTGCCACGTCAGCGGCGTGCTGACATACCGTTCGCTCACCATATCGCGCAGTCCCGGCACGACCGTCTCGGCCAGCGCCGTTGGGTCGGCTGACGAGGGCGTGAGCAGGTCTAAGAGCAGCGCACCGGTGGAATCGCCGTCAGGCACGCGACAACTCAGCATCACGCGCTCCGTGGCCTCGTCCCACGGACTGCCGCCACGATAGACGAACTTGTTGTGGTTGAAGTAAGGCAGTGCGCCAGGCTTCAGCACCAGCGAGTGGGTGTATAGGCCGTAGGTGTTCTGAAGCATGGCCAGCTGACGGCGGAACATGCTCCGCTGTATGCGCTCGTCGGCGACCAGGGCCAGCGCGCTGGCAGGGTGGATGTCGCTGACGAACCACGAGCCCTCGTAGACCTCGCCGTTGCTGCAGCGGGCAGCGGTGAGGCGGCCGTCGTGGCCGACGAGCTGCACCACCTCGGCCCGGCAGACCACCTCGCCGCCCATGCGGCGTATGTCGCCGACCAGCGAGCTGACGATGAGACTGCTGTCGCCGCGCAGTCGCCAGCTGCTCTGTATGTAGCTTTTCTGGCTGTGGGCAAAGGCGAAGAGGGGCAGCGACTCGCGCCGCAGCTCGGTCTTGAGGCAGGAGCCCGAGAGCACGTCGACGAGCAGCGGGTCGTCGAAGTTCTGGTTGAGCCACTGCCAGGCGTTGACCGTGGGGTCAGGGTCAGGGCCCTGCAGCATGTCGGTGTAGCGCTGCAACGCCTGCCGCTGACGGGGAAACTCGTCGGCCAGCGCGTCGGCAAAGCGGTCGAAGCCCTCAGCCAGCCTGAAGGTCCGGTCGCCGATGGTGATGCGGTCGAAGCCGTCGGGGTCGAGGCGCTGCCAGGGCAGCCTGAGCAGGCCGAGACGCCGGAAGATGTCGTGCAGCGGCTCGCCCTCGCCGAGTCCGCCGATATAGTGCAGTCCGGTGTCGAAGGTGTGGCCCTTGCGCTGATAGCTCTGCAGACAGCCTCCGGGTTGCCAGTGGGCCTCGAGCACCAGGACGCGCCGCCCCGCCTGTGCCAGCTGGTGGGCACAGACCAGTCCGCCGAATCCGCTTCCTATAATGATGACATCATACATATTTACGATTTACGATTTTCGATTGACGATTTTCGATTGACGATTTTCGATTGACGATTGACGACTTACGATTTTCTGTGGATGAGCCTCCATACGGCGGGCTGCAGCACGTAGGACAGGACGACGGCAGAGAGCAGGCCGACGAGCGTCGAGAAGCCGACGCTGCGAATGGCCGGATGGCGAGCCATGAGCAGGCTGCTGACGGTGACCACCAGGATGACGGCTGAGAGCAGCACGGCTGTCTTGTGGTACTGCAGGTTGCCCTGCGTCAGTCCGTTCATCACGAAGATGCTGTAGTCGACACCGATGCCGAAGATGAAGGTCGAGATGATGATACTGATAAGGTTGAACTGCACGCCGAACAGATTCATCACGCCCAGTACGACAAGCCAGCTGAGCAGGATGGGCGCAAAGCCTAACAGCGTGTAGCGCCAGTTGAAGCGGAACGACACCAGCAGCACCACGAAGACGAAGGCCATTGACAGCCACTGCAGGGTGTCAAAGTCGCGGCTCATCTGCAGCAGCGTGTCGGTGGTATAATAATAGGTGTCGAGCACCAGCAGATGAGGGTCGCTGGCGATGGCGTCGCAGATGCGCATATAGTCGCTGTCGCTGCTGCGCACTGAGTCGTTGGCGCAGCGTACGGCGGTAAACACCAGGTAGTCGCCGCCATACGACTGCTCGGTGAGCGTCGAGAGATAGCCCTCGGGCACGATGCCCGCCTTGTAGAGCGGGTCGGGCTGGTAGTCGGCGGTGGCGGCGTCAAAGAAGGAGGCGAAAGCTTCGGGGCGCAGTCCGGCCTGTGGTGCCGTCTCGCCGATGAGTCGGCGGACAGTGGCCAGCCGCTCTGATGTCCAGAAACGGTGCCAGGCCTCGATACGCTGTCGTTGCACGCTGAGCGGCACGAGCAGCTGGTTGGTGCGTGTGTAGCCCTTCACCAGTCCGATGCGCTGCAGTGAGTCGAGCTTGCGGTCGAGTAATTTGAAACTTTCTATAGCCTCCTCCATGGTGCGCCCCTGACTGGCAAAGTACTTGGTCTTGTCGCCGGTGTAGGTCTTCTCGCGGAGCAGGTCCTCGGAGTGCTTGGTAATCTCGGCCTCATAGCCCAGGTTGTGCATGTCGGCGTCGAAGTGGGTGCCGCCGGCAAGATAGGCGCCGACGCCGACGAGCGTCAGTGCCAGGATGGCGGCTATCAGCGGTCGCTTGCGGTCGAAGGGATAGCCGACGACGCGGTCGAGGAAGGCCGGCAGCGGACGCACCGCCGGAGCGAGCATCTGCGGCAGGTAAACCAGCGAGAAGAGCGTCGTGCCGAGAATGGCAAAGGCGGCAAAGAGTCCGAAGTCGCGCAGCAGGTCGGTATTGACGAAGAGCAGTCCGGCGAAACTTCCGATGGTGGTGATGCAGCCCAGCAGTACGGGCTTCACCTGGTCGCGCAGCAACTGCTCGGTATCGCCGACGTAGCGGTGGTGGGTCAGCACGTGGAGCACGTAGCTCATGGCCACGCCGAGCACGACGCCGCCAATGCCCAGTGCCAGCAGCGAGAACTCGCCCTTGAGCCAGTACATGACAGCCAGTCCGAACAGCGTGCCGAAGGCCACGGGCAGGAGCAGCAGGGGGGCGGTGTCCCAGCGGCGGAAGCTCGCAACGAGCAGCGCCAGCACGAGCAGCAGTGCCCCGGCTATGGTGGTGGTCAGGTCGTGCTTAATCTGCGTGGAGTTGTAATATCCGCTGGCCGGCGTGCCGTGGTAGCTGATGCGCACGTCGGGCTGGGTGGCGGCAAACTGCCCGGTCAGCGTGTTGATGGTCTCAAACAGCGCCGACCCCTGGCCCGTGTTGGTCGACGAGTAGCGGGGCGTGATGAAGGCAATGCAGACGGTGGAGTCAGGCACGAAGAAGTGGCCATCGACGGTCGTGTACTGCCCCTGGGCCAGCGGCAGCTGCTCGGCGAGCACCGTGCGCATGCCCAGCGGGTCGAGCTGTATCAGCTCGGGAAACATCTCGCCGAACTCACCCGTCAGGTCGTCGCGGTTCTGCAGCATCTGCGCCGCCATGTGCTCGCGGGTCAGCAGGGTGTCGAAGCGGGCGTAGGCCGTCGTGTCGATATAGGCTGCCAGATGGGCCGACACGTAGTCGATGGCGTCGGGCAGCAGGTCGTCGTCTAACCGGTAGAAGACGTCGCCGACGGCGTGGGTCGCCGAGTCGGCGGCCAGCAGTGCCTCGACGAAGGCGTCGCACGTCTGGCCAAGTGTCTCGGCGTCGGCCCCCTCGAACGTCAGGAACACCTTGTCCTTAATCTTCAGGTCGGCAAAGGCGAGCTTCGTCGTGCCGTCGGCGTTCTTCGACGAGGGCATCAGCTTGTTGATGTCCTCCTCTAAGTGAATCTGGGCGGCAAAATAGCCCAGCACGGCAAACAGGGCTGCCATCGACAGCCAGCAGACGGCCCTGTGGCGACCGAAGTAGCGGGCCAGACGGATAAACAGGTTGGTCATTGCATGAATATTTTCAGACTGATTTCGGCTATCGGCTCATCGCCGACAAACGACTTGCCGGTAGCCAGGGTTACACTGCCAAAGGTCATGTCGAAGGTCACGGTGGTGGCGACACACTCGCCGGCGCAGGGCCGACGGTGACAGACGAAGTGCCTGACCTCGCCGATGATGCCAACCGGCGGGGCCTGGGCCGCCTGTCCGAGTGCCTGCCAGCCTGCCAGGGCCGAACACGACTGTGCGATGTGCTCTATGAGTCCCGTCTCGGCCAGTGTGCCGTCGGGCAGCATGAAGTAGTTGTCGGCCCGCACGGCCAGCGTGGTGGCGGCGCTGTTGTCGCCCAGCACCTCCACCTGGTCTACCATGACGAACGGGTAGCGCTGTGGTATCAGCCGTTCAATGTCGTAGCCTTTCAACTCTGGTGCTCCTCAATGTAGTCATAGAGGTTGTTGAAGGTCTGAATCTTCTTCAGGTCCTCTACGGGGATGGTAATCTTGTAGTTGAACTGCACCAGGGCGATGAGGTCAACAAGGTTGATACTGTCGAGCTGGAGCGTCTCTTTCAGGTTAGCTTCGGGGGCGAACTCGCTCTCGTCGATTTCAAACTCTTCAGCCAGCAGGCTGTTCACTTTTGCGATAATGTCTTCTCTTGTCATTGCTTTCGTTGTTTTGTTGTTATTCTGATGTTTCGATGTTTCGATGTGTCAAAGGTTCCTGATGATCAGCGTCGAGTTAGTGCCGCCGAAGCCGAAGGAGTTGCTCAGGAAGGTGTCGAAGTGCTGCTGGCGGGTCTCGCCGACGACGTTGATGCACTGCGTCACCTCGTCAGGATTCTCGAAGTTGAGCGAACCGCCGATGAAGTCGTTCTTCATCATCAGCATCGAATAGATGATTTCCGAGGCACCGGCCATCCACATCTCATGGCCCGTCAGGCTCTTTGTCGACGTCACCGGCACGCGGTAGTCGCCGAACACACGGGCAATAGCCTCGGCCTCGCGGCTGTCGCCGATGGGCGTCGACGTGGCGTGGGCGTTGACGTAGCCGATGGCGCTGGGCTCGACGCCGGCACTCTCAAGACAGCGCAGCAGCGAGCGTGCAGGACCCTCGACGTTGGGGGTCGAGATGTGGTCGCCGTTGCCCGAGAAGCCCCAGCCCAGAATTTCGGCGAGTATGGGCGCACCGCGGCGCACGGCGTGGTCGTAGCTCTCGATGACGAGCGTGGCGGCACCGCCGCTGGGCACGAGCCCGTCGCGGTCGCGGTCGAAGGGTCGGCTGGCTTTCGTGGGGTCGTCGATGCGGGTTGAGAACGTCTGCAGGGCGTCGAACGATGCGATGCCGTACATATTGTTCTCCTCAGCACCGCCACAGACGATGCAGTCCTGCAGGCCGTTCTTGATGAGCAGGAAGCCCAGGCCCAGCGACTGCGACCCGCTGGCGCAGGCTGCCGAGGCCGTCAGGTTGATGCCCTTCAGGTGGAACAGCGTGGCCAGGTTCATCGTCACCGTCGAGTTCATCGACTGGAAGATGGCTCCCGAGCCACAGGCGGCCGTCGAGCCGGCCTGCCGAAACTTGTCCATGGCCACCATCGTCGACTCGGCCACGGAGTCGTTGCCGTAGATGACGCCCACCTCGTGAGCGTCGATATAGTCTTGCGTGAGCCGCGCCTGCTCAAGAGCCTGCACGGTGGCCATGTAGGCATACTGGGCCTCCTCGGGCATCATCTGCCGCACGTTGCGGCTCAACACTTTCTTTAGGTCGGGGCGCGGCACGTTGCCGCAGATGGGCGAGCGGAAGCCCGCGTCGCGGCGCTCCTGGCTGAAGACGATGCCGCTGCGCCCCTCAAACAGGGACTGCCGCACCTCGTCGAGCGTCGTTCCGATGCACGACCAGATGCCCATTCCCGTGATTACTACTCTTTGTTGCATTTCTTTTCTTTCTGTTTATATCTTTTTAGTGTAACATCTTCTGCGTTTGACGTACTGCGGCTTCAGCGGCTTCCACTGCGACAGTTCGCGGACGTTGTCTTCGAGCTGAGGCCCCGTCTCGGCCCAGCGGAACCCTAACTGATTATATATAGGTATAAGGTCGTCGAAGAACAGCGCGTTGACGCCCAGACCCTGATAGTCGGGGCGCACGGCGATGAGCAGCATCTCGGCACTGCCCTCGCGGCGCCACTTCAGCGCCTTGAGCAGGTGCCACCAGCCCATCGGCCAGAGACGGCCGCGGGCCTTGCGCATGGCCTGCGACAGACAGCCCATCGTGACGGCCACGCCCACCACCTCGCCCTCGGCGTTGAGCACGACGGGTATGAGGCGTTTGTCTATCAGGCTCAGATACTTCCGCAGGAAGTCGTCGACCTGCCGCTCCGACAGCTGCGAGAAGCCGAAGAGCGGACTGTAGGCCGTGTTCAGCAGGTCGAAGACTTTCTTGCCATAGCCGCCACGGAGAATCTGGCCGTTGGTCAGCTTGACCACGCGCAGCCCTATCTGTTCACGGGCGTACTGTGCCGTTCGGGCATAGCGGGCGGGCACCTCGCGGGGCACCTCGATGCGCACCTGCAGCCAGTCGACCTCCTTCCCGAAGCCCAGGGCCTCTAAGTGGAGGTGGTAGTAGGGCGGATTGTAGATGGTGCTCATCGTTCCCGTCAGGTCGAAGTCCTCGATGAGCATACCCTCCTTGTCGAAGTCGGTGATGCCCAGCGGACCTTCTATGCGGTCCATGCCCAGCGAGCGTCCCCACTCGGCGACGGCCTGCAGCAGGGCGGCCGAGACACGGCGGTCGTCGACGAACTCGATGAGTGCAAACCTCACGTTGCGCGTCTGCCACCGCTCGTTGGCCTTGCGGTTGATGATGCCGACGATGCGCCCTACGGCGCTGCCGCCGCAATAGGCCAAAAAGGGCTGAATGGCTGAGAACTCGAAGGCTGGATTCCGCTTGGGGTCGAGCAGGCTGCGCGTGTCGCTTTCCAGGTCGGGCACGTACTGCTGACAGTCGCGGTAGATGGTGTCAGGCAGGCCGATGAAGTCGTCGAGCTGGCGCTTGCTGCTGACTTTTACAACGTCTATTTTTTCCATGGCTTCAGAGTCGGTTCTTATATTTAATACGGTATTCCACCGGCGTCATGCCGGCCTGCTCGCGGAAGTACTGGCCGAAGAACGACGAGTTGGGGAATCCCAGACGGTTGGAAATTTCCTTCACCGTCAGGTCGGTATTGCGCAGCATCTGGTAGCAGACCTCCATCACGCTCTCCGTAATCCAGCGCAGGGGCGACTTGCCGCTGACGTTTCGGCACAGCGTCGACAGGTACTTCGGCGTGATGCAGAGCTGGTTGGCATAGTAGGCCACCTGGCGCCGCTTCTGCGGCTCGTGCTTCAGCAGGTCGAGAAACTGGTTGAAGAGCATCTTCTCACGATTCGACGACGCGCCGTCGTCCGTCTTCCCGGTTGTGTCAAGGTGCAACAGTTCCTCGCAGATAATCAGCAGGAACAGGCGCAGCGACGTCAGCACAAACTCGCGGTACAGAATCGGCTTCTCGCCACGGAAGACGCTGTGGGTATGGCCTTGCAGCACGTCGCTCCAGCGCTTGGTGTCGATGACGAAAGTCTCGTGCAGGTACATGGCGCGGTTCCAAATGTCTATCTGCGGACCAAGGAGCGACTTCAGCACGCGGTCGCTGACCAGCAGCACGCCCACCTCGACATCGGTGCTCGCCATCATGGGCTGCATCAACTTCTGCGCCGGTATGAGCAGTATCTGACTCTCAGCCACCCTCACCTGCTGGTTGCCGCCGAGCTCGATCAACACGCGCCCCCGACGGCAGTGGATGATGGCGTTGTACTCCATCTTGACCGGCGAGTCCATCGGTATCCGCTCCACCTCGCTCAGGCTCTCCAGGAATATCACCTCGTCCTCAATGACAGCCGTCGGTTCGTGCTGGGCTAAGATTGTATTCGTATTTGCCATAGATAGTGCTTCTTGTAAATAACGGGTGCAAAATTAAACATTTTCTACAACAAACCGACGTCGAATTTTTCGCCGAATACGTTCTGCCGGCAAATATACCTAAGCGTGGGGATGCCGGCGGCCGGAGCCACCCGAATAGCAGAATGTAAGATTTTTGCGATTTTTACGAATAAAATGCTTGTTATTCACGAAAAAGATGTACCTTTGCAGCGCATAAACAGACAAAAACGTTACCAAATGGAGAAAAGACAATGAAAAAAGAATGTTTGAAAAGCCTGACGCTGGCCACCGTGCTGGCAGCGTTCAGCAGTACTGCTGCCATGGGGCAACAGAAGAGTGACTCAGAAACAGACTGGATGAAAGAGCTCACCAGCCGCATCACACTCAATGGTTATGCACAAGGAGGATGGTCGTACCAAGACCCAGGCGGAAAGAGCCAGAACTCCTACAACCTGAAGCGGACGCTTCTATGGGCCAAGGCCCGCATCACTGACCGATGGTCGTTCCTGTTTATGCACGACTTCTCAAGCGTAGTCCAAGAGTTCTACACCGACTACCGCATCAGCAACGACAAATCTCTCAACGTCAGGCTGGGACAGTTCAAGCACTCCTACACCATGGAGAACCCGCTGTCGCCCACAGCCCTCGAACTGATTGACGTCTACTCGCAGGCCGTGCTCTACCTGGCCGGCGAGGGTCCCGACCCGCTGAACGGCGTCAACTACGGCCGCGACATGGGACTGATGGTGTATGGCGATCTTGTCAAAAACAAGATCCACTATGAGCTGGCACTGATGAGCGGACAGGGTATCAACCGCCGCGACCAGAACAACCAGAAGGACTTCATCGCCAAGCTCGAGGTACGGCCGATCGACGGCCTGCGCGTCGTGGGCTCGGGCTATCTCGGCACGGGCAACGCCGTGGGCACGGCACGCTGGAACCCCGACATCGAGGTGGGCGACAACTACAAGCGCAACCGCTACTCGGTGGGCGCCGAGTATAAGACGCAGCCTTACACCGGCAGCAAGTACAAGGAGGCACGGCCGGCCAGCATCAGGGCCGAGTGGCTCGGCGGCAAGGACGGCGACGTGAAGAGCCAGGGCGGCTACGCCACACTCTGTATACCCGTGGTCGACGCCCTCGACGTGGTGGCCAGCGGCGAGACCTTCGACCGCAACACCGGCGTCGACGGCTGGGACCAGACCAACCTGACCGTCGGCCTGCAGTACTGGTACTACAAGAAGTGCCGCCTGCAGCTGCAGTACACGCGCTGCCTCTGCGGCGACATGATTGGCGACGACTATAACTGGCTGCAGGCCCAAGTACAGGTAGCATTCTAAGGCCCACCCAAGCCCTCCCCAAGGGAGGGATGTCTGAATGTAAGGGCAAATAAGACAAAGAATTGTAAGTTTAACAAATAAAAGATATTCCCACCGTATCATGTCATCAAACACCCCTCCCTTGGGGAGGGCTTGGGTGGGCTTTTTTATGATTATCAAGGTTCTTTTAACCATCATCTTCCTGGCCGTGATGATTGGCGTGGGTGTGTACACCCGCAAGCAGGCCAGCAGTGTCGACGGATTTGTACTCGGCGGGCGCGCCGTGGGCCCCTGGCTGACGGCCTTCGCCTTCGGCACCTCTTATTTCTCGGCAGTGGTCTTCGTGGGCTACGCCGGACAGTTCGGCTGGAAGTACGGCCTCAGCTCAACGTGGATCGGCGTGGGCAACGCCGTCATCGGCTCGCTGCTGGCCTGGCTGCTGTTAGGCCGCCGCACGAAGCTCATGACGCAGCACATCGAGAGCCGCACCATGCCCGACTTCTTCGGCACCCGCTTCCAGGACCAGGGCCTGCGCGTGGTGGCCTCGATTATTGCCTTCGTGTTCCTGATTCCCTACACCGCCGGTGTCTACAAAGGCATCTCGACCCTCTTCGAGATGGGCTTCGGCATACCTTATGAGTACTGCGTGGTCATCATGGCCATACTCACCGCCGTCTACGTCATTCTCGGCGGCTACAAGGCCACGGCCATGAACGACTTCATTCAGGGCATCATCATGCTCTTCGGCATCGTGGCCGTCATCGTGGCCGTCATCGCCGCCCAGGGCGGACTCTCTGAGGCCGTCACGAAGCTGGCGCAGCTGCCCGCCGACGGCTCGACGGAGCCCGGCAGCGGCCTGTTTGCCACCTGGTTCGGCCCCGACCCCTGGGGCCTGCTCGGCGTGGTCGTGCTGACGTCGCTCGGCACGATGGGCCTGCCGCAGATGGTGGGCAAGTTCTACTCCATCACCGACGAGAGCGCCATTCGCCGCGGCACCGTCATCTCTACCGTCTTCGCCTTCATCGTGGCCGGCGGCTGCTACTTCCTCGGCGGCTTCGGCCGTCTGTACGACCCCGTGATTGGCGCCAACGGCAAGATAGCCTTCGACTCCATCGTGCCGGCCATGCTCGTCACGCTGCCCGACGTGCTCATTGCCCTCGTGGTGCTGCTGGTGCTGTCGGCATCAATGTCGACGCTGGCCTCGCTGGTGCTCACGTCGAGCTCGACGATGACGCTCGACCTCATCTACCGCGACAAGAAGTCGCTGCCGGGCGAGGTCGAGGAAGGCACCATCGACGACATCGTCTCCGAGAAGATCGAGCGCCGCAAGGTGGTGGTCATGCGCGTACTTATTATGTTCTTTATAGCCATCTCGCTGCTCATAGCGCTGAACCCGCCGACGTTCATCGCCCAGCTCATGGGCATCTCGTGGGGCGCGCTGGCCGGTGCATTCCTCGCACCGTTCATGCTGGGCCTCTACTGGCGCGGCGTGACGACGGCCTCGGTCTGGGCCTGCTTCATCTGGGGCGTCGGCCTGACGGTGGTCAACATGCTGCTGGGCAACCCCATCAACCCCATCAACTGCGGTGCCATCGCCATGGTGGGCGGTTTCCCCGTGGTCTGGATTGTCAGTCTGCTCAGCAAGAAGCTGCCCGCCCAGACGGTAGACAGCATCTTCGAGTGCTACAAGTAAGAATCGCGGCTTAGTCACGACTACGAATTACACGAATTATACGAATTACGCCCCACCCTAATTCGTATAATTCGTGTAATTCGTAGTATCCGTCGGCGGCAGCGGGTGTTTGACGTCCTCCTTGATGCCCAGCTGCTTCATCTCGTTAGCCTTCTGCAGGATGCCGCGCGTGCCGTCGACCGACTTCTGCATGTCGGCGAAGTCTGACGTCAGTGTGTCGATGTCGCGCCCCACCCTGGCGGCACGCTCGGCAAAGAGTCCGATGCGCGAGACGAGCTGCTCGGCCAGCCCCACTATCCGCTTCTGGTTCTCCGTCTGGTTGTGCTGCCGCCAGGCAATCTGTATCATGCGCAGAATGGCAAAGAGATTCTGCGTGCTCGAAATAAAGACTTTCTTGTCGAAGGCCTCGGCCCACAGCTTCGGGTCGCGGTTCAGCGCCACCTGCAGGGCCGCCTCGTTGGGCACGTACATGATGACGAAGTCGATGGCCGTCCGCGGCGGCTGTATGTAGCGGCTGTAGTCCTTCGCAGCCAGCTCCTTAACGTGTGAGCGCAGGCTCTGCACGTGGCGGTCGAGCATCTGCTGGCGCACGCTCTCGGCCGGCTCGTTCACGTAGTCGTAGTAGGCCTTGATCGACACCTTCGCGTCGATGACCACGTCCTGGTGGCCCGGGTAGTGGAGCACCACGTCGGGGCGCATCGAGCGGCCCGTGTCGTCGTTGCGCACGACGAAGCCGTCCTGGTCGGTGATGGTGTCCTGCACGTCGTAGTCAAGGCCCCGCTTGAAGCCCTGAGCATCGAGCAGCTCCTGCAGCACCAGCTCGCCCCAGTCGCCGGCCTGCTTCGAGTCGCCGCGCAGGGCGTTGGTCAGCCGTGTCGCCGTGCGGTCCATGCGCTCGGCCTGCTCGCCAACCTGCCGCAGCCGCTCGGTCAGCGAGGCGGCGGTCTTGGCGGCCTCGCGGTCGCTCTCCATGATGGCCTTCTGCAGCTCGGCGAAGCTGTCGCCGATGGGCCGCGTAATGTGCTCCATGGCCTCGCGGTTCTCGTCCCTCAGGCGGTCGCTGGTCTTGGCCAGCACGTTGGCGGCCAGGTTGTGGAACTGCTCGCGCACGACGTTCAGCTGCTCCTGAAACTGCTCCTGGCGCAGCCGCGTCTCGGCGGCGCTCTGCTCCTTCAGCAGGCTGATCTCGTTCTCCTGCGAGAGGCTCAGGGCGTTGAGGTGGCGGTTCTCGGCCTGCAGACTGGCCACGAGCTCGGTCTTGCCTTTCAGGTCGGCGACGGTGTGGCGGAGCGACGTCGCCGTGGCTTCGGCCGTGATGCGCAGCGCCGTGTAGCGGCGGTTGGCCGCAAGGTAGGCTGCCACCACGCCGACGGCAATGCCCACAAGGGCAGCTATGATGACTTCAAGCATATATTTCTCCTGTTTTTTCGCGTATGGGCTGCAAAATTACGAAAATATTCTTAATTCCATGCTGCCGTTAGGCAAATAATTCTTATCTTTGCACAATAAAAGACGAATGAAGAATATGGTTACAACCTTTACCCCAAAACAACTGGCCGTAGCCCTGGTGGGCTGCCTCGTGACCCTCGCCTCGTGCAGAACCCTTGAACAGCAGCCGACGACGCAGCAGCTGGCAAAGAAGAGAAGCATCGTCGTGCTCTACGAGAACGACGTCCACTGCAACATCGACGGCTACACGAAGATTGCCGGACTGCGCGACGCCATCAACCGCAGCGACACGGCCCACGCCCTGGCCGTCTGCGTGGGCGACTTCCTGCAGGGCGGCACGGCGGGCGCCGTCTCGCGCGGTCAGTACGTGGTCGACATCATGCGCCGCGTGGGCTACAACGCCGTCACGCTGGGCAACCACGAGTTCGACTACGGCGTGCCACGCATGAAGGAGCTGCTCGGCCAGATGGAGGCCCCCGTCGTCTGCACCAACTTCTTCGACGGCGGCGCCACCAAGTCCTACTACCCCGCCTACGTCATCTACCGCGTCGGCGACAAGCGCGTGGCCTTCGTCGGGGCCGTCACGCCCGAGACGATGCTGCTCGAGAGCTACGCCTTCCACGACGACGGCGGCAACGTGGTCTACGACCTGAAGCCCGAGCTCTTCTACCAGCTCATACAGCAGGCCGTCGACGACGCCCGCCGCGAGGGTGCCGACTACGTGGTGCTCATCTCGCACGTCGGCGAGGAGACGCAGTCCATGGGCTTCGACTCCCACCGCCTCATTGCCGCCACAAAGGGCATCGACGTCGTGCTCGACGGCCACAGCCACAACACCATTCCCCACGACACCCAGGCAAACCTGGCAGGCAAGCCCATAGGCATCAGCCAGACCGGCACGCAGTTTGCCAACATCGGCAAGCTCATCATCACGCCCGACGGACGGATGCAGACCGTGCTCGTGCCAGCCGCCGAGGTGGCGTACGAGAACCCGCAGGTGACGGCCGCCACCGACAGCATCAAGCGGCTGATGGACCAGATCGTCAACCGCGTCGTCTGCCGCAGCGACTACCGACTGGTGGTCACCGACGAGGCCGGACAGATGTACGTGCGACGCGCCGAGACCAACGCCGGCGACCTCGTAGCCGACGCCTACCGGCAGGCTATGGGTGCCGACATCGCCTTCGAGAACGGCGGCGGCATACGCAACGACGTGCAGCCGGGCGACATCACCTACGGCCACATCGCCGCTCTCTCGCCCTACGACCAGGCGCTGGTGATGCTCGAGGTAACGGGGGCCACCATCCTCGACCTGCTGCGTAAGTGTACGGCCAAGACGCCCGACTTCGACGGCAACTTCCCGCAGTGCTCGGGCATCAGCTACACCATACACACGGCGAGCCACACCGTCAGCGACGTGCGCGTGCTCGACAAGGCCACGGGCCAGTATGCCGACATCGACCCCGCGCGCTCGTACACCGTGGCCGTGACGACCTACTACAAGGGTGGCGGCTTCTACGACGCCCTGAAGGGCTGCAAGGTACTGAAGCAGGGCAGCGAGCTGACGCGCAACGTCGTGGCCAGCTTCATGGAGAAGAGTCTGCAGGGCCGAACCGGCGCCACCTACGCCAAGCCCCAGGGCCGCATCACTATAGTAGACTGAAGACCGGAAATTACCCGCACTTCCAGCACTTAGCCACCTAACAGGCTAACAATCAAGCTATTCAAAATCCTGTTCCGGCCCAGAACCTGCACTGAATCCTGCACCTGAACCTGCACCAATGGTCGGAAAGGGCTTCCAAACCAGTAGTTTGGCGGCACCAAAAGAGCGTTCCCACGGCCTGGGACATTTGTCCCAGGCCGTGGGAACAACAAAACGCGGCGGGTTTTCGGTAAAACGCGGCGGGTTTTCGGAAAGGCGCGGCGGGTCTTGGCTATAGACCGCCGCTCATCTCGGGTGCTGGTTCAGGTGCAGGTTCAAGTGCAGGTTCAGGTGCCGGTTTAGTGACATAACCTCCTGAGAATGAGGCTCAGTGCAGGAAGTGCAGGTTCTTTTTTGCCATTCACCTATCATACCACTCTTTTTGTGAACTCACGGTGGTCGAGCAGGTCAACCACAAATCTTACTTCACTCCACGTCGTCGCTACTGGATATCTGGTCGGCGGAGTCGATAAGGGGCAGGTCGTCGGAACCGGGACCGGCTAGGAGAAGGGCGACGAGGGCGGTAACGTCGGCGATGTTGGCCGTGCCGTCGCCGTTGACGTCGGGCGACGGAGCCTTGGCGCGGCCCAGCAGATGGTCGGTCAGCAGCGACAGGTCGCCGCCGTTCACCTGGCCGTCGCCGCTGACGTCGCCTCGCTTCAGGGTGACGGTCACGTCGGGCTCCTGAGCCAGGCCCGTGGCCGTGACCGCAATCAGCATCAGCAGCAAGGCTGCCATGCGCTGTAGGCGACTCTTGATGTTATTGTCACTGGTATTCATATAATTGTTATGAGGGCTGTCAGAATATCGAATCAATAATCTTGTCAACAATCTCGTCAAAATACTTCTGCTTGACACTGCCGAGTCGGCGAAGAATTCCGTCGTCAACCGTGACAGCAAGTACCTGACACTTGACATAACTCTGCTTAGCCATTTTGAACGAAAGCATCTCGTCGGTCAACTTATAAGCATAGTGACGGCTGTAAACAAAATCCTGCGACGAAATCAGTGCAACATACACAAAGCCCTCGTCCAATTGCAGGTCATCATTAGACACAATGACTGCTGGATGAACCTTATAGCCTTCACCAGGAATCGGGAAGTCTATCTCTACGATGTCTCTCTGGTGGTATTTCATTTCAGATGGCGGGCAAAGGCTTTAGCAGACATTATCTTTGACGCGTAGAGAAACTCCTCTCTGCACTTACGGTGAGCCTCCGCCTCATCGGGTGTAGGCTCTTGCGGTTTCTCATCAACCTTTAGGAAAAGCCCTGTAGCCAGCAACGCAGCGAGCTTGCGCCGCGCCAAAGCACTGTTATGATCATACTCTAATGTTACTGTACACATAAGCGTATTAATTAGATGAAACGTTTCGGCTGCAAAGATACGAATAAAAGGCGAAAGCGCAAAGCTTTCGGCACGTTATTTTTCGCGCGAAAAAAAGACGGGAAGGATTGCGGGTTACGTTTTTTTGTTGTATCTTTGCACACCGTAACGGAACAAGCACAACAAAACGTAAAGCAATGATAACTATGAACAGAAGCAAAACCCTACTGACCGCACTGCTGATGGCAGTGGCGGCGGCCCCCTCGCTGGCCGCCAAGAAGAAGACGGCCGCCCCACAGGAGCAGCCCAAGGACCCGAACGAGATGGTGGCCTACCTCTTCACCTACTTCAACAGCAACGACCCGCGCGACGAGCAGATATGCTACGCACTCTCGGACGACGGCTATAACTACACACCGCTGAACGACGGGGCACCCGTCATCGAGAGCGACACGATAGCCCTGACGCAGTGTGTCCGCGACCCGCACATCCTGCGCGGCGAGGACGGCAAGACGTTCTACATGGTCGTCACCGACATGCGCTCCTCGCTGGGCTGGTCGAGCAATCGCGGCATGGTGCTGCTACGGTCGACCGACCTCATCAACTGGCAGCACTCGACGGTGAACTTCCCCACCCGCTACACGAAGACGTGGAAGAACGTCATCCGCGTCTGGGCTCCCGAGACCATCTACGACCACAAGGCCGGCAAGTACATGGTGTTCTACTCGCTGCGCACGAGCGACCCCGGCTCGTACGACAAGATTTACTACCAGTATGCCAACAGCGACTTCACCGACCTCGAGGGCGAGCCGCAGTGGCTCTTCGACGCCGGCAATGCCACCATCGACGGCGACATCGTCTTCAACCCCGACGACCAGCTCTACCACCTCTTCTATAAGCAGGAGTCGGGGCGCGGCATCTATCAGGCCGTGGCCAAGCAGCTGACCGACAAGTGGCAGATGCTGCCGGGCAACGTCGAGCAGACGAAGGAGGCCGTAGAGGGCGTAGGCGTCTGCCGAGCCATCGACGGGCAGTCGTGGATCATCATGTACGACTGCTACGGCAGCGGCCACTACCAGTTCTGCAGCTCAAAGGACCTGAAGACGTTCAAGTTTGAGCGCAACACCGCCCTCAAGGGCAAGTTCACGCCGCGCCACGGCACCATCATCCCCATCACGCGGGCCGAGAAGGAGCGCCTACTCAAGGCCTTTCCCAACCACCGCCAGCCCATTCTGAGCGGATTCCACGCCGACCCCGAGGTGCTCTACTCGCAGAAGACGAAGCAGTACTACATCTACTCGACCACCGACGGCACGCCCGGCTGGGGCGGCCACGACTTCAGCGTCTTCTCGAGCACGAACCTCATCGACTGGAAGGACGAGGGCAAGATGCTCGACGTCAAGGGCGACCAGGTAAGCTGGGCTACGGGCAACGCCTGGGCACCGGCCATCATCGAGCGTAAGGAGAAGGGCGGCTACAAGTACTACTTCTACTTCTCGGCACACAACCCGAAGACCAACCGCAAGGAGATAGGCGTGGCCATAAGCGACTCGCCGACGGGACCGTTCGTTGACAGCGGCGCACCGATCGTCACCGACGCCGACCGCCCCGAGGGCGTGGGCGGCGGACAGGCCATCGACGTCGACGTGTTCCGCGACCCGAAGTCGGGCAAGTACTACCTCTACTGGGGCAACGGCTTCATGGCCGGCGCCGAGCTTAACGACGACCTGCGCTCAATCAAGAAGGAGACGACGGTGAACCTGACGCCAAAGGGCGGCACGCTGCAGACGTGGGCCCTGCGCGAGGGAGCCTACGTCTTCTACCGGGGCGGCAAGTACTACTTCCTCTGGAGCGTCGACGACACGGGCTCGCCCAACTACCACGTCTGCTACGGCACGTCGACGTCGCCGCTCGGCCCCATCAGCATCGACCCCGAGAGCTACCGCGTCATTGAGCAGCGACCCGAGCAGCACATCTACGGCACGGCCCACAACAGCGTACTGCAGATTCCCGGCCGCGACGAGTGGTACATCGTCTACCACCGCATAAACCGTAACTTCATTAACCACGAGCCGGGCATCCACCGCGAGGTGTGCATAGACCGCATGACCTTCGACCGCGAGGGGCGCATCGTGCCCGTCACGCCGACGGCCGACGGCCCTGCCCCGCTAAACACGAAAAAGAAGAAATGAAGAAGCAGATAGCCGTTCTCGGCATGATGTGCGCCGGATGCTCGGCGCGCGTCGAACAGAAACTGAACTCACTCGAAGGTATCACGTCGGCAAGCGTCAGCCTGCCGACGCGAACTGCTTTAGTAGACTACGACGAAAGCCGCATCACGCTCGAGCAGATGAAGGACGAGATCGGCAAGATAGGCTACGACATGGTCATCGAGCAAGACCGCAACGTGGAGGCCATCGAGCAGCAGGCCCTCACGACGCTGCGCCGCAAGGTGGTGCTCTCGTGGGGCTTCGCCCTGCTGGTGATGGCCGTCTCGATGGGCCTGATAAATATAGGTACGCGCGACACGACCAACCAGGTGTGCCTCATCATTGCCCTGCTGAACATCGTCTACTGCGGATGGCAGTTCTACCGCTCGGCCTGGCAGCAACTGCTGCACGGCTCGGCCAACATGGACACGCTGGTGGCCCTCTCGACGGCCGTGTCGTTCGGCTTCAGCACGTTCAACACGTTCTGGGGCGACGCCGTCTGGGGCAGCCGCGGCATAGCGTGGCACACCTACTTCGACGCCTCGGTCATGATCATCACCTTCGTGCTGACAGGCCGCCTCTTAGAGGAGCGCGCCAAGCACGGCACCGCATCGGCCATTCGCGCCTTGATGGGGCTGCAGCCCAAGACGGCGCGGGTAAGCAGCTCCGGCCCCGTAGGAAAGGGGGACGGCGCTGAGGGCAACACAACGGTCGAGGTGCCGGTGGCAGCCCTTCAGCCGGGCGACATCATCGAGGTGAGGCCCGGCGAGAAGGCCCCCGTCGACGGCATCGTGGTGGGCGCCGCCCCCGCCTCGGCCAGTGCGGTGGGCGATTTCGTCGCCCACATCGACGAGTCGATGATCACCGGCGAGCCCGCCCCCGTAGCGAAGCGCCCCGGCGACCGCGTCCTGGCCGGCACCATCGCCGTCGCCCCGCCACAAGCCACCCCTCCCAGCAGCGGCTCCGGGGCTTTCCTCTTCCGCGCCACCGAGGTAGGCCAGCAGACGGTGCTGGCCGGCATCATACGCATGGTGCAGGAGGCGCAGGGCTCGAAGGCTCCCGTGCAGCGCGTGGTTGACCGCATAGCCCTCGTCTTCGTGCCGACGGTCATTGCCATCAGCGTGCTGACGTTCGTGCTCTGGCTCGCCATCGGCGGCACCGAGCACCTGCCCGAGGCCGTGCTGTCGGCCGTCTCGGTGCTGGTCATCGCCTGTCCCTGTGCCATGGGGCTGGCCACGCCTACAGCCCTCATGGTGGGCATCGGCAAGGCTGCCGAGAAGAACATACTCATCAAGGATGCCACCGCACTGGAACAGCTGCGGCTGGTCGACGCCATGGTGGTCGACAAGACGGGCACCATCACCCAGACCGATGGCACCACTGAGCACATAAAGCCCCACGCCCCTGAGGCCATGGACGCCCTGAAGGCCCGGGGCATCGAGGTCTACATGATCAGTGGCGACCGCGAGGAGCGCGTGGCCCAGGTGGCACGCGAGGCTCACATCGACCACTACGACGCTGAAGTGCTGCCCCAGGACAAGGAGAACCTCGTCAGGCGGCTGCAACAGGAGGGGCGCCACGTGGCTATGGTGGGCGACGGCATCAACGACTCGCAGGCGCTGGCTGCCGCCGACGTCAGCATTGCCATGGGCAAGGGCACCGACGTGGCTATGGAGGTGGCCCAGGTGACGCTGATGGGCACCGACCTGCGCCGCCTGGCTGACGCCGTCACGCTGTCGCGCAGCACGGTGGGCATGATCCGCCAGAACCTGTTCTGGGCGTTCGTCTACAACGTCGTCTGCATACCGCTGGCCGCCGGCCTACCCTACCTCTTAGGCTACGAGTGGCAGATAACGCCCATGTGGGCCTCGGCCCTGATGGCTTTCTCGAGCGTCAGCGTCGTGCTCAACAGCCTGAGGCTGAAGCTGAAGTAGACTACGAATTTCACGAATTTTACGAATTTATTGGGAGTTTAGGAGTCTTCAAAACTCCTAAACTCCTAAACTCCTTATAAAAAAATAAGTATAATTCGTGAAATTCGTAGTCTTCAGAAAAGGACTACTCGTCGGGCAGGAAGAGCGGATCCTCGGGCATTACCATGATAGGCTCCTGCTCGGCGGCCTTCAGGATTTTCTCGGGCACATACTTCTTGTCGACCACCAGGCGGAACAGGTATTCGCGCAGCCAGCGGTCGGTCATGATGAGACAGCCCTTCTGGCCCCAGTCGGCACCCCATGAGTTCTCAACCTTCCACTTCGTGGCCTTGCCGCTGGCGTCGAGGTCGACGGCACAGAGCGTCATGGCGTGGGTAGAGCCGCTGTCGAAGGTCGAGATGCGCTGCGCCTTGTCCATGCCGAAGGTAGTGCCGAAGAGCGAGGCGTAGTCGAAGTTGCCCGTGTCGGCAAAGCCACGCTTGCGGTCGAGCTGCTTGCCCACGTCGTAGCTCGAGTAGAGCTTGCGGCCGTCGCGCAGCGAGGCAATGGCCATCTGCTCGATGTCGTCCATCGGCAGGTTGACGTAGCGCCAGTTATGACCGTCGTAGGTGTGGCGGTCCAGCTCCACCTCGTAGGTCTTGTAGTAAGGACGGCGCGGGTCGTTCATGGCCATGATGAACGTGCCGTTGAGCGGACCGCCCACCACCTCCTGGTAGAACTGCTGGGGCGTGTACTCGCGGGCAGGCCCTGCGGCGCGGCCGTCGCGGGTCTTGAAGGCATAGGTAAACTTCTGGGGCGGCTGGCCGATGGTCATCTCGAGCATGTGGTAAATCTGTGCCAGCATGCGCACCTTGGCCTTGTTGACGGCCGACTGGCTCTTTCCCTTCTGCACCATGTCGCGCAGCTGCAGACCATACTCGCGCAGCTTGGAGGCCACGAGCTGGCGGGCCTTCGACGTGTTGTCGCTCGAGAACGACTCGGGCATCACCTCGCGGGGCACCAGGCCGTACTTCTCGCTCAGGTCGGCCACGCCGCAGAAGGTGCCGCCGTCGCTGATGGGATAGTGGAAGAAGAACTGCACGCGCTGGTCGTCGATGGGCTTCGTGCCCGTGTCGGCGCAGCCCTGCAGCATGAGGTTGGCCTTCTCTAACTGGTCGTAGAAGAAGAGGTAGGCCTCTGACAGCTCCAGCTGCACGGAGTCGCGCTGCAGCATATAGTTGGAGCGCAGCACGTTGAAGCCGCTGAACATCCAGCAGCGGCCGCTCGACTTCTGGTCGGTAATCGACTGCCGGCGCGTCTCTATGCTGAAGTAGGTGTCGAGCGCGGCAGCATTGTCGCGGCTCTTGGCCAGGTCGTCGATGGCATTGGCGGCCACGGCGTTGGCCAGCGCCTGACTGACGGGCATCTGCTTCTGCTCCTTGATAATGTCGTGTAACATACTGGCGGAGAGCCCGCCGTCCTTGGTCTGGGCGAACGCTGCGCCCACCGTTCCCATCACACAGATGGCTATCATCGGAAATCTTTTCATACGTACATTTTATATATAGAATATGCAAAGATACGCTTTTCTGCCGACATTCGGCCAATCGGCGCCGCTCTTTTATAGCTTTTTAATTGACATAAGTCATGTTAGCGCGCACAAAACATAAAAAAACACAAAAAAAGAACAACGAACCGCAAAGTATGCTTATCTTTGCAGTCGATAAGAGAATCTAACAAAGGTAATAACTCATTAAAGAAAAGAAAGGAAAAAGAACATGAAAAAGATTTTTATGACTTTGGTCGCTGCTTTTGCAGCAATGAGCATGAACGCTCAGGTTTACATTGGTGGTAGCGTGGCCGTCGAGGCATGGAGCAGCCAGAAGCTGGCCGGCGACAAGAGCGAGACCGTCTTCAAGCTGATGCCCGAGATTGGCTACAACCTGAACGAGGAGTGGGCCATCGGTACCGTGATTGGCTATCAGAGCGACAAGTTCAACGGCGTGAAGTTCGGCAACGTCAACGTTCCCAGCGAGAGTGCCTTCTCGATTGCTCCCTACGCCCGCTACACCTTCTCGAAGCTCGGCCGCGTGAACTTCTTCGTCGACGGTGGCCTCGGCTTCACCTCGGCCTCGAAGGCTGACTGGACTGAGCTGGCTATCGGATTCCAGCCGGGTCTGGCCGTCAACCTGACCGACAACGTGAGCTTCGTCTCGCACATCGGCTTCATCGGCTACGACCTGTTCAACCCCGACGGCGACGACAACAACATCAGCAAGTTCG
This sequence comes from uncultured Prevotellaceae bacterium, assembly GCA_946617675.1. Taxonomy (GTDB): domain Bacteria; phylum Bacteroidota; class Bacteroidia; order Bacteroidales; family Bacteroidaceae; genus Prevotella. The sequence goes on along the minus strand of CAMOKH010000097.1, from coordinate 54,987 downwards.
GCGTGAGCCTCGATGCCAGCAACATCACCTTCGGACTGTACTACTCGTTCTAAACCCAGCAGAAGTATAAAACGTCTTAAAATAAGCCACGCCTCTTGCAGGTGTGGCTTTTTTTGCGTACTTTTGCAGCCAGTATGCCAAAAGAACAATCAGCCATACGCGAACGACAGCGCACCGACCTGCGCGAGCCGCGACGCTACAAGGTGACCATCTACAACGACGACTTCACGTCGATGGAGTTCGTCGTCAAGGTGCTCGTCACCGTGTTTTTCAAAGCCGAAGCCGAGGCAGAGGCCCTGATGCTGCAGGTACACCACTCCGACAAGGCCGTGGTGGGCATCTACAGCTACGACGTCGCCGTGTCGAAAGTGCAGAAGGCTACCCACATGGCCCGCGAGGAGCACTTCCCGCTGAGGCTGACCTACGAACCCGAATAAACCACAGACATGCCCGACATCCAACAGACAGAGCGCACCTCAAGGGTGCTGAATAGCGCCATGCAATGCTGCGCGCAGTACCGCCATGAGTTCGTCATGCCCGAACACCTGCTGCTGGCCCTCATCAACGACGGCAACTTCTACTCGGCCCTGAACATCTTCTACCAACCGGAGAAGCTCAAAGAGCAGGTCGAGGAGAGGCTGTCGGCCATAGAGTCGGTGCCCGGCGACGATGACTACACCTTGACGTTCTCGGTCCAGATGCAGCAGCTGCTGGCGACGGCCTGCCAGCAGGTGAACAACAGCAGCGCGACGGCACTCGACACGCCACACCTCGTGACGGGGCTGCTCAGCCTGAACGACTCGTGGGCCTGCTACCTGCTGAAGAGCGCCCTCGGCGACAAGGAGAGCCACTTCATGAGCCACCTCATCAACTTCGTCGACTTCGACGACCACCTGGACGAGGAGTTCGGACAGCTCGACGACGACAACGACGCCGAACAGCCAGAGTCGTGGCGACGGCTCGTCACCTGCATGAACGACCACGTAGAGAGCCACAACCCGCTCATAGGCCGCGACGAGGAGCTGGAGCGCACCATTCAGGTGCTCTGCCGCCGCGAGAAGAACAACCCGCTGCACGTCGGCGAGCCGGGCGTGGGCAAGACGGCACTCGTCTGGGGGCTGGTGAGCCGCATCAAGAGTGGCAACGTGCCCCAGCGCCTGCAGGGCAGCCGCGTCTACCTGCTCGACATGGGCACGCTGCTAGCCGGCACGCAGTACCGCGGCGACTTCGAGAACCGCATCAAGATCATCATGGACGGCGTCAGCCAGGAGTCGCAGAACAACATCGTCTACATCGACGAGATTCACACACTCGTCGGCGCCGGCGCCACCGGCGAGAGCTCGATGGACGCCTCGAACATGCTGAAGCCCTACCTCGAGGCCGGCAACCCGCGATTCATCGGCTCGACCACCTACGAGGAGTACAACCGGCACTTCGCACGCTCGAAGGGACTGGTGCGCCGCTTCCTGCAGATTGACATCGGCGAGCCGACCATCGACGAGACGAAGAACATCGTGCGGCAGCTGAAGCCCCACTACGAGGAGTTCCACGGCGTGGTCTACGACGACGAAGCCCTCGACTACGCCGTGGAGGCCAGCGCCAAGTACATCAGCGACCGCTTCCTGCCCGACAAGGCCATCGACCTCATCGACGAGGCGGGAGCCGCTCTTGAGTGCAGAGGGGAGAGTTTAGACTCTAAATTAGTTACAAAGTCACACATCGCCGACACGCTGGCCAAGACGTGCAAGGTGGACGCACTGGCCATGAGACAGGACGACAACGCCGCCCTCGAGACGCTCAGCGAACGACTGCTGGCTCGCATCTACGGCCAGGACGAGGCCGTGCGCCAGGTGGTGGAGTCGGTACAGATGGCCAAGGCCGGACTGACCGACGACCAGAAGCCGCTGGCTGCCCTGCTCTTCGTCGGACCTACCGGTGTGGGCAAGACCGAGGTGGCACGCGTGCTGGCACAGGAGATGGGCATCGAACTGGTGCGCTTCGACATGAGCGAGTACACCGAGAAGCACACCGTGGCCAAGCTCATTGGCTCGCCCGCCGGATACGTGGGCTACGAGGACGGCGGACTGCTGACCGACGCCATACGCAAGACGCCGAACTGCGTGCTGCTGCTTGACGAGATTGAGAAGGCCCACCAGGACATCTACAACATCCTGCTGCAGGTGATGGACTACGCCCGACTGACCGACAACAAGGGCCGGCGGGCCGACTTCCGCAACGTTGTGGTCATCATGACCTCGAACGCCGGTGCTCAGTATGCCTCGCAGGCCAACATCGGCTTCCAGGGGACGACGTCGCGCGGCGAAGCCATGCTCAGTCAGGTGAAGAAGACGTTCAAGCCCGAGTTCCTGAACCGCCTCAGCGGCACCGTCGTCTTCCACGACATGGACCGCCCGATGGCCACCCGCATCCTGCGCAAGAAGCTGGGCGAACTGCAGCAGAAGCTGACGGCCCGAGGGGTGACGATGACGCTGACCGACGAGGCCTTCGACCATCTGCTCAACCAGGGCTTTACACGCGAATACGGTGCACGCGAGATGGACCGCGTCATCGGTCAGCAGCTGAAGCCCCTGCTCATGCGCGAAATCCTCTTCGGCCGACTCAAGGAGGGCGGCGACGTCACTGTATCAATTCTCAATTCTCATCTCTCAATTCTCAATTCATAAGGTGGTTTGCGAATTAGATGACGACCTGTGGTTCCCCGACCCACACTATGGTGACGACGACGGCTGCATAGCCGTGGGCGGCGACCTGAGCGTCGACCGCCTGCTGCTGGCCTACCAGAACGGCATCTTCCCGTGGTACGACTTCCGCCGTATCGACCCCGTCTGGTACTGCCCCATGCAGCGCTTCGTCATCTTCCCCAGCGAGATTCACGTCAGCCACTCCATGCGCACGCTGATGAACAAAGACCGCTACCGCCTGAGCCTGAACGAGGACTTCGAGGGCGTCATCGGCCATTGCTGCCGACTGCGATACTTCGAGAAGGGAGCCTGGCTCGGCCCCGACATGGTCAGGGCCTACACCGAGCTCCACCGCCAAGGCTTCGCCGCCAGCGTCGAGGTGTGGGAGGACGAGCGGCTGGTGGGCGGGCTCTACGGTGTCAACCTGGGGCGGGCCTTCTTCGGCGAGAGCATGTTCTCGCTCGTGCCCAGTGCCTCGAAGCTGGCCCTCATCTATCTGGCTCGCACCCTTGAGCGGTTAGGCGGCACGGTCATCGACTGCCAATTAGAAACCGCCCACCTCAAGTCAATGGGCGGGCGGTATATCAGTTACGACGAATACATGAAGCTACTCAAGCAGTAGACTGACGAGCGCCGTCACGTCGGCAATGTTGACCACGCCGTTGCCGTCGATGTCGGCATAGCCACCGGACGTCAGGCCAAGGACACGGCCTACGAGGTGCTTCACGTCGGCAGCATCGACCGTGCCACTGCCATCATAGTCGGCATAGGCGTAGCCCTCGGCCTCGTCGCTGGTCTGGCTGCCACCATAGAGTGTCGTCGACACGACCCTGAACGTGCCGCCTAAGGGATGGAGTTTGCTCATGGGCACGCTGATATCTACCGTCGTGCCTTCAAGCAGCGTTCGGTTATCCTCAAACCGGGCCAACTCCTGCCACTCGCTGCTGCCGGCAGGCTTATGCTCGATGATGATGTCGCCCGTGGCATCGCCGTTGGTATTGCTGACGGTGAAGGTCAGGCTGCCGCCATCCTCAGCGGCCTCGTATTTCAGGCCGGGCTTCTTGGCACTGTCGGCCCACCAGACCGGAATCTTGATGTTATTCTTATTGTAGGCAAAGCCGGCGCGGTGGTCGCGGTAGACCTGGCCAGCGGGGGTCAGCCCCTTGCTGACATTGGCATCCCAGTACATATAATTACGCCACCAGTCGAAGCCGTAGATGGCGTAGCGCTCTATGTAATCACTCTCCTCCAAACGCTGCAACAAGGCCTGCAGGTATTCACGTGCCTTGTCATCGGTGTTGATTACCGACGAGTTGCTATTCCAGGTTGCTCCCACCTCCAGCTCTGTCAGCCAGATGGGGCGCTTGACGCTGTTCCAAAGATTCCAGTAAGTGTCGGTAACATACTTAGCATAGTCGTTGGCATTGCGGCCTCCTATAGGCAGATAGGCATGGCTGACGGCAATGTCGCAACGCGAATGATTGTTATTCTCATCAACATACTTAAAATACTGTGTCAGATAGCTGAAGTCACCATCCTTCTGCGGTTGGGGTGAGCCAATGCGGCCGCCACTGGCCTGAAAGTCATCGTTATAGCCGTATGCCGTCCATTCTGTGATTTTGTTATTGTTATCGACAGGGCAGGTACATGGTTTTGTTTCGTGTTTCGTATGCTGCTCCGGATGGTCTGGCTCGTTGATGGATATGGCAGCCGTGGCCGTCTTGTTGTTTACTTCATCAGCACTTGGCCAATATACGTGTTGCCGACAGGGCACATACTCCATATCCGTTGTCGAGCTGTAGCCGGCACTCCACGACCAGAACCAGGTGGCCCTCAGTCCGGGGCCGCCGTTGGAGCCGCTTGTGTTTCCCCACCCTTTCTTCGACAGATACTGCCAGGGCTTGATGTTGACCGACGACACACGCTTGGCCAGCGGATTAGGAAGCGTGACCACCTGGTCGGCATGGTCAGCCACGAAGACACGGCTGTACCACGAGCCGTTGCTGCCGCAGGCCAGCGTGGCCATATAGCCGCGACGCAGGGTGAAGCTGGTCATGGTGTTGCTCTGGTCCTGTTCCGCCAAGTCCTTGTGGTTGCCCACGGCCAGGGTGAACTCGCCTTCGGTGCCGTCGCACGTCATAGCTACCTCAGGCAGGGGGATGACGGCGGCACCGTTCAGGTAGATGGCCACGCGGCAGTTCGTGCCGTTCTTGGCCGCTGCGCCGTTGATGGTGACATACTTCAGGTAGGTACTGATGACCTTGCTGGGCACGATGTTGTCGAAGATGAGCCACGTGCGGTCGCTGCCCAGGTTCACCGTGCTGCTGCCCAGCATCGGGTTGTCGTTGGCCGTGATGTGGATGTCCACGGCGTCAGAGCGGTCAACGGCCATGTCGCTGAGCTGACAGTAGTCTACCTCGTTCACGCCCTGCGCATTCTTGTAGTCGCCCGAGCAGTAGGCCCGGCGCGCCTCGTCCCACGTCCCGCTGGCGGGAATGACCGAGAACTGCCCGTGGCTGCTCTTGCGCTTGTCGTAGTAGATGCCGACATATTCAGAGCCCTTATTGGCACCGTCGACACCTACGAAGCTGCTGCTATTCTTCTTGTTGGTCAGGTAGGCATAGCTGTCGGGGCCGGTCATCTTCCAGCGGAAGCGGTCGGCGGTCTGCTTCGACTCTAAGGTAATGCTCCAGTTGTTTTTGCCGCTGGCAGCCAGATACTTGCCGCTCGACTTCTGCCGCAGCAGGAAGTAGCCGGCCTCGCCCGACGACTCAGCCACGAACACGTAGCCGTCGGTCTTGGTTCCATACGCCGACAAGGCCGGGCCATCGCCCGCCTCGTTGGTTCCTATCAGCTTCTCGTAGATGTTCAGCCAGATGTAGTACTCGCCACCGTCCTTAAGTGCAGCCACGACGGGCTGCCAGGCTATCGAGGCCAAGAGAAAGATTGTCAGTAGTTTCTTCATATAAATAGTGGATAATGTTTCAGCGCACAAAGATACAAAACAATTCTCAGACGGCCAAATATTTCTGAACCAAAAACGGCGGCCTGCCCACTTTGTGGGTCAGACCGCCTTGCTTACTGGTAAGCGAGGACTACTCGAAGATGAACTTCGGCAGTTCCACCTCATCCTCTGTCTCGCGACTCATGCCAGAGCCAGTGGCGCCCTCGTCAATCAGGGGCAGCGAGGCCTGGAGCAGTGCCTCGGTCGTTGTCTCCATTACTTCCACTGCGGGAATCTCATATTGCTTTTTCATATTCTTTCGTTTCTTATTAACTTTTCATTGATCACTTTTCACTTATTCCTTCCACTCCCAGTTCTCCCCCTCCCTACGGGGGAGGGGCCGGGGGTGGGGCTTTACTTCACCACGACCTTCTTGCCGCCAATGATGAAGAGACCCTTCGAGGCGTTCTTCACGCGCTGACCGTTGAGGTTGTAGACAGCCTCGCCGTCGGCAGCAGCCTTCACACTGCTGATACCAGTGGCATCGCCGAAGACGACAGCCAGACGAGCCTCTGAAGTACCAGCCACGTGCAGGTAAGCACGGCCCTTATCGACGGTCTGGTTGTTAGCCTGGTAGAAGCCGATGCCCTTGCCGTTATTCAGGATGTAGTTGGTGTAGGTGCCGTCGATGGTAGTAACCTTTGCGCCGTTACCAGCCACGAGGTCGCTTTCGGCGGGCGTGTCAGTTGTAGCAGCGAACGGAATATCCTCGGTCTTGCCACCTTCGTAATAGAGCACCACGGGCGTACCGGCAGCCACCTTCTCAATCTGGGTCAGCACCACCTTGCCGTCGGCAACCTTAGCCGTGTAGGCCTTGATGTCGGTAGCCGAGAAGTCGAGGTCGTATTCGCCGACGTAGGTAGCATAGCCGTCAGAGCCGACAGTGACGCTCTCGGGGGTAGCCTTGACGATAGAGACATCTGTCAAATGAGTATTACCAGACTGATAAAGTCTCAGTATATAATTCCCTGCCGCACCTGTACAGAATGTTGCTTTCGCAGTTACAAAGTTAGTTTTACTTCCGTTCTTTTCGAACTGTGTTTCAGACAAGCCTTCTCCTTCTTCATTTAAGACAGAAGCCTTCATCCAATTATTCGAATTATCCTCGTGAGAACGGTATTTAAAGGTCAGCGTATACCAGGTGTTTTCAAGAAGCGGCATGGTGTAAACACCTGCTTTACCATATTCCCATGCACCTTCTGTATTGTAGTACCAAGCAGTACCATTCTCTGCTCCTGTAGAAGCTTCAATTCCTGATATCTGCTGTCCCCATGCACCATTGCTACGACTCCATCCTAAAGGATTCCATCCATCTGCCTGAGCGAAATGCCCATTAAAGATAATATCTACGTCGCCAGAATTAGCTGTCCAATTGTTCAGTTTTTCTACCAAGCCGTCAATATAGCTTTGGCTATTATCTCCCTTTTGGTCAATAGCCTTAGCCTTCACTAAAGCCTCTAAAGCTTCAACATTATTATAAGGTGCATACTCCCCACTTTCAAAGCCGAGTTTCTTAGACTCTGCAAGATCTATAGCGGTATTAAGGGCTGTGTAATCATTAGCCAGGCCACCTGCCATAAGTCTAAAGTTGTCTGCCTTGAGGAAGGATCTGTCGCTGGTCTCCTGACTCTTGGTATTACTTGCTTTAATAAGCAAATCGCCGCCAGAATGTTCAAATACGACATTTACAGTATAGCCTACAGTCTTATCACCTTCAACAGTCACAGAACTGGTCTCATCACCTGCAGCTAAAACGAGTTTTTCTCCTTTAAACCCTGCAAGCAGAGCACTTAGCGTATAGGTGCCTGCGGGTAAACCTTTCACAGTCTGATAAACATTATTTTCAGCAGTGCCGCCCCATGTATTAAACACATATTTACCATCTGCACCAGTAATAGTATATGTGCTATTACTATTCTCCTTAGCCCCGGTATCATCACGCTTTTCTGCGCTCCATCCCGTCAGGTCTCCTGTTTCAAAACTTGGGTTCAATAAAGCTGAAGTCCAGTCTGACGCATCGTTATCGGCAAGTGCAGAAATTTCCGCAGATTGATATTCTTCATAGATACTGGTCTCAGTTGCTTCGTCATCATATTGACCTGCATTATATTTTGAACGAAGAGTCGCAGCAGTACCCTGCGTTGACCAACTTTCTGCGTTTTTAATGGCAACGTCAAGTTTCTTGTAAATGTTTGCGCTCTCCTGCGCTTTGGCGAGTGCACTGTTAAGTTTTATATAGTTACTCATCGTTTGGGAGCCCTTGAAATCGCTCAAAGTTTGATTGATTTCAGACTTGTATTCAGCTTTCATGGCAGCAGAGGAGAGGCCTTCAGCCTCAGCTATAATCTTGCTCGCATCTTCGTCAGTGACAATAATATCTGCTATACGGTATATCAGAACATTATCTACCCAAAGCTTTGGTGCAGAGGCAGAACCGCCTGTTGAACCCGTAACACCGACATGGAATGTAACAGTTGACTCTTTAGCAACATCAAACTCGAAAGCATTGGCAACCCATTCGTTATATGGGAATGATTTCGCATTTGAATAAACAAAACTATTAGACGTACCATAAAAGTCGCCTGCTAATCCACTTACACCAAAGAAGTTGTCGACAAGTGTTGTTGCGCTCGCATTCTGATTATTCGCCTCGTAGTAGAACAGGTAACGACCAGAGGACAAAGACTCAATTACCTGCTTATACCGAGCCTGATCACCCCAGCCTGATGACAAGTGGAGCGCAGCTCCTTCAGAACTACCAAACATGTCTGCCGAAGGAGGATTTGTCCCGTTATTACCTTTATCACCTGTTATTGTTGCACCGTATGAAGCTGTCGTACCTTGGGAAGCAGTTGATTTAAATTTAAAATTTGGAGTCCAACCGGAGACTGGATAAATATACGGTTTTTCTTCTGTAGCAGGGTCAATAAACGACACACTGCTACTGCCATCTTTTTTTATATTGGGGGATGTATTAAAGTCTCCATTAACCAAAGACACTGGCTCTGCATTATCCAATGCATCGTCGATTGCACTTTTAAGTTCGTTGGCTGCATCTTCAACGTCAGTTGAGGATGTAGCCTCTGCCAGTGTGGTTTTTGCAGAACTAATAGCTGAAGTCAAGTTTGCGTTACCAAGGACACCGTTTAAGGCTTCAGCTTTCTTTATGAAACCTTCAAGTATATCTTGGGCACCTCCTAATGCGATGTCGGTGTACTCAATCTTAACGCAGTCAATAAAGATATGAGGGTTAGCACCAGAGCCACTGCCTGTAGACTTATAACCGAGGCGAATCTGTCCGGCAGTCTCGGCGTCCAAGGTGAATGTCACGGTCTGGTTTACCCATGAACCGACAGTGGGATTGACGGCCACAGTCCTATTTGTTCCTTCGGTGGGGAAGAAGCCCGTGTAAGTCGTGTTTTCCTGTGTACCACTTTGATTATACATCGGTACGGTGATGGTGTATTTACCGGCAGGAAGAGTTACATCCTGATAATAATAGCCGCCACAGCCCCAAACGGCGAAGAAACCGAGGCAATTGCCTGTCGCACCATTAGGACCTTCAGCTGGAGCAGCCTTATTGTTTCCCTTCAATTGCCAATTGCTTCCATAGGAGAAAATGGCACCGCCCATACCTGAATTAGGATAGGAAGCGTTAGAATTATCAGCATCAGTGACCACTTTAGTCCACCCCGTCACATCTTGAATGCCATAGTGGGTGGTTCCATTAGTTTCCATATCCTTACCATAGCCACACAGATGGTTGCCAATCGGTGTTCCCTGCGAGAAGTCCGCATTAGTGAGATACGTTGACGTGACATCAGTCTGCGCCATTGCCGCAACGCTTCCGCCGACGAGGGCGAAGGCTGCCATGAATAGTTTTAGTTTTCTCATACGCTTAATTGTTTATTGTTAGTAAAAATTGGTTGTTAGCTGTAGGCGGGCGAGGACACCCGAGTTCCCGTAAGACGGTGCAAAATTACGAAATAAAGTCGAAACCGCCAAACAAATCGGTGAAAAAGGCGGTCGGCGACAGCTACACGATGTTCACCTCGGGCTGCAGCATGATGCCGAACCGCTCGCTGACGTCGTGCTGAATAGCGTGGCACAGCTCGACAATCTCGCGGCCCGTTGCCCCGCCGAGGTTCACCAGCACCAGTGCCTGGCGGTCGTGAACGCCAGCCCGGCCCAGGGAGCGTCCCTTCCACCCGCACTGCTCGATCATCCACCCGGCGGGAATCTTCTCGTGGGCTTCGTCGACGTAGTAGTGGGGCATCTGCGGATACTGGGCCGCCAACTGCTCATACTGCTGTCGGCTGACGACGGGATTCATGAAGAAGCTGCCGGCATTGCCCAGCACGCGCGGGTCGGGCAGTTTCTCCTGGCGCATCAGGGTGATGATGGTTCGCAGTTCCATAGCCGTCGGCTCGGTGATGTGGCGCTCGTCCAGCTCCCGCCTGATGTTACCGTAGTCCAGATGAGGCACGAACTGACGGCTCAGCTGGAAGTCCACCTGCGTTATCAGGTAGCGGCCGCGCCACTCGTCCTTGAAACGGCTGTAGCGGTAGCCATAGCCACACTCCTCGGCGCTGAAGCACCGCAACTCGCCGGTGGCAATCTCGATGGCCCACACATGCTTTATCAGGTCCTTTACCTCGACACCGTAGGCCCCGATGTTCTGGACGGCTGCAGCGCCGACGTCGCCGGGAATATACGACAAGTTCTCAAGACCGTAGAGTCCGTGGCGGAGGGTCTCCTCAACCAGTTCGTCGAACCTCACGCCGCTGCCGCAGCTGACGGTATCGCCTTTCTCGCAGGCCAGAAAGATGCGCGACCGCACCACCGTACCGTCGTAGTCGCCGGTGAGCAGCAGGTTGCTGCCGCCACCTATTATTATATAAGGAGCGTCGTCGGCTCGCAGCTGGGCTGCCACCTCCTTGGCCTCCTCGATTGACAGGAAGCTCATGAAACGCCGGCACCGTGCATAGATGCCAAACGTATTATGCTCCAAAAGACTATAATCGCGTATATCTAACATATCTCAATTCACACTCCTCACTCCACGAGCTTCACGAGCCGCCACTGCCCCCCGTCGCGGCTGAAGGTCATCTCAACCTCCAGACCGTTGGCAATGCCGCGCATGACGAAGACCTTCTGGTCGGAGTCGCCCTGCGGTTTGCCGTAGACGATGTTGTAAATCATGCGGTCGGGCAGCTCCGGTGCAAAGGCCGGCCACGTGTCGGGCGTCAGTATGCCCTCCATCTGGGCGAAGTCGTCGTCGGGGTCGGGACCCACGAACGTCACAGTCTGGCCCAGACTCTCGGCCTGGAATGCCGAGTCGGTGACAAACTGGTGGTAGAACTCCAGGAACGATGCGTTGCGGTTCTGGGCTATCGGCTCTGTGACGACCTCCAACAGCATCCAGGCACCCTTCACACGGCGGAACTTGTACTGTATCACGGCCCTGGTGTTGAAGTAAATCTTTTCAACCGTAGCCTGGCTGACCGACGTGTCGCGCACGAGTTCCATCTGCTGCTGGTCGTCGAAGAGCACGGTGTAGAAATCCTGGCGCATGAAGAAGTGCTCCATCTGCCACTCGCCGCGGCCCACGCGGGTCGTCTTGCCGTTACGTATCGTCTGCAGGGGGAAGGCTATGCGCTCCATCTGTAGCTTACGGTTGGCGGCGAAGTTGAACAGGAAGTCGTCGAACAGCTCGTCGGCGGCGCGTGGCATAGGCGTCTCGGTGATGAGCTGTTCCAGCGTGTCGAGCACCTCGCCGACGCTGTCAGTAGCGGCGGTGTCGGCAGAGTCGGCCGACGCGGTGTCGGTCGGTGCTGCCGTCTGCCCACCCTTGCACGAAAGCATCAGTAGAGCCAGTGCCAATGCAACCAAAGAAAGCCTCTTCATTGTCAGTCTTTCTGAATTCAGCGTGCAAAGTTACAAAATAATTCTTAATTCTTTGTAAGAAATCGATAATTATTTCGTACCTTTGCAGCCGAATTGACAAAATCGTAAATAGATAATCAGTAAATCGTAAATAATCATGATACTCGACAAGATAGACCAGCTTCTGAAAGAAGTACAGACGCTGAGCGCCAACAACGCTGACGAAGTAGAACAACTGCGACTGAAATACCTCAGCAAGAAGGGCGAGATTACGGCCCTGATGAACGACTTCCGCAACGTGGCTGCCGACGAGAAGAAGACCATCGGCATGAAGATTAACGAGCTGAAGCAGATGGCACAGGAGCGCATCAACCAGCTGCGCGAGCAGTGCGAGACTCAGGAGACGGGCGACGAGCAGACCGACCTGACGCGTACGCCCTACCCCATTAAGCTCGGCACGCGCCACCCGCTGACCATCGTCACCAACGAGATTATCGACATCTTCTCGCGCATGGGATTCGTGCTGGCCGACGGCCCCGAGGTGGAGGACGACCTCCACGTCTTCACGAAAATGAACTTCGCCGCCGACCACCCCGCCCGCGACATGCAGGACACGTTCTTCGTCTCGCAGCATCCTGACGACGTGACCAAGAACATTCTGCTGCGCTCGCACACCAGTTCGGTGCAGGCCCGCGTCATGGAGCAGATGCACACCGAGGACGGCCAGCTGAAGGCCCCCATCCGCGTCATCTGTCCCGGCCGCGTCTATCGCAACGAGGCCATCACGGCCCGCGCCCACTGCTTCTTCCACCAGGTGGAGGGACTCTACATCGACGAGAACGTCTCGTTCACCGACCTGAAGCAGGTGCTGCTCTCGTTTGCCAAGGAGATGTTCGGCCCCGATACGAAGATCCGCCTGCGCCCCTCCTACTTCCCGTTCACGGAACCGAGTGCCGAGATGGACATCTCGTGCTTCATCTGCGGCGGCGAAGGCTGCGGCTTCTGCAAGCACACGGGCTGGGTCGAAATCCTCGGCTGCGGCATGGTCGACCCCAACGTGCTTGAGCAGTGTGGCATCGACTCGAAGCGCTATTCGGGCTACGCCTTCGGCATGGGCGTGGAGCGCATCACCAACCTGAAGTACCGCGTCAACGACCTGCGCCTGTTCTCCGAGAACGACACCCGCTTCCTGGAGGAGTTCGAGGCTGCCGACTAAGCGGAGTCCTGACTACGAATTTCACGAATTATACGAATTCACCGCCCACCGATTACTGGTATGGCTCAATTCGTATAATTCGTGAAATTCATTTATATGCACTGAGGCAGAATGGGGCCGGTTCAGTGCCGTTTCCTCACTTCAGCAAATCGGTATCGCCGCCGACGTTCAGCTGATAGTAGCGGCCGCGCTGAGCCATGAGCTCGGCGTGGGTGCCATGCTCGACGATGCGGCCGTGGTCGAGGACGATAATCTGGTCGGCATTGCGCACGGTGGAGAGACGGTGGGCAATGACGAACGTGGTACGACCCTGCATGATGGTGTCCATGCCGCGCTGCACGAGCTGTTCGGTGCGCGTGTCAATTGATGAGGTTGCCTCGTCGAGAATGAGCACGGGCGGGTCGGCCACGGCGGCGCGGGCAATGGCCAGCAGCTGGCGCTCGCCCTGCGAGAGGTTGCCGCCGTCGCCCTGCAGCATCGTCTGGTAGCCATTGGCCAGACGGCGTATGAAGTCGTGGGCGCCTACCATCTGTGCGGCGCGTATGCAGTCGTCGTCGGTGGCGTCGAGGCGGCCGTAGCGTATGTTTTCAAGCACCGTTCCGGTGAAGAGGTGCGTCTCCTGCAGCACGATACTCATCGAGTGGCGCAGCGACTGCTTGCTGATGTGGGTGATGGGTATGCCGTCGTAGAGCACCTCGCCGCTGCCCACCTCGTAGAAGCGGTTGATGAGGTTGATGACAGTGGTCTTGCCGGCCCCCGTTCCGCCCACGAAGGCAATCTTCTGGCCGGGCTGCGTATTGATGTCGATGTCGAAGAGCACCTGTTTCTCAGGCACATAGCCGAAGTCAACGTGACGGAAGTCGACGTCGCCCTTCGGGCTGTCAAGCTCGGTTTTCCCTTCGTCCACCTCGGGTTGAGCGTCCATCAGCGTGAACACGCGCTCGACACCGACGGCGGCGTTGAGCACCGAGTTAATCTGCTGCGAGACGTGGGTGATGGGCTGCGTGAAGCTCTTGTTCAGCGTCAGGAAGGCAACTATGGTTCCAAGTGATAAGTGAAAAGTGAAAAGTGAAAAGTTGCCGAGGGCCAGCGTGGCGCCGACGACGGCGATGAGCACGTAGCCGAGGTTCGACAGGTTGCCGTTGACGGGCATCACGATGTTGGCTATGCGGTTGGCACTGCAGGCCGACGAGCGCAGCTGCTCGTTGATAGCCTCGAAGTCGCTGATGGCCTGCTGCTCGCGGCAGAAGACCTTAACCACCTTCTGGCCCGTCATCATCTCCTCGATAAAGCCGTTGACGCGGCCCAGCGACTCCTGCTGCGTGCGGAAGTAGCGGCGCGACCGCTTGCCCAGCTGCGTGGTGGTGACCATCATCACCACGGCCATGACACAGCTGACGAGCGTCAGCGGCACGCTGAGCACCACCATCGAGGCCAGCGTGACGCCAATGGTGATGACCGAGTTGAAGACCTGGGCCAGGGCCGTCGAGATCATCTGCCGCAGCGAGTCGACGTCGTTGGTATAGACCGACATGATGTCGCCGTGCTGCCGCTGGTCGAAGTAGCTGATGGGCAGCCGCTCCATGCGCTCGAACAGCTGTCGGCGCAGGCGCAGCTGGGTGCCCTGCGAGACGTTGATCATCAGGCGGTTGTAGAGATACGAGCAGACGACGCCGACGAGCAGCACCAGTCCGAGCTTGAAGAGCACCTGTGCCAGCGAGTGGTACTCAGGGTTGTCCGTCTGCGTCAGCGGCACGATGTAGTCGTCTATCAGCGTACGCGTGAAGAGCGTCGAGGCGAGCGTCGTCACCGACGTCACGACGATGCAGACGAGCACCACGCCGATAGAGAACTTGTAGTCGCTGAGCACCATGCGGGCCATGCGCCAGATGATGCTGCGCGTCCGGCGGTCTATCTTCTGAAATCCGGCCTGTGCGCGCTGACCGCGAGGGCCTCCAAAACTGGGTTGTCTCATTGTTCACCTCCTTTCACGTCGAAGTCGCCGCTGTCGGCGGTCTGTATGTCGTAAATCTCACGGTAGAGGGCGTTCGTCGCGAGCAGCCGCTCGTGGGTGTCGAAGCCGGTGACGGCGCCGCCATCCATCACGAGGATGCGGTCGCAGTGCTCCACGCTCGATATGCGCTGGGCGATGATCAGCTTCGTCACGTCGGGCAGCTCCTCGCGGAAGGCGCGCTGTATGCGGGCGTCGGTCTGGGTGTCGCAGGCCGACGTGGAGTCGTCGAGCACCAACACCTTCGGCCGCTTCAGCAGGGCGCGGGCAATGCAGAGGCGCTGCTTCTGTCCGCCAGAGACGTTGGTGCCGCCCTGCTCGATGCGGGTGTCGTACTGCTCGGGCATCTCCATGATGAAGTCGTCGGCCTGGGCCAGCCGGCAGGCCTCGCGGCACTCCTCGACCGTGGCCTTGGGGTTGCCCCAGCGCAGGTTGTCGAGCACCGTTCCGCTGAAGAGTGTGTTCTGCTGCAGCACGACGGCCACCGAGGAGCGCAGCGTCGCCAGGTCGTAGTCGCGCACATTGCGCCCGCCTACCAGCACCTCGCCCTGCCCGGCGTCGTAGAGTCGCGAAATCAGACTGACGAGCGTCGACTTACCCGAGCCGGTGCCGCCGATGACGCCGATGGTCTCGCCGCTGCCGATGCTGAACGTGACGTTGTAGAGGGCCGAGCGGCGGTGAGGCCCACCCCCGCCCCCTCCCCAAGGGAGGGGAGTCTGGTATTCTCCGCCCCCCTCCCTTGGGGAGGGGCCGGGGGTGGGCTTATAGTCAAACCTTACCCCCCGGAACTCCACACTGCCGTCGCTGACCTCGTAGACGGGATTCTCGGGGTTCACGATGTCGGGCTGCTCGTCGATGACCTCGCAGACGCGGCGCGCCGAGGCGGCACTCTGCGTCAGCATGACAAAGATCATCGAGAGCATCATCAGCGACTGCAGGATTGACATCACGTAGGTGAAGAGGCTGGTCAGCTCGCCCGTGGTCAGCGTGCCGCCGACGATGAAGTGGGCGCCCCACCACGACAGGGCGATGATGCAGCCGTAGACCACGAGGTTCATCACGGGGTGGTTCAGCGCCATCAGGCTCTCCGCGCGTACATATAACTTATATAGTGCCTCGGCGGCACGCCCGAACTTCTGGTTCTCGTAGTCTTCGCGGACGAAGGCCTTGACCACGCGGATGGCCTGGACGTTTTCCTGCACGCTCTGGTTCAGGTCGTCGTACTTCTCGAACACCTGCCGGAAGAGCCGCGCCACCCGCGAGATGATGTTGTAGAGCGAGAAGCTCAGCACGACCATCGCCACGATGAAGATGAACGATAGGCGGGCGTCGATGACCAGACACATCACGATGCTGAGCAGCAGGCGGAAGGGCGCCCTGACGGTGATGCGCAGAATCTGCTGGTAGGCGTTCTGCAGGTTCGACACATCGGTAGTCATGCGGGTGACGAGTCCCGAGGTGGAGTACTTGTCGATGTCAGAGAAGGCGAAGCGCTGAATATTGCGGTACATCGCCCGCCTGACGTTGGCGGCAAAGCCCGTGGCGGCGTAGGCCACCGAGCGCCCGGCCATGATGCCGAAGGCGAGCGAGAGGAACGCCATGCCAATCATTATCGCTCCGTAGTAGTACACCTGCGAGATGTCGCCGGCATTGATGCCGCGGTCAATGAGCGAGGCCGTGACGTAGGGTATGAGCACGTCCATCACCACCTCCAGTGCCGTCCACAGGGGCGTCAGCAGCGAGGCCTTCCAGTAGCGGCCTATCTGTCGGTAAAGGGTCTTTATCATGTCTGGTTTTAGCTTTTCTGGTGCAAAAATACGAAAAAAACAGAATAAAAACAAGAAAGTCGCATTGTTTTTGGAGTTATTGTCTTACCTTTGTACCCGTAAACTACAAACGAACCCCACTACACGACCTATGAACAAGACACTGACCCACCGGCTGCTCGCATCACTACTGGCCTGCGCAGCCACCATCACAGCCAACACGCAGAACCTGCGCCAGGCAACGCTGCTCGACGAGGGGTGGCGCTTCGCACTCGGCCACGCCGCCGACCCGAAGCAGGACTTCGGCTGCGGCACGGAGTACTTCAACTACCTGACGAAGGCCAACTCCATACACAACGAGGGCCCCTACGCCCAGAAGTTCGACGACTCGGCCTGGCAGACCGTGCGCCTGCCTCACGACTGGGTCACCACCCTGCCCTACGCCCGCGAGGCCAGCCACTCGCACGGCTACAAGACCGTGGGCTACAAATATCCCGCCACGAGCGTCGGCTGGTATCGCAAGACGCTCACCATCGGCCGCGACGACCTCGGCAAGCGGCTGATGCTGCGCTTCGACGGCATCTTCCGCAACGCCCAGGTGTGGTTCAACGGCTTCTACATGGGCACTGAGCCCAGCGGCTATGCCACCCAGGTCTACGACATCACGCCCTACGTCAAGTATGGCGACGAGAACCTCATCTGCGTGCGCGCCGACGCCTCGCTCGAGGAGGGCTGGTTCTACGAGGGTGCCGGCATCTACCGCGACGTGTGGCTCGTGAAGTCGGCCGACGTCAGCGTGGCCCCCTTCGGCACGTTCGTCTGGGCCGAGCTCAGGCCGCCCTATGCCGAGGCCACCATCCACGTGGAGACAGACATCAGCAACCACTCACTGACCATGCAACAGTGTGAAGTCAACCACCGCCTGCTTGATGCTGACGGTCAGGAGGTCGCCAAGTCCAACCCCTTGACCCTCACCTTGAAGGCGAAGCAAACTCTTCACTCTTCACTTTTCACTCTTCACTTAAACAAGCCCCACCTCTGGTCGACGGCCGACCCTTATTTATATAAGGTGGTGACAACGGTCAAGGCCGACGGCCGCGTGACCGACGTCTACGAGACGACGACGGGCATCCGCGACATCAGCTTCACGGCCGACCGCGGCTTCCTGCTGAACGGCCAGCCGCTGAAGCTGAAAGGCGTCAACATGCACCAGGACCACGCCGGCGTGGGGGCTGCCATCCCCGACGCCCTGCAGGCCTGGCGCATCAAGCGGCTGAAGGAGCTGGGCTGCAACGCCTACCGCGCCTCGCACAACCCCATGACGCCCGCACTGCTCGACATCTGCGACCGCGAGGGCATGCTCGTCATCGACGAGAACCGCCTCATGGGCATCAACGACGAGCACCTGCGACTGCTGGAGCGGATGATCAAGCGCGACCGCAACCACCCCAGCATCATCCTCTGGAGCGACGGCAACGAGGAGTGGGGACT
Organism: uncultured Prevotellaceae bacterium; assembly: GCA_946617675.1. Classification (GTDB taxonomy): domain Bacteria; phylum Bacteroidota; class Bacteroidia; order Bacteroidales; family Bacteroidaceae; genus Prevotella. The sequence goes on along the minus strand of CAMOKH010000097.1, from coordinate 36,911 downwards.
CGAGAACACCATCCAGGGCACCCGCGTGGCCGAGGCCATGCGCGAGTACACCCGCCTCTACGACCCCACGCGCCCCAGCACCGTGGCCAACGCCGGCGGCACGGAGCTCATCAAGGGTCTCGACGTGGTGGGCTTCAACTACATCGTGCAGAACGACGTTGACAACCGGAAGAAGGCCAACCCCGCTTGGAAGATTGTGGGCACCGAGGAGACCACGGGCTGCGGCACGCGCGGCGTCTACTTCAACAGCGCCGACAAGCCCGGCCACATGGTATCGATGAACCGCGACACCACCCACCACCACATAGAGAACGTCATCGAGCGCGGCTGGAAGTTCTACGACGAGCGCCCCTGGGCGGCCGGCCTGTTCTACTGGACGGGCTTCGACTACCGCGGCGAGCCCAACCCGCTCAGCTATCCTGCCCACGATTCTGAGTTCGGCATTCTCGACTACTGCGGATTCCCTAAGGACGAGGCATGGTATCTGAAGGCATGGTGGACGGAAGAGCCCGTGCTCCACATCTTCCCCCACTGGAACCTGCAGGGCCACGAGGGCGAGGAGGTGGAAATCTGGGCCTACAGCAACTGCGACGAGGTAGAGCTGACGGTGAACGGCAAGCGGCTGGGCCGCAAGCAGATGCCTAAGGGCGGCCACCTGAAGTGGACGGCCACCTACCAGCCAGGCCGCGTCGTGGCCACAGGCTACAAGAACGGCAAGCGACTGCTCACCGAGACTATAGAGACGACAAAGCCTGCTGCAAAGATTGTGATGAAGGCCGACCGCCAGACCATTACGGCCGACGGGCGCGACCTGAGCGTCGTCACCGTCGAGGTACAGGACGCCCGTGGGCGCATCGTCCCCGACGCCTGTCCACAGCTGACGCTGACACTCCAGGGCGAGGGCCGCATTCTCGGCGCCGGCAATGGCGACCCAGCCTACTTGGGCGAGGATCACCCGCGCCAGGCTGACTGCCGAGAGTTCAGCATCCCCGCCTTCAACGGTCTGGCCCAGGTGCTCATACAGAGCGGCCGCACCCCGGCCGTGCTCAGCCTTTCGTGCTCGGCCAGCCAGCTAAAGCCCGCCAGCCTGAACATCACGGCCAAATAGCGTGACGGTGCCCCCGTCGCTCTGGCAGTACCGGCGTGTCAGCGCCTGGATGAACTCAGCATTCTGGCGCACGCGGGCGGCGTCGCCGTCGTAGCCGTTGATGAGCACCACGAGGTGTGTCGTCGCGAGCGTCATCTTCGTACGTTCGTGGTCGCTGGTCGGGGTGCCCACCCCACCCTGGGCGTCGCGGTAGACGGGCAGCCCCGCAATGTTCAGCTGGCCGCGGCCTATGCCCTCGTAGGGCTCGCCCTCGCGGCCCACACCGAGCGTCAGCGTGTCGCCGACGAAGTGGTCGGCATCGAAGCCGCCGATGCTGTAGCCGAAAGCGATAGAGGCGAGGTTCACCAGGTCGACGAGCGTGTCAATCTGGTAGAGTTCCTTGCCCTGCAGCATGCGGCGCACGAGTTGTTCGGAGGCCGGACGGTAGCGCGAAGGATCCTTGCCGCACCGCTTATAGACGGCGCGCGTGGCAGCAATGCCGCTCAGTTCCTTCAGCGATTCAGTGGTCAGTTCGCGTCGGAAGCGCTCCTCCCACTCATGTATTTCGTCCCAGAGCGGGGCGCAGAAGGGCGTGTTAACCACCTGCGCCTCGACGGCGGCCCCCACGAATCCGGGGCACACCTGTTCTATTTCCTTTGATACGATGATGTTCATGATTGCTTTATTTCTTCATCAACAAAATGATAGCTTTTGTACTTTGTCCGTTTGAAGAACTTTTCGCACAATTTCTTATAGGCATTGCCATAGCCTTCATAACACCATTTGTACATGGAGCATTTCTCTGGAATGCAAATAAACGCATCATCGTCTACGGGCTCCAGGCGATGCCGCTCTCCGTCAATCTCAATAATAACAGTCTTTAGATTTCTCATTATTCTATCATTTTGAGGAATTCGTCTTCATTAACAATGCGGACGCCGAGCTTCTGGGCTTTCTCGAGCTTCGACGGGCCCATGTTGTCGCCCGCCAGGATGAAGGAGGTCTTGCCGCTGATGCTGCCAACGTTCTTGCCGCCATTCTGCTCGATGATGAGTTTGTACTCGTCGCGGCTATGGTGTGCAAACACACCGCTGATGACGATGGACAGTCCGGCAAGCTTAGAGGTGAGAGGTAAGAGGTGAGAGGTAAGGGAGAACTGTAGGCCGTAGCCGCGCAGCCGCTCCACTATCTGGCGGTTCTGCTCGTTGTGGAAGTAGCTGATGATGCTCTTGGCCATCACCTCGCCGATGCCCTCCACCTCCTGCAGTTCCTCCAGTCCGGCGTTCATCAGGGCGTCCATCGACTTGAAGTGGCGGGCCAGCAGGCGGGCTGAGGTCTCGCCGACGAAGCGGATGCCGAGGGCGAAGACGACACGCTCGAAAGGCACCTCCTTCGACTTCTCTATGGCGCGGACGATATTCTGCGCCGACCTGTCGCGCGAGCCGTCGCCGTTGATCTGCTGCACGTCGATGTCGTAGAGGTCGGCAACGTTCTTGATGAGTCCACGACGGTAGTAGTCTTCAATAATCTCAGGTCCTAACCCGAGGATGTTCATGGCCTTGCGCGACACGAAGTGCTCTATGCGGCCCTTGATCTGCGGCGGACAGCCGGCGTCGTTAGGACAGTACCAGGCGGCCTCGCCCTCGTAGCGGACCAGCGGCATGCCGCACTCTGGGCAGCGCTTGATGAACGCCACGGGCTGGGCGATGATGGGCCGTTCGTCGAGGTTGACGCCCACGATCTTGGGTATAATCTCGCCGCCCTTCTCGACGTAGACCATGTCGCCGATGTGGAGGTCGAGCGAGCGGATGAAGTCCTCGTTGTTCAGCGTGGCACGGCGCACGGTGGTGCCGGCCAGCTGAACCGCTTCCATATTGGCCACGGGGGTGACGGCTCCGGTGCGGCCCACCTGGTAGGTCACCTCCAGCAGCCGCGTCTGCTCGCGCTCGGCCTTGAACTTATAGGCAATGGCCCAGCGGGGCGACTTGGCGGTGAAGCCCAGTGCGCGCTGCTGGCGCAGGGTGTTCACCTTGAGCACGATGCCGTCGGTGGCCACGGGCAGGTTCTTGCGGGCCTGGTCCCAGTAGTTGATGAAGTCAAAAACTTCATCCACAGTCTTGGCCTTGCGCATGCCCTGCGAGATTTTGAAGCCCCACTGGCGGGCACACTCCAGGTTCTCGTAGTGGCCGTCGGCGGGCAGGTCCTCGCCCAGCAGATAATAGAGGTAGGCGTCGAGCTGGCGACTGGCCACGACGCGCGAGTCGAGACTCTTCAGCGTGCCGCTGGCGGCATTGCGGGGGTTGGCAAAGAGGGGCTCCTCGGCGGCCTCGCGCTCGCGGTTCAGCCGTTCGAACGATGCCCACGGCATGAGTATCTCGCCGCGTATCTCGAACGTCTGCGGATAGCCCGAGGCGGAGAGTACGAGGGGTATGGCGCGGATGGTGCGCACGTTCTGCGTCACGTCGTCGCCGCGGACGCCGTCGCCACGGGTGACGGCCTGCACGAGCCGGCCGTCGACGTAGGTCAGCGAGATGCTGAGGCCGTCGTACTTCAGCTCGCAGCACACCTCGAAGGGCTCGCCGCCGAGGCCCCGGCTGACGGCGTCGTACCACTGGCGCACGTCCTGCTCGTTGTAGGTGTTGGCCAGCGAGAGCATGGGGTACTTGTGGGCCACCTGGCGGAAGGCCGTCTGCAGGTCGCTGCCCACGCGCTGGGTGGGCGAATTGGGGTCGTAGAGCTCGGGGTGGCGGGCCTCCAGCTGCTGCAGCTCGTTCATCAGCTGGTCGAAGTCGTAGTCGCTGATGGTGGGCTGGTTCTCTACGTAGTAACGGTGGTTGTGCTCGTGCAGCTCGCGGCGCAGCTGCTCTATCCGCTGTTTCTCGTCCATAGCTTACTTAATCACGATTTTCTTTCCGTTCACGATATAGAGTCCGCGCTGGGGGTTGGCAACGCGACGTCCCTGCAGGTCGTAGACCGTCTCCTTCCTCGTTTGTTGCGATTCCATCGCGACCCCCTCAACGCCCGTCACCTCGTCGGCCGTCGCGCTGCCGTAGTAGTAGAGCCGGAAGTTGTCGAAGATGACCCAGTAGGCCGTAGCCATGTTGGTCGACTTGACGCCCACCTTGAGCGAGCCGTCGGTACCGACGGTGCCCAGGACGCGGTTGTCGTAGAGTCCGCGCTCGAAGTAGGCACTGGCCGACTGCATGTCGTTGGGCACGTACTTGCCGCTGGTCACGGCGCTCTCGTTGCCCTTGTTCAGCCTGCGGCTGAGTATGGTGTCGCAGATATGTGCCAGCTTCTGACTCTTAGCGCCGGCATAGAGGATGGCGTTCACGCGGTTGTTGCCGGCCTTGTAGTCCTGGTAGGACGCCGTCGTCGAGCCGGGGCGCTGGAAGCCCTGCACGCAGAAGGCGTAGGTGCCCTGAGGCAGGTCGCGGACCGTCTGGCTGAAGTCGAAGGTCTTCTCGTAGAACTCGCCGCAGCCGTAGTTGACGGTGGCAGCCCCCGACCAGCCGTCGGTGCCCTCATCGATGGTGGGGTTCGCCAGCAGATAGGTCAGGTCGAACGGGTTCGACAGGTCCGTGGGCGTCACGCCGGCGGCGAGGAAGCCGATGCCGGCCTGGCGCACCTCGTCCTTGAGGGACTGCAGTTCGGTGGTGCTCACGGCGGCGGCCATGCGCTCCTCGAGCGAGCCCAGCTGGAGCTGCACTGAGGCGTCGGTAGCGGCGTCGGCACACGTGTGGGGCACCTCGGTCAGCGCCTTCACCTGGTTCAGGGCCTCAGCGACCTGTGTGCGCATCAGCTCGACGGCCTTCGCCTCGGCGGCCTTCGTCTGCTCGGCGGTCATGATGAGCCAGCGCTGCGCCTCGGCAGTGTTGGCAATGTTGAACGTTGCCTGAGCCGTGTTGCCGTTAGCATTGGCCTGCAGGCACTTCGGCGTCCAGTTCGACTCGGGGTGGATGATCCAGTAGCCGCGCTGCCCGTCAACATCGACGCGACCGCGCATCAGGTGCCAGTTCTCGTTGGCCGTCAGAGCCGTCTTCGCGGCCGTCTTGATGCCGCCGCTATAGGTCATATACTGGCCGGTAGCAGCATTGCGCAGCTGGTAGTACTGGTTCTGTGGGGTGAAGGTGATGTACCAGGCCGTGCTGTCGTTCCCGGCAGCCTCGGTGCTCGTCATTTCCACCCACTTCAGCTGTCCGCTGGCGTTGGGCTTCAGGAAGGATGTATAGAGCCCGCGGTCCTGCGCCTCGTTCTTGATGTAGTACTTGATGGTGTCCTCTTGGTTGAGGGCATAGTAAGGCTCGGCAAAGAGCGACGACGTGTGCTGCAGGCCGTCCTCACCCAAGGCCTGGCAGACCAGTGAGTTGCCGATGTAGAGCAGGTCGGTGCCGTTGTCCTCGTTAGCACCGTTGATGCCGTAGGGCCACATATGCTGGTAGTCGCCGTTCAGCTGCTGCGTTTTGTTGTCCCAGAACGTCAGCACCTCGGTCACGCGGTCGCCCAGCCAGTAGCCGGTGCCGTAGCCGTCGCCATTGACCGACGAGCGCAGGTTGTGGCGGCTCCACTCGGTGTCGGCCCAGGGAATGACGCCGATGCCGTGCAGCATCTCGTGCATGATAGTGCCGCAGCGCTGGTAGGAGGTGTTCGGCCCCACGCGGATCCAGCCGCCATACGAGCAGTCGGCGGTGGCCGTTCCCGAAGCATAGCCCACACTCGGGTTGAAGCCCTTCATCTCGGTCAGGTTGTTCCACCAGTTCACGGCGGTCTCGGCGGCCGTCTTGATGCGGTTGTAGGTGGCCTCGTCGCCGCCGTCGCGCATCGACAGCTTGATGGAGCCCATGGGCAGGGTGTAGAACTTGATGACGTCGCCGTAGCCCGTCACGCCGTCCTTGTTGGTGGCGTAGGCGCGCATGTAGTACTTCGTGGCGGGCTTCAGGTCGGTGAAGTAGTAGATGATGCCGTTGTTCGAGAGCTGCTTGGTGCTGATGATGTCATCGACCGTCGGCTCCGTCGTCTCACTCAAACAAAAACCGCGCTTCTGGATGGCCGAGCCGCCATTGGCAGAGGCCGACCCCTTGATGCGCCCGAAGGCCATCGTGGCGCCGCGTGCAAAACGGGTGTCAGTAGTTACTTTCGGTGTCTGTGCCACCGCCTGCTGGGCCATCATGGTCGCCAGGCCGGCAGCGAATAATGCTTTAAGTTTCATAGTCGTGTATAATATTGTTTTTTTATAGATTCTTTATCAGTAGCGTCAGGTCGACGATGTCCACCGCGCCGTTGCCGTCGAGGTCGGCGGCCTTACTGGCGAAGACGTCGGGCGTGACGCCCGTGAGGTAGTGGGCCAGCACGTCGACGTCGGTCCCGTCAACCGTGCCGTCGCGGTTGACGTCGCCCGTCAGGCCGCCATGGAAGCTGAGGCTGAAGTTGCGGAAGATGGTCCAGTAGAAGTCGGCCGACGACGTTGAGCGGATGCCCACCTTCAGCGGTTTGCCGTCGGCCGTGAGCTGGGTCTCGACCGTGTTCGTGTAGAGGCCCTTGGCGAAGTAGAGCGCCGCGGCAGTCATGTCGTTGGGTATGAACTTGCCGTCGACCTCCGACTCCGAGCCGCCGACATGACCCGTCTGGGCGTCGCTCAGGGCGTGGGCCACGGGCTGCGACGCCGCGCCGGCATAGAGGCTGGCGGCGACGGCCACACCGCTGCACGACCCGGGCCAGCCCGGCCTCTGGAAAGCCTGCACGCCGAAGCCGTAGCTGCCGGCGGGAAGGCCCTCGACGGTCTGCGAGAAGTCGAACGTCTTCTGGTAGAACTCCACGCTCTGCTCCCTCAGGTCGGTGATGCTCTCCGTGGTCGTCCAGCCGTCGATGGTCTCGCCGACGGTGGGGTTTTCGAGCATCCACGTCATGTCGAAGGGCTGGTCGGGCGCTGTGGGCGTGGCGCTCCGCACGAAGGCCACGGCGGCCGTCTTGGCCTCGGCCAACAGGGCGGCCACCTCGGCTGACGTGGCGGCCGTCTCTAAGCGGCTCTCAACGTCGGCCAGCACGGCCTGCAGCGTAGCGTCGGCCTGGCGGGCATCCTCTACGTGAGGCACGCTGAGCAGACGGCGATAGGGCTCGAGCCCGGCTTTGCGGGCGGCAATGGCCTGCGCCTCGACCTGCTCCACCTCGTCGGCGGTCATGATGAGCCAGCGCTGCGTCTCGGCCGAGTTGGCAATGCTGAACGTCACTGCCGCCGTGGCTCCGCCGGCGTTGGCCTGCAGACAGGGCGGCGTCCAGTTCGTGGTGGGATGGATGATCCAGTAGCCGCGGCGCCCGTCGACGTCGACCCTACCCCGCATGAGGTGCCAGTCGTCGCTGGCCGTGGCCGTGCGGACGGCATTGCTGCCATAAGAGAGGTATTGCCCCGTCTCGGCATTGCGCAGCTGGTAGTACTGATTCTGCGGCGTGAACGTGATGTACCACGCCGAGCGGTCGTCGGCGGCGGCCTCGGTAGCCGTCATTTCCTTCCACTTCAGCGTACTGCCCTCGGCCACGAGGAACGCCGTGAGACGGCCGCGGCTCTCGGCCTCGCTCTTCAGGTAGTACTTCACGCCGTCCTCCTGGTTCAGGGCATAGTAAGGCTCGGCGAAATGGGTCTCATTATGCTCCAGGCCGTCCTCGCCTAAGGCTTGGCAGAGCATGGCGTTGGCCAGATAGAGCTCTACCGTCTTGTTGTCCTCGCTGGCGCCGTTGACGCCGTAGGGCCACATGTGTATCTTGTCGCCGTTGAGCACGGTCGTCGTGTTGTTGTCCCAGAAGTTGAGGGCCTCAGCCACACGGTCGCCCGTCCACTGCCCCGTACCATTGCCTGAGCGCAGGTTGGCCTTCGACCACTGTGTCGAGTAGTTCTGCAGGCCCATGCCGTGCTGCATCTCGTGCATGAAGGTGCCCGTCTGCTGATACGACGCCTGCGCCCCGATGTTGATCCAGGGCTGCTGCTGGTAGTTGCAGTCGGCGGTGGGGGTGCCGGCGCTGTAGCCTACGTTGAAGTGGCGGGTGGTCGAGGTCATGTTGTTGAAGTAGTGGCAGGCCGCGTTCAGCGCGTTGGTGATGCGGGCGTTGGCCGCGTCGTCGCCGCCGTTGTTATACGAGTAGGTGACGTTACCCTTGGGAACGGTGTAGAAACTGACGACATCGCCATAGCCCACCTGTCCGCCGGTGGTGACGGCGTAGGCCCGCATGTAGTACTTGGTAGCGGGCTGCAGGTGCTTCAGCCAGTAGACGCCGTTCGACAGCACCCGTGTGCTGCGCCCGTCGCTGACGGTCGGCTCGGCCGTCGCGCTGCTGTAGCAAAAGCCCTGCTCGCGGATGGTTGCCCCGTTGGCGGCCACCGTCATGCGGCCGAAGGCCCACGTCGCACCGCGGACGAAGCGCGTGTCGGTGGTCACCGTGGGCGTGCTGCCCGTCATGCTCTGCTCGTCGGTGCTATAGGGCGTCTGGCGCAGCAGCCTGACGTAGTCGACGGCAATCTTGGCCGAGTTGGCCGAGCCGCCCGCTACAGCCTTGAAACCTATCTGCACCTTGCCCGTACGCGTGGCGGTCAGCGTGAACGTCAGCTCGTCGAGCGTCCACTGGCCCACGGCGAACGACGTCACCCGCGACGCTACCCGTGTGCCACTCTGTGGCACCCAGGCCAGCAGACTCGTGCCCCCCGTCTTCGCGGGGTCGCCGTTGTAGTAGGCTGCCGTGAGCTTATACTGGCCTGCGGGCAGCGTCACCGTCTGGTTGAGCCTCAGTTCCTGCTCCCACCCCGTCGAGAGGGCGAGCACGCCGCCGGCCTGCTGGCCGTCGGCATTAGTGGCGGGTATCGACGCGCCGTTGTAAGTGATGGGTGTGCCCACCTGATAGACGCCCACGACGGTGTAACTCGCCGTGTGGTCACTGGTCCACCCGTTCACGGGCTGAATCTCCTCAGCCACGTTGCCTGTGCGCCCGAGGTCGTAGTCATACTCGCTGTCGAACGTGGCGTTCGTCAGGTAGTGATCAGTCAAGTCGTAGTAGTCTTGCCCCGTGGCGGTCATGGCCATCATGGCGAGGATGCTCTGTGTCAGTAGTCGCTTTACGTTCATTGCTTGCAGCTTTTAGTTATATATGGGGTGCAAAGTTACAACTTTTTTCTGATATGGCACGCTATTTCCCCCGAAAAGTTGTCGTATTGCCACTATAGTTGCAAAAGGAAAAAAGGACCAGCACTTCCCACACTTCTTACACCTGCGAGGAGCCGACTATACGCGACGGCGCGGCAGGCGGCGATTGTTCACTGGCGGTGAATAAAAATTCAAGGCCGTGGGAACGTCGAGGTGCAGGTTCCGGTGCCAGGTCTGGTGCAGGTTCTGGCGAGGACAGAGCGCCGAAGGACGCTGACCGTCAACAGGTTAGGCCAGAAGTGCGGGAAGTGCGGGGTGTTTTGCCCTTTCGCTATCCATTATAGGCATTTGGACCACGATAAAAGGCACGGCCGACAAAAAACAAGGGAAAAAGTTTGGCGTTAGGAATCTTTTGTGTAACTTTGCCCTCCAAAATGAACAACCCGCTTAGCATACTGCGACTCGTGGCGAGGGCCGTCAGGCCCAGCCGCACGGGAATGATGGTGGCCGTGAGCGACCCATTCTGGCTGCGCCGGGGCTATGAGGCCCTGACGTTCTTCGGCTTCATCGTGACACACTCACGCGAGGAGGCCGACCGCTTCAACAGCCACTACGACGCGCTGAAGAACCACGAGATGATACACCTGCGCCAGGCTCAGGCCACGGGCGACTCGTGGCTGCGCTTCTACCTGCGCTACGGCTGGTACTGGCTGCGCGCCCTCGGCTGGAACCGCCGCATGAAGAACGCGGCCTACCTGCTGAACCCCTTTGAGCTGGAGGCCTACCGCCACGACCACGACCTGGGCTACGCCGAGCGCTGCAAGGACGGCGGTGCACAGGAGTGGCGGCGCTACGCGAAAATGAACTATAAGGAAAGAAGACGGATATATGAAGAAAGGACTCGTACTTGAGGGCGGCGCCATGCGCGGCCTGTTCACGGCGGGCATCATCGATGTGATGATGGAGCACCAGGTGTGGCCCGACGGACTCGTCGGCGTGTCGGCTGGGGCGGCCTTCGGCTGCAACATGAAGTCGCGACAGCCGGGGCGCGCCATACGCTACAACAAGCGCTACGCCCGCGACCCACGGTACAGCGGCGTGAAGTCACTGCTGGCCTCGGGCGACTACTTCAACGCCCGCTTCGCCTACCACGTCGTGCCGAAGAAGTACGACGTGTTCGACAACGAGGCCTTCGAGCAGAACCCCATGACGTTCACCGTGGTATGCACCGACGTCATGACGGGCAAGCCCGTCTACCGGCAGCTCGACGAGTGCAACTACGACACCTACGAGTGGATACGCGCCTCGGCGTCGATGCCGCTGGTATCGAAGCCCGTGTGGATCAGCGGCCAGGCACTGCTCGACGGCGGCGTCAGCGACAGCATACCCCTGGAGTGGGCCGAGCGGAACGGCTACGGGCGCAACGTGGTCGTGCTGACCCAGCCTGCCGGCTACCGGAAGGAGCCGCTGCGGCTGATGCCCCTGATGCGCCTCGGACTGCGGAAGTATCCGCACATGATTGAGGCCATGGAGCGCCGACCGGCCATGTACAACGCCCAGCTCGACTACGTGGCCAAGGCCGAGCGTGAGGGGCGCTGCCTCGTCATACGCCCCGACGCCCCGCTCAAGATAGGCCACACGTGCCACGACCCCGAGGAGATGGAGCGCGTCTACCAGACGGGGCGCGAGGCCGGCGAACGAAGAATCAACGAAATAAAGGAATACTTATGCGAATAGACATCATCACCGTACTGCCCGAGATGCTCGAGGGCTTCGTACACGAATCAATACTGGCCCGCGCCGAGAAGAAAGGCCTGGCCGAAATACACCTGCACAACCTGCGCGACTACACGCTCGACAAGTGGCGCCGCGTAGACGACTACCCCTACGGCGGCAGCGCCGGCATGGTGATGCAGTGCGAGCCCATTGACCGCTGCATCACGGCCCTGAAGGCCGAGCGTTCGTACGACGAGGTCATCTTCACCTCGCCCGACGGCGAGCGCTTCGACCAGCACATGGCCAACGAGCTGTCGCTGCTGGGCAACATCATCATCCTGGCCGGACACTACAAGGGCGTGGACCAGCGCGTGCGCGACCACCTCATCACCCGCGAAATCAGCATCGGCGACTTCGTGCTGACGGGCGGCGAACTGGTGGCGGCGATGATTGCCGACGCCGTGGTGCGCGTCGTGCCTGGCGTCATCGGCGACGAGCAGTCGGCACTCTCTGACTGCTTCCAGGACGACCTGCTGGCTGCTCCCATCTACACGCGCCCCGCCGACTACAAAGGCTGGCGGGTGCCCGACGTGCTGCTCAGCGGCCACGAGGCCAAGATACGCAACTGGGAACTGGAACAGGCGCTGGAGCGCACGCGGCGGCTCAGGCCCGACCTGCTGGAGAAGGGAGGAGTTTAGCTATATCTACGGCTCCACCGTCAGCCGCCAGCGCCGCAGGTCGAAGACGACGCGGCTCTGGCGCGTAAAGAAGTCAAGCCCTAAGCGGCTCTCGTAGCCGCTGGTGGCATGGACGGTAATATGCGGAGCCGTAAGTCGCTTACGGTCAATGGTAAGCGAGAAATCATTCAAGGTGTACTCAATGGCTGTGACCACACCGCCGATGCCGACGTAGCTGACGGTGTCGGGGGTGGCCTGTGCCACGATGGCGGCACTCTGGCGACTGAAGTAGGCGCTGTCGAGCGACGAGTGGGTGGCCCCGAAGTCGGGAATCAGCTGTAGCGTGTCGCTGGCCGTCACGAGCAGCACGTTGTCGACGACGGCGAGGTTGGAGCGGCGCGTGCGCTTCTGGCGGTGCTTCGGACGGCGGGGCGCCGTCAGCGTGTGGTTTCGGAAGTCGACGGTCGTCTTTCCCAAAACGTCAAGCAACGGCCGTCCGATGATGAGCTGCAGGTGGTCGAGATAGCGGTCGTAGGCATCGTCGCCGGTGGCAGCGTCGGCCACGACGAAGGGCACGTGGCGCAGCGTCAGGTTGCCCAGCTCGATGGAGTCGGCCACGACGCGGCGCGCCACCACGGTGTCGGTGCCCTCAACGAGGGTGCTGTCGGCCGTAGGATGCAGCCCGTAGCGGTCGAGCAGGCGGGGCGAGACGACGCTGACGCTGGCCCCCGTGTCGAGGGTGAACGTGGCCCGGCGGCCGTTCAACGTGCCGGGCAGACGCAGGGCCACGCCCCGGCTGCCGGGCTGACCGACGGAGTCGAGATAGAAGTGCATGTCGACATCGTAGCGGTCCGACGCCCGTTCGTAGAGCGTCTGCCCGCCGGCGCTCAGCGCCGAGGCCAGCATGGCCAGGAGCACCCCCCTACCCGACATGACGGCAGAAGTCTTCGCCCAGCTGGAAGCCCTCCTCATAGAGTGCTTCGAGCTTGCGCGTGTCACGGCAGATGCGGTCGACCTCCATCGGGCGCTGGGGCCTGATGCAGACCACCTCGCCCCAGTCCTCCATGCGCTCGATGAGGTCGAGCTGGCGGTTGTAGGCCTCGACGCGGTGGCTCAGGGCTACGCGCAGCCGCGGATAGTCCTGATAGAAGAGCCGCGGCACCTTCACGTCGGGCTCGAAGGAGCGGAAACCGCGGTTGCGCGTCAGCACGACGACGTTGGGCGAGTAGCCCATGTCGACGGCGCGCACCACGGGAATGCTGTCGACGATGCCGCCGTCGAGCATCGGCACGCCGTCGACATCGGTAATCTGGGCCAGGTAGGGCAGCGACGAACTGGCCTTGACGATGGCTGTCAGGCGGCGGGGGTCGTGCTTCTCGGTGAAGTACTCGGCGCGCCCCGTCAGGCAGTTGGTGCAGACCACCTCGAACGTGGCGGGGTTCTTTCCGTAGGTGTCGTAGTCGAACGGCACGATCTCGTTGGGAAACCGGTCGTAGAGGATGTCAGGGTCGAAGATGCTGCCCTGGGTGACGAGACTCTTCAGCGAGATATAGCCATACTTGCGCAGCATGTCGATATTCGAGTAGCGGGCACGCCGCGGCTGCCGGCTCATGTAGCTCAGGCCGTTGCAGGCGCCGGCCGAGACGGCCACCACGTAAGGAAAGTACACCTCGTGCTTCATAAACGCGTCGAGCACGCCCGAGGTGAACACCCCGCGCATGCCGCCCCCTTCGAGCACGAGTCCTGTTTTTCTGCCTATTTTCATCATTCTCGCAAATTTTCGGTGCAAAGTTAGCGTTTTTTCATAAATTATGTATAACTTTGCGGGCAAAATTACTAAAACAATTGATTTTATGTTCAGCAAAGACACTTATATCCGCCGAAGGGCGGAACTCAAGAAACTGGTGGGCCAGGGCATCATCGTGCTCTTCGGCAACAACGAGGCACCGGCCAACTACCCGGCCAACGGCTACGCACCATTCCGCCAGGACTCCACATTCCTATACTACTTCGGACAGCACCGCGACGGACTCGTCGGCGTCATCGACATCGACAACGACGAGGAGTGGCTCGTTGGCGATGACATCGACATCGAGGACATCGTCTGGATGGGCTTCGTGCCCTCAGTGGCCGACCTGGCCGCCGAGGTGGGCATCACGAAGACGGCCCCCATGTCTGCCCTTCGTTCGCTGTGCTGCGACGCCGTCGCAGCCAAAAGGGAGGTTCACTTCCTGCCGCCCTACCGCCACGACACGAAGATCCAGATTATGGACCTGACGGGCATCCACCCCGCTGAGCAGAAGGAGAAGGCCTCGCTGGCCCTCATCAAGGCCGTGGTCGAGATGCGCTCGACGAAGAGCGACGAGGAGATTGCCTACATCGAGGCCGCCTGCGACGTGGGCTACGTCATGCACACCACGGCGCAGATGCTCATCAAGCCAGGCATCACCGAGCGCTTCGTCGCCGGACAGGTCGATGGCATCGCTCGCTCGCTGGCTCAGGGCGTCAGCTTCGCCACCATCTTCTCGCAGCACGGCGAGATCATGCACGGCTCACCGTCGGACGCTCCCATGGAGGACGGCCGCATCGTCATCTGCGACGCCGGATGCGAGCTGAACGACTACTGCTCGGACAACACCCGCACCATGCCCGTCAACGGACGGTTCACACAGCGGCAGCGCGACATCTACAAGATTGTCGAGGAGTGCCACGACTACGTGCTCGAGGTGGCCCGACCCGGCGTGAAGTATAAGGACGTACACTTCGCCGTCTGCCGACTGATGACCGAGCGACTGAAGGAGCTCGGACTGATGAAGGGCGACACCGACGAGGCCGTAGCCGCCGGCGCCCACGCCATGTTCCTGCCTCACGGACTGGGACACATGATGGGCATGGACGTGCACGACATGGAGGGTCTGGGACAGATATACGTCGGTTTCGACGACGAGACGCGGCCCAACCTCGAGCAGTTCGGCACCAACTGCCTACGCATGGGCCGCCGCCTGCAGCCGGGATTCGTCGTCACCGACGAGCCGGGCATCTACTTCATACCCCACCTCATCGACCTCTGGCGCAGCCAGGGCCACTGCAAGGACTTCCTCAACTTCGACATGCTCGAGACGTACAAGGACTTCGGCGGCGTGCGCATCGAGGACGACCTGCTCATCACCCACGACGGCTGCCGCTTCCTCGGCACGAAGCGCATACCATACCACCCCGACGAGCTCGAGGCCTTCATGGCCCAGCGCAACAACTGAACCATATTTAGAAACAACGACAATACGAAACATCAAAAAACAACAATGAAAAAAGTCTTAACTTTCGCCCTAATGGCCATGGTGGCCGTCAGCGCCGGCGCAGCCAAGAAGAAGGCTCCCGCCAAGAACCAGAACAAACCCGTATTTACCACCATCAAGGAGAACCCCATCACCTCGGTCAAGGACCAGAACCGATCGGGCACCTGCTGGGACTACTCCACACTGTCGTTCTTCGAGGCCGAAATCCTGAAGGCCACCGGCAAGACCTACGACCTCTGCGAGAGCTTCGTGGCCAACAAGACCTACATGGAGCGCGCCATTCAGGTGGTACGCTACCACGGCGACTGCCAGTTCTCGCAGGGCGGCTCGGCCGAGGACGTGCTCGCCACGCTCAAGACCCACGGCATCTGCCCCGAGGACGCCATGCCCTTCCCCGGCTCGCTCTACGGCGACTCGCTGAACAACTTCAATGAGTTCTTCTCGGTGCTCGAGCCTTACGTGGCTGCCGTGGCCAAGAGCGACGCCAAGAAAATCAGCAACCAGTGGAAGGTCGGCATGCAGGGCATACTCGACGCCTACCTCGGCAAGTGCCCTGAGAAGTTCACCTTCAAGGGCAAGGAGTACACGCCGAAGTCGTTCGTCAACTCACTGGGCATCGACCTCAGTGACTACGTCTCCATCACCAGCTACACCCACCACCCCTTCTACACGGCCTTCGCCGTCGAGGTGCAGGACAACTGGCGCTTCCCCCTCTCGTATAACCTGCCCATGGACGAGATGATGCAGGTCATCGACAACGCCATCCAAGAGGGCTACACCGTGGCCTGGGGCGGCGACGTCTCGGAGACGGGCTTCACCCGTCAGGGTCTGGCCTACGCCGTAGACGCCAAGCAGACGCAGAGCCTCGCCGGCAGCGACATGGCACGCTGGCTGAAGCTCACCGCCGACAAGAAGCGCTCAATCATCGACTCACTGGGCTACAAGGTGCCTGAGGTCAAGGCCACACAGGAGATGCGCCAGGAGCGCTTCGACAACTGGGAACTGACCGACGACCACGGCATGCTCATCTACGGCGTGGCCAAGGACCAGGCCGGCAAGGAGTACTACATGGTGAAGAACTCGTGGGGCGAGACCGGCGACTACAAGGGCACGTGGTACATGACCAAGACCTTCATCGCCGCCAACACCATGGACTTCCTCGTCAACAAGAAGGCCATTCCCGCCGACATCCGCAAGAAATTAGGCCTATGAACAGAATAGCTCTCCTCGCCCTCTGTCTGCTATGCTGCGGCGCCGCCGCAGCCCAAACCGCCCAAGAGGAACTGCGAGCCAACCGCTACCTCTCGGGCTCCAACTACCTCGACTACGACCGCCAGAAAGCCACCGCTCCCCTGACGCCCGCCCCAAAGGGCTACGAGCCCTTCTACATGAGCCACTACGGCCGCCACGGCTCGCGCTGGCTCATAGCCGAGGGCGACTACCAGTCGCCGCTATCGACGCTGCGCGATGCCCGTCAGGCCGGCAAGCTGACCGCCGAGGGCGAGGCCGTGCTCAAGAAGCTGGAGGACTTCCACCCGACGACCATCAAGCGACTGGGCGAGCTGACCACCGTCGGCGAACGGCAGCACCATGGCATCGGCAGCCGACTGGCACGCAACTTCCCCGAGATTTTCAAGGCCAAGGGCGTGAGCATCGACGCACGCTCGACGGTCGTCATTCGCTGCATCCTCTCGATGGAGGCCGAGTGTGAGGAACTGGCCGCCGCCAACCCCACCGCCCGGATCCATAACGACGTCAGCGAGTCGCTGCAGTACTACCTCAACCAGGACTGGAGCGACCGTCTGCGCCGCGCCAGCCGACAGGGACGCGGACTGCGCTCGGAGTATGAGCGCAAGCTGACCAAGCCCCAGCGACTGATGGAGGCCCTTTTCAACGACCAGCAGTGGGTCTACGACAACGTGCGCGCCGGACAGCTCATGCGCCAGCTCTTCGAGGTGGCCGCCAACATGCAGAGCCACGACACCGACATCGAGCTCTACTCGCACTTCACCGAGGAGGAAATCTACCAGCAGTGGAAGCAGCGCAACATCGGTTGGTACCTGGACTACGGCCACGCCCCCCAGACGGGCGCCGTCATGCCCTTCAGCCAGATAAACCTGCTGCGCAACATCATCGAGACGGCCGACACCATCGTCCCCAGCAACGCTCAACGCCCCCAGGCCACGCTGCGCTTCGGCCACGAGGTGTGCGTCATGCCGCTGGCCTGCCTCTTGGAGCTGGGACAGTGCGGTGCACAGGTGGAGAATCTCGACACGCTCGACCGCGTCTGGCGCAACTACCGCATCTTCCCCATGGCCTGCAACGTGCAGCTCGTCTTCTACCGCCCGAAGAAGGGCAAGACGGGCGACATCCTGGTGAAGGCCCTGCTCAACGAGCGCGAGGTGACGATGCCCGCCAAGCCCGTCAGCGGTCCCTACTACCGCTGGGACGACCTGCGCCAGTACTACCTCGACAAGATGGAGCGCTTTCACAACAACAACAATCATTTATAAACCCAATTAAAACATCAAAAAACTATGAAACCAACTCTTTTCCTGCTTGCAGCAGGCATGGGCAGCCGCTACGGCGGACTGAAACAGCTCGACGGGCTCGGCCCCAACGGCGAAACCATCATGGACTACTCTATCTACGACGCCATCCAGGCCGGATTCGGCAAAATCGTGTGGGTCATCCGCAAGGACTTCGAAGAGCAGTTCCGTACTCAGATACTCGCGAAGTATGAGGGACAGGTGCCCTGCGAACTCTGCTTCCAGGCACTCGACGCACTGCCCGAGGGCTTCAGCGTTCCCGAAGGCCGCGTAAAGCCCTGGGGCACTAACCACGCCGTGCTCATGGGCAAGGACGTCATCCGTGAGCCGTTCTGCGTCATCAACTGCGACGACTTCTACGGCCGCGACGCCTTCATGCAGATAGGCAAGTTCCTGGCCGCTCTGCCCGAGGGCTCGAAGAACCAGTACGCCATGGTCGGCTTCCGCTGCTGCAACACGCTCTCAGAGAACGGCTCCGTGGCACGCGGCGTCTGCGCCTACAACGAGAAGCGCCACCTGACCGACGTCGTCGAGCGCACCGAGATCATGCGTATCGCCGACAAGGGCGGCGCCATCTGCTACAAGGACGGCGACGAGTGGTTCCCCCTCGAAGAGAACGTGCCCGTGTCAATGAACATGTGGGGCTTCACGCCCGACTACTTCGACTACTCAGAGGCTTACTTCCGCGAGTTCCTCAGCGACCCGAAGAACATGGAGAACCTGAAGGCTGAGTTCTTCATCCCCCTGATGGTCAACAAGCTCATCACCGAGGGCACCGCTACCTGCGAGGTGCTCGACACCACGTCGAAGTGGTTCGGCGTCACCTACGCCGCCGACCGCCAGGCCACCGTCGACCGCATCAAGAGCCTCGTCGACGAGGGCGTCTATCCCGCCAAGTTGTTCTGACTTCTTTTCCCTCAAACCCTCACTTCCCTCACCCTTGAGGGAACTGAGGGAAACACGGTGGAATGGGACTTTCACGCCATTCTGACAGTTTCCCGCAGGCTGAGGGAACTGAGGGTTTGAGGGAAACTCCGCCTTGAGCTACCCGGCAGGTAGAGCGCCTCTACCCGCCGGGTAGATGGTCTCAACCCGCCGGGTAGCGGCAAGCCTGGCTACAACACCTGAAACCATGAGCAGTCGGAAGTCGTTGCTCAGAAATGAGAGAATACCATCTACAAGGAGCTGCCAAGTGAGCACGCGATGGAGTTGGAGCAACAAGAGAGAGTTTTATAACTTGTCAATCTCGTCGAGGGATAGCCCTGTATAGAGACTAATCCGCTCTGCCGGCACGTGGTCGCCCTTCATCATCAGGGCAACCTCCCTCATTCCTTCCGACTTTCCTTCAGCACGACCTTCAGCGCGGCCTTCAGCAAGACCTTCTGCACGACCTTCTGCACGACCTTCTGCACGACCTTTAACGCGACCTTCAGCACGACCTTTAACGCGACCTTCTGCAAGACCTTTCTCCAGTCCGTCCTTCATGCCTTGGTCCACACCGTCGAGATAACCCTCGCCGCGGGCGGTCTTCATGGTGTTGCGCATGATGGCACGGTCCATAAGGTAGCGGTCGTAGACGATGCGGTCGTCACGGCCTATACGCATCAGGTCGAGCTTCTCACGGGCCTCACGCAGGCCGGGGGCATCGGCATCCTCAGGGATGTCGGTGTTGGCCAGGAAGTAGAGCCACTGGTCAAGTGGTACCTTCGACCAGCGGTTGAAGTCGTTCACCTTCAGAATGACGTAACGCGGATAGAGGTCTGACACCTCGTCGGCCTGGAACGTCTGCTGCTGGAACGGCGTGAGGCGCAAAAGGTCGCCTTTATTCAGGCCACGGAACTCGGTCTTGCCAACGTAAACGCAGTCCTGCCCCTGCCCCAGGTCGAAGTAGACTATGTTGATACTGTAGACACGCTTAACGTGCTCATAGTTCTCACCACTCTCGATATACTCTGTAACCAACTTCGAGGCGCCGAAAAGCATACGCTGGAAGTAGGCGAACTCAGGCTCGCCTTGAACCTCAATGAGCAACAGGTCACCCTTGGCATCCTCGGCCAGCAGGTCGACACGGTTGGTCTTCACCTCCTCGCCATTCTTATTCCCCTCGCTCTCCAAGAGCCGGTGAATCTTGATATCGGAGCCCAGCACAGTACTGACGAAACCCTCCAGGACGTCGTAGTTCGCCTTCTCGCGGAGCAGGTGCTTCAGCGCCCAGTCGAAGCTGATAAATGTACGTTTCTTTTTTGACATGGCTATACGTTACAACTTATTACGCCACAAAGATACACTTTTTATTCCTCACTTCCAAACTTTTCAGTCGTTTTCTTAACTCACTGCCCCAGAATGATGCTGACGAGAGCAGTCACGTCGCTGATGTCGATGTTGCCGTCGGCGTTGATGTCGGCGGCATCGATGTTGAAGTTCTTAGGCGTGTTGCCCAACAGATGGCTGACAAGGGCGCGTACGTCGTTGACATCGACCTTACGGTCGTTTGTCAGGTCGTTAGGCACGGGGGGCAAGCCGAGGTAGATGAGGCGGAAGTTGTCGAAGATGGTCCAGTCGCCACCAACGTGCGAGGAATTACAGATACCGAACTTCAACAGACCGTCGTCGCCGACACTGGCCTGCACCTCGTTCTCATAGTAGTTAGCGGAGCCATCAAACTTGGCATCAAAGAACAACCGCGCACCCTCCATACCATTCGGGACGTAATAGCTGCCACCGACTTTCGATGTATTTGTGGTAATGGTGGTCGAAGTTTCCGACATGACATTCTTCACCTTCTGCGTTACATCATTGATATACATCTGGGTGGTGACGTTCTTTGTTTTATCGGTAGAATTGCCATATGCATCCCAAACGGGTTCTGGCCAGCCTGGGCGCTGGAAAGCCTGCACGCGCAGTTTGAAAATGCCCTCTGCGGGCAGTCCGCTGAGCGTCTGACTAATGTCATAGTCAGCCTGATAGAATTCAGCAGCAGAGTAGTTATAGATGTTGTCACCCGTAGTCTTTGAAATTGCCCAGCCATTCTCCTTGTAATCAAATCCGGGGTTGACGATAAAGTCAGTAAGGTCGAGTGTCTGGTCTTTGACAAGGATAATGGAGCCGAGGAAGCTGAATGCAGCAGTGCGTACAGCAGTGGCTGCGGTCTGCATATCGACAACGGATACCGCTCCTTTATTTGTCTCGACGACTCCCCTCAGTTCGTCAACATCAGACTCGTCACAAGTGTACTTGGCACGATTGACTGTGCTATAGAGATCTGAGGCACCAGTCATCACATTATTATAACTGACAATCTCGAATTCCGACTTCAGCAGTTCGTCCAAGGCATTAATAAGCTGTTGCTGCTCCTCGTACGAGGCGGCTTCACCAATGAGTTGCTCGTAGCGGTCGAGCAGGCTGGCTTTCGTATGTCCAAATGGCAGGGTGAAACTCTGCTGCTGGAAATAGGGGCGAACGATGGCCTTCCACTCGGCCAGTCCCTTCGCAACACCATCGGCCACAGCCTCTTCCTGTGTGTCGAACAGTTTACCGAGGTAGAAATTTGTCAGTTCTACCCTACTCTCCAACCAACGATAGCGCACATTGAAAAATGGATGGTTGCCGCTATTAAAGGTACAAACGTCCTGAGTCCATGAACCGTTAGGCGTCAAAACGAAGACTGTATTTGACTCTGTAGTACCATCTGTGGACAGGCTTGCCTTCTGCCAACCTCCAGGAACAAGGTTAGAATAGACCGAGAACAGATAATCACTGTTCGTATCGACACTCCAATAGGTAGCAAGACACCCTTGCCCTCCATTACCTTCATGCTTTTTGGCCTTTATGGCGTTTTCTGTTGTATTATCAATTTTAGCATTTATCAGATCAAAATAATCCGTATTCAATGCAGCCGAAGTTCCAGAAGTCCAACCCTTCATACCGTAGCGGAACTTACCATTATATATGACGTTGCCACCCAGATAACAGGTAACTCCATCAACAACGACAGCCTCTCCAGGACTAAGGTGCCTGCTACATCCTACAGAAGAATAGTGGTCAACGCCATTGGCATCAATCGAATGAATGCGATACATACATCCGCTACTATAGGTTTCGTCGGTATAAGTATAGCTGGCTCCTACTTCCTGCAACTCTATCTTAGCCAAAACCGTCCAGTCTTCACTCGTCGAGCTGCGGCGCTCTATGGTCATGCTGGCATTCTGCTCACCATTAGGTTCAAACCATTTTAAAGTGGCAGTGGTGCCATCTGTCGTAATATTTAAAGGACTAGGGCCACCTTGGCCTGGAATAGCGGGAACATATTCACTTCCTTTATATGCCAGTCCCGGATTCATTGATGCATAATACTCTCCTGCAGGTGTCAGATTGCCGTTCGCCAAATATACCTTTGAGCAATTAGCCTCAGAATTCCAATAGTAATAGCGCTCAATGTAGTCGTAGTCGGCACTATTCCAAACATCGCATACGCTCTGAACCACTTCCTTGTTTTTATTCCAGTCGCTTTGCGTAGGATTATCCCAGTTTTTAGATTCAGCAAAGATTCCCGTTCCTCCTTCATTCCAACGAGAGCCCCACACCCATTCAGAAATCCAGACAGGGCGGTTCCTATAATCATCATGCCAACCTTTTACCATATTTTTCAGGTTCCACTCTTTCCAATAACAATGGAGATCAATGATGTCACATCGCCAGCCACGCTCATCAACAGCCTTCAGGAATTGACGCAAGTGATCTAAGGAACCATCATGAGACGAAGGTGAGCAGAGACGCATACCCGTGGCCATGAGATTTTCCCAGTTATTCAGGATGGTATTGACATCACAAGGCTCTTCGTCACTATTATTTCCCGGCTCATTATTAGTTTTCAAATGGGGCGAAGTGGTAGATTGCCCACACATGCTTGGCGTAGGCCAACTCTCTTTATAATGGTGGGGTACGCTTTCAACGTCAGGAGCCAAACCATCAGCCCTACCCCTCCACCATTCATAAGTGGTAGTGACATTCAATGCATCGCAAGCTGCCTTGTTGTCGGAGGCATCGGCCAGTCCCTTTTTACTTGCATCGTACCACTTAAAAATACGATACGACGAAATACTGCGGTCAAGAATCGTAGGCAGGGTTGAAAACTCCAAGTCACTGTCCGCAGCAATGAAGCAACGACTATAGCCACGGCCATTGGCAAGCAACGAGAAAGTGACCATATAGCCGCGCTTCAGTTTAAAGCTGCGGATGCGATTATTCAACTGCGCTGTTGTCAAAGTGTTCATGAAGCCGTTAGTATTACCTAATCCGAAATTGTCGACTGCCTCACCTCCAAAGTTCTGCTCGGAATAGACGGTCAGCGGTTTGCAGCTGTCGCCATAAGGCAGGATGATACACCCTTGCCCATACATCTTCACTTGGCAGTTCTTGCCATCTTCAGCCTTTAACCCGTTTATCTTCACATGGTCTGCCAGCAGTCTGATACCTGCCGAGGGTTTCACTTTGGTGAGGATGACGACGGCATGCTCGGTATTGACGAGGTTGACTACGCCAGACGAGCCAAAAGGGGTATCTCCTGTGACAGTATAATCAACGTTGGTGATGATGTCGACAGTGGAGGTTACTTGTGATACGGGCTGCTTGGTATTGGCCCCCATTGCACCGATGCTTACGGCCAAGAGTAAAGCGACGGCCAGCGACTTGATGTTAGTAGTGAACGATTGTTTCATATACATTAGTTTTAGTCAGGGGCAAAGGTACGAAAAATATTTGGATTAAAGAATTCTTTTCCTCTTTTTTTTGTACCTTTGCACCCGCTATGCTGAATGATATACTTACAGAGAAGCAGCTGACACAGCTGAAGGGGCTGATTGCCGACGCCCAAAACATCGTTATCACCTGCCACCAGAGCGCCGACGGCGACGCCATCGGGTCGAGCCTGGGCTGGGCCGATTACCTGAAGTCGGTAGGCAAGGAGCCCACCATCATCGTGCCCGACCAGTACCCCGACTACCTGCACTGGCTACCTAATACCGACAAGATCATACGCTACGACAAGCACCGCGAGCAGTGCGACCTGCTGCTGAGCATTGCCGACCTCGTCTTCTGTCTCGACTTCAACTCGCCGGCACGCGTCGACGAGATGCAGCAGTCGCTGGTCGGCGCGAAGGCCAAGCGCGTGCTCATAGACCACCACCTGAACCCAGAGGTGCCCTGCGTGCTCACCATCTCGCGGCCCGAGATGTCGTCGACCTCAGAGATGGTGTTCCGGGTGGTCTGGCAGCTCGGAGCCTTCGACGGACTGAAGAAGCACTTCGCCACGCCCATCTACTGCGGCATGATGACCGACACGGGCGGCTTCACCTATAACTCCAGCTCGCCCGACATCTACTACATCATCTCGCAGCTGCTGACCAAGGGCATCGACAAGGACCGCATCTACCGCAACGTCTACCACAATTTCTCAGAAGACCGACTGCGGCTCATGGGCTTCGTCATGCTCGAGCGCTTAGTGGTGGTGCCGGGCAGCCACGCCTCCTACTACGCCCTGCGCCGCGAGGACCTCAAGCGGTTCCACTTCGTCAAGGGCGATGCCGAGGGGCTCGTCAACATGCCGCTGCAGATAAAAGGCCACCGGCTGAGCATCTCGCTGCGCGAGGACACCGACAAGCCGAACCTCGTCTGGGTGTCGCTGCGCTCGGTCGACGACTTCCCCTGCAACAAGATGGCGGCCGAGTTCTTCAACGGCGGCGGCCACCTGAACGCCTCCGGCGGACGGCTCTACTGCCCACTCAATGAGGCCATCGAGGTGGCTCGCAAGGCCATAACGGCCTATGCGCCGCTGCTGAAATAACCGCCCCACAGCATCTTTGCAACCGAGTTGCAAGCAGCTTTCCGTACCTTTGCACCGTCAAACAGAAAACAGTCAAAGGATATGGAACATTCACACCATCACCACCACCATGAGCACGACCACGAGTGTTGTGCGAACGGGCATGAGCACCACCACGACCACCACCACGACCACGACGCCAAGGGACGTATAGCCCTGATTGCCGGCGCGGCAGTGTTGCTCGCCGGTGCCGTCGCCATTGAGCACTATTGCAGCCTGACCACTTGGCAGTTGCTGCTCGTCTACCTCGTACCCTATCTGCTCGTCGGCCACGACACACTGAAGGAGGCCGCCGAGGGCATCGTCAGTGGCGATGCCTTCAACGAGCATTTCCTGATGTCGGTAGCCACCATCGGCGCCCTCGCCATCGGATTTCTGCCCGGGGCCGAGACGCAGTTTCCCGAGGCGGTATTCGTCATGCTGTTCTTCCAGGTCGGCGAGCTGTTCGAGGGCTATGCCGAGGGGCGCAGCCGCCAGAGCATAGCCCACCTGATGGACATACGCCCCGACATAGCCCACACGGCCGACGGACGCGACGTCAGTCCTGAATCGGTGGCTACGGGCGAGACCATCGTCATACGTCCCGGCGAGAAGGTGCCGCTCGACGGTGTCGTCGTCAAAGGCACGTCGGCGCTGAACACGGTGGCACTGACCGGCGAGAGCGCACCCCGCGACGTCGCCGTCGGCGACGAGGTCATCTCGGGCTGCGTCAACCTGTCGGGCGTCATTGAGGTACGCACGACGAAGGCTTTCGGCGAGAGCACGGTGTCGAAGATTATCGACCTCGTAGAGCATGCCAGCGAACACAAGTCGAAGAGCGAGACGTTCATCACGCGCTTTGCCCGCATCTATACGCCAGCCGTCGTCGTGGCGGCCATCGCACTGGCCGTCGTGCCCACGCTCCTGGGTGGCAGCCTGGCCACCTGGCTCTACCGCGCCCTGATGTTCCTGGTGGTGTCGTGCCCCTGTGCACTGGTGCTGAGCGTGCCGCTGACGTTCTTCGGCGGCATCGGCGGAGCCTCGCGGCGCGGCATCCTCATCAAGGGGGCAAACTACATCGACCTGCTGGCCAAGGTCGGCACCGTGGTCTTCGACAAGACCGGCACGCTGACCCACGGACGCTTCGAGGTGGAGGCCGTTCACCACGGCTCGTGCGAGAAGACGGGCTCGGAGGCCGAGCGCGAGTTGCTGCACCTTGCCGCCCACGTTGAGCACTTCTCGACCCACCCCATTGGCGCCGCCCTGCGCGACGCATTCCCCGACGAGGCCACCGACGGCTGCGAGGTGACCGACGTTACCGAGGTGGCTGGACAGGGCATCCGTGCCCGCGTAGGCAATAAGACGGTATGCGTGGGCAACACCAGGATGATGGACGCCGTCGGCGCTCAATGGCACGACTGCAGCCATACGGGCACCATCATCCATGTGGCCGTCGACGGCTGCTATGCCGGCCACATCGTCATCAGCGACCAGGTGAAAGCCGATGGCCCGGCAGCCATAGCCCGCCTACGCCAGTTGGGCATCGCCGACACCGTCATGCTGACCGGCGACCGTCAGGAGGTGGCCGCCAGCGTGGCCAGCCAACTCGGCATCAAGGAGTTCCACGCCGAACTGCTGCCCGCCGACAAGGTCAGGTTCATCGACGAGCACTCAGCGCCCAACACCCAACACCCAGCGCCTATCGCCTTCGTGGGCGACGGCATCAACGACGCGCCGGTGCTGGCACGGGCCGACGTCGGCATCGCTATGGGCGGCCTGGGCAGCGACGCCGCCATCGAGGCTGCCGACGTCGTGCTGATGGACGATCAGCCCTCGAAGGTGGCACTGGCCGTCAGCATTGCCCGCCGCACACTGGCCATTGCACGCCAGAACGTAGCCTTTGCCATCGGTGTCAAGGTGGCCGTCCTGCTGCTGGCAGCCCTCGGTCTGGCAACGATGTGGTTCGCCGTCTTTGCCGACGTCGGCGTCACCGTCCTGTGTGTCCTCAACGCCATGCGTGCCCTTCGCACGCATGGCTTTTAAGAAACTTTTCACTTTTCACCTCTCTATTATCACTTCTTTTTCGTAATTTTGCAGCCGAAAACGGAATAATGCGAATATGAGAAAGACCATCTATACACTTTTCGTGCTCGCCGCCATCCTCATGACAGCGGCGTGCAACGACTATGAGACCTACGGCGAGCTGAAGGATAAGGAGCGCGACAACATCAGTAAGTTTATCTCTGACTCGAGCTTCGTCATCATCCGCGAAGACCAGTTCCACAACCAAGGCGACATGACCGTCGGCGACAAGCAGTTCGTCTACCTCGACAAGAGCGGCGTCTACATGCAGATTGTGCGGAAGGGCTGCGGCGAGAAGATCAAGGACGGCGAGACGCTCAACATTCTCTGCCGGTTTATCGAGAAGAGCATCCAGGACACGACCACGCTCTTCAACCACGTCTACTACATCTACGACCCCGACATCATGAGGGTCAGCCGTACGGGCAGCACCTACAGCGCCACCTTTACCAGCGGAATCATGCTGCAAAGCTATGGTGCCAGCGTCCCTGAGGGCTGGCTCGTGCCACTGCAGTATGTCAACATCGGACGTCTGGCCAACCCCGACGACGAGCTGGCCCGCGTGAAGCTCATCGTGCCCCACTCGCAGGGCACCACCCAGAACGCCAAGTCGAACGTCATTCCCTTCTACTACGACATCACGTTCCAGCGCGGACGATGATGAGTGATGAGTGAAAAGTGATGAGTGAAAAGTGAAAAGTGATGAGTGAAAAGTGAAAAGTGAGTAATAAATCGTCAATCGAAAATACGTAAATCGAAAATAAAGTCATGACCCTGATAAAATCAATATCCGGCATCCGCGGTACCATCGGCGGACACACGGGCGACACACTGAACCCGTTAGACATCGTTAAGTTTACAACGGCTTTCGCCACATTCATCGGCGGCAAGAAAATTGTCGTCGGACGCGACGGACGCATCTCGGGACCGATGGTGCGCGACGTCGTCTGCGGCACACTCGTTGGCATGGGCTACGACGTCATCGACATCGGACTGGCCACCACGCCGACAACCGAGCTGGCCGTGCGCTGGCACGAGGCCGACGGCGGCATCATCATCACCGCATCGCACAACCCCACACAGTGGAACGCCCTGAAGCTGCTCAACAGCGAGGGCGAGTTCCTCACGGCGAAGGACGGACAGGAAGTGCTGCGACTGGCCGAGGCTGAAGACTTCGACTACGCCCCCGTGGAACGGCTGGGAAGCGTCACCTACGACGACACCATGAACCGCCGCCACGTTGAGAGCGTGATGCAGCTGCAACTGGCCGACACCGAAGCTATCAGCGGCCGTAAGTTCCGTGTCTGTGCCGACACCATCAACAGCGTCGGCGGCATCATCCTGCCACAGCTCTTCGAGGCGCTCGGCGTCGACTACGAGATTCTGAACGGCGACTGCAACGGACAGTTCGCCCACAACCCCGAACCCTTAGAGAAGAACCTAACGGGCATCATGGAGCGCATGCGTCAGGGCGGCTTCGACCTGGGCATCGTCGTCGACCCTGATGTCGACCGTCTCGCCTTCATCTGCGAAGACGGAACGATGTTCGGCGAGGAGTACACCCTCGTCTCCGTCGCCGACTACGTGCTGTCGAAAACACGCCACACTTCACACGCCACACTCTACACTGTAAGCAACCTCTCCTCTACCCGCGCCCTGCGCGACATCACCGAGCGCTACGATGGACACTATGCAGCAGCAGCCGTCGGCGAGGTGAACGTCACGACGAAGATGAAGGAGGTGGGCGCCGTCATCGGCGGCGAAGGCAACGGCGGCGTCATCTACCCCGAGAGCCACTACGGCCGCGATGCCCTCGTGGGCATCGTCCTGTTCCTCTCGTCGCTGGCCCAGAAGGGCTGCACGGCCTCAGAACTGCGCCGCACGCTGCCCGACTATCAGATAGCCAAGAACCGCATCGACCTGACGCCTGAGACCGACGTCGATGCCATACTGGTGAAGGTGAAGGAGATGTTCGCCGAGGATCCCACGGCACAGGTGAACGACATCGACGGTGTGAAGATCGACTTCCCCGACAGCTGGGTCCACCTGCGCAAGTCGAACACCGAGCCCATCATCCGCGTCTATAGCGAGGCCCAGACCATCGACGAGGCCGACCGTCTGGGCAAGCGTCTCATGCAGGTGGTCTACGACATGCAGAACGCTGAATCATAACAACTGACAACTGACAAAACTACTACGAATTACACGAATTTTACGAATATGCTGTGGCATCGGAGCACGCGGGACTATTTGTATAATTCGTGTAATTCGTAGTGTCTGTTCTGCCTTAAATCCCAATCCGCTTAATTCGTCGTCGGTAGTATAGTCAATCTTCCCATTCGTCGTCCCATTCCTCCTCCCAGTAGCGATCGTAGTCAATACCGCGCGACTCAATCTCCTCGCTGCTGGTAATCATTTCCGTGCTTTCACTGTTCACTCGCAGGCTAAGGCCTGTCAGCACAAGAGGGGCGGCGAATGCCGTCTGCTGCATTCGTGGGGTTACGTATATCTTTTTCATGGTCTGTTATTCGTGTCAGTAGTTATTTCACAATGATTTTCCGGCCATCCTTCACATAGATGCCCTTCGCCGGACTGTCTACACGGCGGCCCTGCAGGTCGTAGACAACGGCGGAGGCAGCGTCAACGGACTCCAAATTCTGTAGGTCCGTGGCATCCTCGCTGAAGAAGAAGGCATCGCGTGAGCCGGCACTGCCATCTACATGCAGATAGGCCTTATACTGGGGTATTGTAACTCCGCTTTCCTTATCAATAAGATAGAAGCCCGAGCCTGCAGATTTCGTGGCTAACGCATAGTAACCATCATCCATTACTGGAACAGCCGCAGTTGATGTTGCCAACAGTAGGTTCTCTTTAGTGAGTGTAACCTCTTGGTCAATAGTCTGAGGATAGACCTGGCCGGACGTTCCTTTCAAGATGACGCCCGTATTAGCCGGGATTTTCCCGTCGTCCACCGACTCCAGATGCAGCCAGCCATCAGACGTCTGCGTGCCTACAAACACCGTCGTCCCCGTCCCCGAGAAGTCCAATGCCCGAGGCCACGAAAATGAACCATAACCCGATGCCGCAATCTTTGCGGGGACTTGCAGGGTCACATCTACCGTTTCACTCTCTATATTAGTACCCTCGCTGGGCACTCCATTAACTGAAGCCAGACGAATGTCTGACAGCACACATTGATTATTAGTCGTACTTATCTGGTCAGATGCTTTCACGGTTATAGTCATAATAGGGTCGCCACTATTGCCACTAACTGTTTCTCCGTCAGAATTCCAAATTAGTACGAAATATGTTCCGTCAGAACGTTTATCTATACTGTTTTGAAATTTGGTATCATTATCTCGGCCATACTTCACACGATCAGTCAGACTATAGATTAGACCATAGCTGTCTTTACAAATGCTCATCCCATCAGGCAAAGTAAGAACGAACTGAAGTCCGCCGTACTCTTTCTCATTTTGCAAACATACCTCAATCGTGGCAGTTTCATTAGCATTAAGCGTGAATGGGGTTATTGTGAGCTTGTCTTCTGCTGAGACATTTCCAGCCACGGCAAGCATAGCCATAATCAGCTGTGAGGTCAGTTTTCTTGTCTTCATACACATATATGTTTTTATTGTTTGTTCATGTCTCTAATTAACTTTGACAGTGCCTGCAGGTCATTAACGTCTACATCGCCATCGCCATTAACATCGGCAGCGGTAGGGTTATAGGACAGTGTGTCAAGTCCTCGAATATGAGCAGCCAATGTCTGGAGGTCATTTACATCCACCTCACCATCGCCGTTTACATCGCCCTCGACAGCACTATTTGCAGCCAACAGCGCAAACTTTCTGTCAAGATAAGCGATTCGATTGTCTATATATGTCTTGATAGCAGCGACATTTGAGTCAAGTGTACTTGTAGCCGTCCATCCAGCACCGTCAGAGGCCTTTTTTGTAAAGTTCTTCGTCCAGGAAGTACTAATAACACCTTTCAATTCATCAGCCTCGTTCTTTAACGCATCAGCCAAGCCATCCTTGACTTTCGCCCAACGGGCTGCGACAGCAGAAGAGAACCAAGCACTGCCCCACAAATCCTTCAACTTATTGCGTAAGGCTGATTCCGAAGCGGAATTAACAATCAGTCCTGTGGCGGTCGCACTATTCTCCAAATCGGTCATACCAGCGTTCTGATACGACAGTTCATTGCCCCACAATGGGCCAAACTTCAGCTGAGTATCATTTGCATCCTTATAGGCATATACACTTGAGAGGGTCTGGGTACCACCCAAAATCTCGCTGGCAATATACCAGTTAACGAGCGAGCCCCTATCAACACTCGTCTGCGTCGAAGTCCACAGATTGTCAATAAAGGATTGTATCGGACTTTTAACCGCACTGATAGCAGCAGCCTTTACTTCTTCCGTGTCAGTATCAGCATAATCAGGCTCAGGATTCTTAATGTTCACCCAGGGCTTAGTATAGTCTGTACCTGCAAGATATACGTCGCCAGATTTGTCTATCCCGTCTTCGTTAGTCAACTCCAACAGCCAGCCAGTCTTCTCATCTGCATTTACTCGCCGCGAGACGTCATTCTCTCGGTCAGCTTCAACGAAGTCCATTGCAGTGTACGTTCCCATATACTCGCCATTGACCACAAGGTCAACAAAGCAGCAATTCGGAGTGAACGACATTTTAAGTTGGTCACCAAGTTTCTTGGTCAGTGCATTCTTTATCATGCTCTCATCGGCAGCATTGGCAGCTAATACCCAGTTACGCTTAGTATAGCCAGCACCTGTGAGGTCATACTTGTGTTTCTTGGCAAACTTCAGACGGTACGACTTCTTGCCGTTCACAACGTCCCATTCTGTCTTGCCACGCCCTCGAACCTGTAAGAACTCTGACGTCTCGACAAAAGGAGTAAGTTTCCCGTTAGCATCCATCACTTCAATAGCTGCCTGTACGTAGTCTCCCGTGCTCGGCTTAATCGATGTCCCGTCCTGCGTGTCGATATAAATAGTAGGAAGATTCGTCAGCTGGGTGCGGACGACAGGAGCATCTTTGCCAAACTGTATCGTAGGAACTACAGCCCCGTCAGCGACAGTGACATAAACGATAGAGCCGTTATACTCTGAACTACTGGGGGTAGACAGAGTTATGCCATCTGGGCCTATCGTCCTAATACTGGACAATGATTTTTTATAAAGCAGCGAGGACAAAGTGTATTTCCCAAAAGTAATGCTCTCGCCTTCACCTTTGACATTACTATCCCAACGAGAAAAGCCAGAGAACAATACCTTTTCAAACTCCGGTTCAGCAGCAACCGCCTGTGATGGCTTAATAATATAGGGTAGCCCCGTCTTAATTGACTTAACGCTTGGAGTTTCAAATATCATTTTCGTTCCATCTTCAGAAACGCCTGTAAATGTTTTGATGTCAAAACCATTGCCAAACACTGTCTTCAGCTGAGCCTCGTCAACCGAGAAAGGCAGCGAAATGGCATTCCACTCATTAGCTGTAAAAGTACGCCCTTTGACGGTAATGTTTAAAAGTTTATCTACATTACTTTCAGTATATAAAGCGTTCGTGCCCTGACTATTATCATACTGACTCTTCGTCACATCGTAAACAACATTGCCATTTACCGTATTGGCTGATGTATATAGCCTATTGATCTCTGATTGAACACGAGTGATTCGCTTGCTGATCCAATCTTTCAACTGATTAACGTAAGCCTGATAGTTATCATAGCCAGCCGTGCCACCATGATACTGTTCTCCGATTTTACTTGAATAGCCCCATCTGCCTACGTTTAAGGTATTCGTTTCCGAAACGATAGCAGCTAAATTATCAACTGCAGCCAGCAGGGAGCGCTCTAACCCATTATCGACGAGCTGATCCATTTTTGCTTTCATTCCCTGTAACAACAAGGGGTCATTCTCAAGGGCGTGAGTAAAGAAATACTTAATACTTGAGCCATTTGCACCTAAATCAGCCACTAATGTACCTTGCGGGTCAGACATGGCACTATAGTTTCCGTATGCTAAATCTTTATCCCAAATCGGTCCCCAAAATAGTTTGCCATCGGCCTCTCTATAGGCCTTGGCTGTCATCATGCCGTCATAGTCACCTGTCAGCTCTGTGATAATCCACCACTTGATAAGGCTTTCCTCGTCATTATAAGCTCGCCAGCCATAGGTAGGGTTAGTAAAGTTGATATTAAAACCTTTCTTCCATGTATTCTGGAACCAATCAGAGACCATCTGTATAATGACCCGACACTGTTCTGTGTTTGTTTCATCTTCCGGCTCAGGATTCTTGATATTGAGCAGCATCGGCCCTTCACCTTGGTAACACATAGGAAAATCTAGCATCTTTGGCAATCCTTGGAACTCTATGTACCAGCCCGTATCTTCATTAACATTTATTCGATTGCTGTCTACCTCTGGATGGTCTGTCAACTGGTAGGTGCCACGATATTCGTTATTGATGACCAAATCAACAAACTTATAACCAGGGTTAAATGGCATACCCACAATTTTCCCCAGTTCGGCAGTCAAGGCATTGCGTATGAGCGAGTGGTCACCGGCATTAGCCAGCAACACCCAGTTACGTTTACTGTAGCCGCCGTTTATCATATCATGCTTATGCCCCTTGGCAAACTTCAGACGATATGCACGCTTGGCATCGCTGACACCTTCTAAAGCCGTAGAGTTTCCACGAGCTTTTATTGTCAAATTATCAGCATCTTCCTCGAATGACTCCATGAAGTGAGGGCTGGCAGTATCATCGGTTGCCACCACCTTAATGCTGGCACGACGATAAGGCGCATCTGCTGCCGTAGTTGCATCTCCTCCCCGCTTGTATAGATAGTCATCTAACGAGGCATCACCGATGTCGGGCAGCGTAATATAGATGGTCGGGGCATTAGTCAACTGCATTTTGTTTGCTATCTTATAGGCCAATGTGGTTTGGTCAACGGGAGTATCACCTCCGCCGCCAGACTCGCCACCTTCACCGCCAGAACCACTATTCGATGGTTGTTCCAATGCTAAAGTCACGTTTGTACTTCCAAGTGTACTACTAAAGAAATATGCTGAAGCACCAAAATAGCCTCCTGATTCATTCAAATATGGAAATTCCCCCCAAGTATTGTAATTGCCCAGTGCTCCAGTAGGTTTAATATAATAAGCAGTCGCTGGTGCTGACTTCGAACCGACAAATTTGTACATATAGTCTATCTTGAAATAGTAGCCACGGAATGACAAATCGCTGCTAATATCTATATGACAATTATCTTCCTGAGTACCGATGTTAGTTTTATCCCTATCTAAGCTTGAGGCAAAAGTTACACCAGAGAACACAGGGTCGCTAATTGTCGTATTAACTCTAATAATATACGGTGTACCAGCTACCACGGCAGGCGTTGACATTATAGTAAAATTAACTGTCGTGCCAACAATTGATGAAAACTTCTCTATTGTATATTTTCCTTCGCCAAACGTAGCATCTAACTGTTCTTTAGTAGCACTGAACGGGAAACAGACACCAGTCCATTCACCTGCTGTAAATGTACGGTTTTTCAACGTCACATTAACGGTCTGCCCTAATAAGTCGGAGTACTGGCTGGCGTTTCCGGCTTTGACATCAAATTCGACATCCGTTGCCCCCACCCCACTGCACACTGCGAGCGTGGCGAGCACAAAAAGGAGTCGCTTAAGGCTGAATTTACTATTTTTCATCGTATTCTTTTATTATAGTTTTAGTAGAAAGTTCGCCCCACTGCATGAGACGCCGAAATGAGGTCGCGGCGACATGGACGCCTGCCCCAAAACAAGCGCAAAAGTAACAATAAAAATGCTTCGGCCAAACGTTTTTCTGTTAAAAAAAGTAATTTGCCGAATTAATTAATACCGTCGTGCCGTTGTTCACGCCCACACCTGCGGTATACGTTTCTCACTGATTTCTTCTGATGCTTTGCTTCAGCCTCAAGATGCGACGCACGCTCTCATCGATGCGCTGCTGACTGATTGTGCCATCCTCTACAGCCTTGACTACCGCATCAAAAGCCTCGGTGAACACCTGCGGACCGAGCACGATGTCAACACCAGCCTTGACACAGCCCACGGCAGCCTCGGCATTGGTGTACTGCTGGGTGATGGCACCCATCTCCATCGCATCGGTAATGATAATGTTCTGGTAGCCCAGTTCGCGGCGCAACTTGTCTTGCAGAATGACCGATGACATCGTTGCGGGTATGTCAGAGCCCGTCACGTTGGGGGCGCTGATGTGAGCTGTCATGATGAGCTGACAGCCCCACAGGATGCCTGCCCTGAAAGTCACCATCTCGCACTCGAGCATCTCGCTCCACGTCTTTGCGGAGCTGGCATAGCCAAAGTGGGTGTCGGCCTTGGTGTCGCCGTGGCCGGGGAAGTGCTTGATGCATCCCGTCACACCGGCATCCTTCAGTCCCTGTAGGTAGTTGGTCACCATCGGTGCTGCCACTTGCGGGTCATCGCTGAAGGCACGGGCACCGATGACGATATTCTCAGGGTTGGTGTTCACGTCGGCCACGGGGGCGAAGTCAACATCAAAACCATAGCGGTGGAGATAAGTGCCGATGGTGTTGCCACACTCGTAGGCATTCTGCGGGTCGCCCGTTGCACCGATGGCTCCCATCGACTCGTAGGTCTTCACCTGGAAGTTGCTGTTGCGCCCTATCCTGGCCACTCGCCCGCCCTCCTCGTCGATGCATAACAGGGGCGAGCCTTTCAGCGACCTGATTTCAGGGATGAACCGCGCGAGCTGGGCCTCATCCTCGATGTTGTGCGCATAGAGTATGATGCCGCCCACGGGATATTTCTCGTTCACCCCCCGCATCGTCTCGTTGACAGCCTGCAGCCTGATTTTAGTGAGGTCGTCGACACTCTCGTCAATGCTACTGGGACGGTTGAAGTGGATTGTGGTGTCGAGACATTCGGGCCGCACATAGAACATCTGTCCCACCTTTTCGCGTAGGCTCATCTGCTGCAGTTGTGCCTCCACCTCATCTGTTGGAGTCACATCGGGGTTGTCTTCATTCGTACATGAAGTGATCACCGTAAGGCCACAAGAAGTAAAGATGGTGGCCAGCATCCATAATTTCATTTGTTTCATTTTTACCTTATTATTATTATTTATTCCAAACTTCTTCATCGTTATTCTCATGCTATAGTTGCTAATCGCAGGTAACACCCCACACTTCCCGCACTGGCTGCACCTTGCCCTCACTGTCAGACGGTTACGCCGCCGCCAACCCCAGACTGTCGCCAACCAACCGCCACCCAGACCTGCACCCGGCCGCCGCGGCCGACATTCATGGCCAGTGAATAATTGTTCCACGCCTTGGAACGTTTGTCCCAGGCCGTGGGAACATCGTGGCGCGCCGCCTTTCGCGCGACTTCCGCCGCCTCTCGCGACGAAGTCAGGTGCTGGAAGTGCAGGAAGTGCGGGTTGTTTTCTATGTTTCGCTACTATTCTATTTATTTTAGAAAGTCAGCACGCTGCAGTGATGCGGCCCATCATGGCGCAGTATCTCTATTCTTCCGAAGTCATATCATCTGCAGCCATTGGCAACTGTTCTGGCTGCATGGTCACTTCTTGCGCTTTCGGCCGTGAAGCCTCTCTTACCATCGGGGTGTAGGCCTCGACGATGTGGCGCCAGTCGTTCAGCGTCATGTCGGGATAGCGTTCGCCGTAGAGTTCGATGACCTCGCGCTGCAAGTCGGCATCGCTGACGCTGGCATCAATATGCAGACGATTGAAGATGAGATTGCGTACGTCGCGGTCGTCCTCGACGTCGGACAGCCTGTGCTGGAAGGCTTCGTCGAACAGCGAGAAGTTGTGCTGCTTGCCGCCCTTGATGGCGAGGATATCGATGACGCCGTGGCTCTGTATGCTTGCGCAATGATTGTTGCAGGTCGGCCCCATACCACGGCTCGCGGAAGTCGCGCTCCACGTCGTAACCGCATTCATACTGGTAGCCCATCCTTTGGAACAGGTCAATCAGCGTCTGCTCGTAGCTGTCTTCTGTGAACTGGTTCGTGCTCATATCGTCTCTATTGCTCTTTTATCTTGATTTCTGCATCGATAATAAAGATGTCGCCCTCAGCATCTTTCAGAACGTTGCGCGGGACAAGATCCCAAGCTGCCGCTATTCAGCAGGTTGTTCACCTTATAAATAATATCATTGGAAACGTAAGTATCATTCTCGTTTCCGCTTGGCCCCGGTGTACCGAGGTCAAAGACATCAGACAGCGGGAACCACATGCCGTTCTCCTTGGCATATTGCTCTGCCGCACGTTGCTCTACTTCGAGAGGGCTCACATGTTTTTCGCCATCTCGAAGTTGCGCTTCATATAGTTTGCAGCGTCTACTGAGTTCAGCGGCGACTTCAAGGATTCTTCTATTTTCCTGAGTTTCCGCTCCACTGCTTCCTTGTGAAATTGATTTAGAAATGTCATATGCCATTATTTTTCTGC
>CAMOKH010000096.1 GCA_946617675.1 uncultured Prevotellaceae bacterium | reverse complement strand
AACAGCCTGAAGCTCCGTCTGCTGATGCGCGAGAGCGGTACCGTCGACGTGCAGGCACAGCTTGACAAGCTGGTGGCTGACGACAACTTCATCGACAGCGACGTGGCTTACCAAGGCTGCTGGAAGAACGAGAGCGGACAGATGAACCCGTTCTATGCCGAGGAGTTCTCTACCGCATGGGGCTCTACGCAGATTAACGTCATCCTGAACATTGCCCTGCAGGCTACCATGCAGCAGGTCAACGCCGACGGCGACATCGTCTATGAGGACCCGCGCCTGGCAGCGTGGTTCAACAAGAACTCCAGTGGCAACTTCACCGGCGGCGTCTCAGGCACCAACTTCTCTACGGCTGCCGAGACCTACCCCCTGGCCTACTGGTGCCGCCCCGTGGCTTCGTTCGACATGCCCGTCTACCTGATGACAATGTCTGAGGTGAAGTTCTTCCTGGCCGAGTATTACGCCAAGAAGGGTAACAGCGCTGCCGCTGAAGCAGCATACAAGGAAGCCGTGAACGCATCGTTTGCCACGGCTGGCGTCGACGGTGCTGCCGAAAACCTGGCCAAGTACCCCTACAACCAGAACAACTACAAGCAGGTGATTGGCCTGGCCAAGTGGATTGCTCTGTCGGGCGTGAACAACTTTGAGGCTTTCTGTGAGCTGCGCCGACTGAAGTATCCGACGTTCGGCACCGTCACCGGCGAAGACCTGTTCAACGAGACGAAGGCCGACTACCATCCTGAGCTCTACGTGCCCGGTACGCTCTACACCCCGATTACTGTGAACAACCAGGTGGGTGCCAACAAGCTGCTGCAGCGCTTCGCTTATCCTGAGAATTCGACCTCGCGCAACAGCAAGTCGCCGGAGTTCAAGGGCTATACGACTCCCATCTTCTGGGCTGAGAACTAAGATTTAACGGTTAAAAGTATATAGTTAGAAGATATGAAAAAGAATATATTATATTCCACGTTGATTGCAGCCATGGCAACCCTCGGAATGGCCAGCTGCGGCGACAAAGAATCAGAAGGTCTGAGCAGTATCACCTCGTATGCCGTGATTACCCTGAATGGCGACGACCTGATGGTCATTGAGAAGGGCGGCAGTTTCGCCGACCCAGGCTGTACGGCAACGATGGCCGGCGAGGATGTCAGCAGCCAGGTGAAGACCTCGTCAAACCTGAACACCAACCAGGTAGGTTTCTACGACGTTGTCTACACCGTGGTCAACAGCGACGGATTCCCCGCCTCTACAAGCCGCAAGGTGTGCGTCGTTGACCGTAAGAACTTCGCCAGCGCCTATCTGAGTGAGGCACAGTTCGGCTCACGCCACTACTACGACCTGCCCGTCATCATCAAAGACAACGGCGACGGCACCTACACCATCGACGACATCGCAGGCGGATTCTATGCCTACGGCCGCTACCCCGGCTACTCGTACGATTTCTCGCTTGAGGCTGTCATCAAGCTGAACGCTGACAACACCGTCGAACTGGTTGACTGCGACGGCGGGAATTGGTATTGGGGCGACCCCATTGCCATCACCAGCGGTACCTACGACCCCGAGACGGGCACGGTGACTCTTGTCGAGGACTTTGACGGCACTCCCATGTATGTAACATTAACTAAGTAATTAAGCGCTATGAAGAAAATATCATATTTTGCAGCATTGCTTTTTTGCATGACCTACGTATCATGTGAGAAAGAAGACATCGGTGGAACCGAAACCGAGGCTACTGCCGGAGAGTGGTACTGCCACGTCGACGCCGTCGATGAGAACGGCAATACCATCGTAGGCGGCGAGGACTACTTCGGAGACTTCGACAACGACGGAAAAACGCTGATACTGACTTACAACACCGTCGGCAACTCTGCCACAGAGATGTGGGTCGACAACCTCGGCATCGGTAATTTCTCGTTTGACTACAGAGACTACTTCCTGCAGTACATCAATATTCTTGACGACGACGTGAATGCAGCCAAGGAAAAATTCCATAACGGCTTTGAAGAGCTTGGCATGCCGGGCTTCCCCACCTACACCATCAAGACCAAGGTGAGCGTCGACCCGAACAACCTGACCTTCAGAAGCACGGAGTCGGAGAACTTCGGCGAGGGCTACCAGTGGTGGACTAAGAAGGCGAAGCTCGACCAGAATGGCGACACCGTCTGGGCTGACGCGGAAAAGAAAGAGGCTGAGATGATTGACGTGCTACTCAACGAGGAGAAGGCCATGCCCGTCACCATCGAGGGTAAGATTCTGAAGGGTGCCAGCCGATACAATAATGGTTCGCCGGCTGACAGCATCGTCTTCTTCGTGACCTACAAGGACGACCCCTGGTATCCCGGCGACGGCTACACCCGCTACAAGGTCAGCGGCATCCGCAAGTCCGGACTCGTGGAGAACGAATAACATCCTGAAGCATCAGACCATACCGACCGGCGGCACACTCATCAGGCAGTGTGCCGCCGGTTTGTTCGTCGGGAGACGCGCAGGCAGCGTCGCCTCCATATTTTTCGCTGTTTTTGCTTGGAAGTTAAGAAATAAATGCTTAACTTTGCAGCAGATAAAACGCAGAACTGTTATGATGACAATTGCCAACCCCATCTACGACACCGTGTTCAAGTACCTCATGGAGGACGACCGCATAGCACGCACCATCCTCTCAGCACTGCTGAAAGAGGAAATCGTCGACGTGAAGATGCGCCCCCATGAGTACACTAATGGGCAGAAGGAGGTACTATCTATCTTCCGTATCGACTTCGGCGCCACCATACGCAAGCCCAGCGGCGAGAAACAGCTCATACTCATAGAGATTCAGAAGACGTGGCTGCCCACGGAGACGCTGCGATTCCGCCAATACCTGGGCGTACACTACCAGGACCCAAAGAACATCATGATTACCAGTCCGGATCGCCACGCCATGCCGATGGTCGCGGTCTACCTGCTGGGACACACGGTGGGCGACATCGAGGAGCCCGTGGTCTACGTGCGCCACAAAGCCTTCAACTATGACGACGAGCCGGTGACAAAGGGTATTCCCGACCGATTTGTTGACAGCCTGAACCACGACAGCATCATCGTACAGATACCGCGCCTGCACGGGAAAATCAACAACCGGCTCGACAAGGTGCTGAGCATCTTTGACCAAAAGCGGGTCAGTCCCGAAAGCCAGCACTACCTGAGCGTTGACGAGAAGTCGTACGACTCGGCCGACGATGACATGCAGCCTATACTGCACCGCCTGCTGATGGCGGCATCGAGTGTTAAGATGCGGCAGGACATGAACGTGGAGGACGAGTACTTCTCGATCATCAAGGAACAAGAGGGAAAACTGTATGGTCTGGAAAAGGACTTAGCCGAGAAGGAAAGCCTTCTCGCCGAGAAGAACGGACAACTGGCCGAGAAGGACGGACAACTGGCCGAGAAGGACGGACAACTGAAGACGCTGGTGAAGATGCTGCTGCAAGCAGGCCAGCCCATAGAGACCATAGCAGAGGAACTACACATTGACATAGAAAGGGCGAAAACACTCTGCGACTAACCCATAAGCCGGCTAACGCCGCTGCCGGAAGAAGTCCTGCATCAGCTGGCGGCACTCTTCCACGAGCACGCCGCCCGTAACCACGCTCTTGGGGTGCAGGGCGCGGGGAGCATACTCGCGATAGCCGCGTTTGGGGTCGTCGCAGCCGTAGACGATACGGGCCACCTGGGCCCAGCCTAAGGCTCCGGCACACATGGGACACGGCTCGACGGTGACGTAGAGCGTGCAGTCGGTCAGGTACTTGCCGCCAAGTGTGTTGGCGGCGGCGGTGACGGCCTGCATCTCGGCATGAGCCGTAACGTCGCAGAGCGTCTCTGTCAGGTTGTGGCAGCGGGCAACCGTCCGGCCTTTACTCACGATGACGGCGCCAATGGGCACCTCGCCCTTGTCGAAAGCCTGCCGAGCC
The DNA here is from genome assembly GCA_946617675.1 of uncultured Prevotellaceae bacterium. Classification (GTDB taxonomy): domain Bacteria; phylum Bacteroidota; class Bacteroidia; order Bacteroidales; family Bacteroidaceae; genus Prevotella. Next base: position 4,753 of record CAMOKH010000096.1, on the reverse strand, counting down.
TCGTCCAGGGCCAGTCTCATGTACTTTTCGTCTATTTCTTGCTGTGTCATGGTGCAAAGATACAAAAATTTTTCGTAACTTTGCACCGTGGAATGGAAAATCGTACATATAGGCGAAACTGACTCCACCAACCACTGGCTGAAGGAGCACGGTGAGGGTGAGATGGTGGTCGTGGCAGACTACCAGACGGCTGGTCGTGGCTGCGGCACCAACACGTGGGAGTCGGAGCGCGGCAAGAACCTGCTGTTCTCGGCGCTGATACACCCCAATCAGATTCCAGCCTCACACCAGTTTCATATCTCCATGGCAGTATCGGTAGCCATCAGCGAGGCCCTGGAGCAATACATCGGCGACGTCAGCATCAAGTGGCCCAACGACATCTATTGGCGCAACGGCAAGATCTGCGGCATACTGATAGAACAGACGCTGAAGGGAACGACTATCAAAGAGAGCATCATCGGCGTTGGGCTGAACGTCAACCAGCGCATATTCCGCAGCGACGCGCCCAACCCCGTGTCGCTGTGGCAGATAACGGCCCTGGAGACTGACCGCGACGCACTGCTCAGCGACATACTGAGCCGACTAAGGCAGCTGTTGGCCGAAGACGTGCGCAGTCGCTACATGGCACGGCTCTATCGCCGCAGCGGTTTCCACCCCTACACCGATGCCGGCGGCGCATTCATGGCCCGCATCGCCGACGTGAGGGCCGACGGCCGCCTGGTGCTGGCCGACGACGAGGGACGCGAGCGCATCTACGCCTTCAAGGAAGTACAGTTCATCATATAAATCGTATATCAGAAATAACAAAAACGTAAATGCAATGAGGTTTAAGAGAATTCTACTCAAGCTGTCAGGCGAGAGCCTGATGGGCAAGCAGGGCTACGGCATCGACCCAGAACGACTGAGCGACTACGCCCGCCAGATCAAGGAAGTCAGCGAGATGGGGGTGCAAATAGGCATCGTCATCGGCGGCGGCAACATCTTTCGCGGACTGAGCGGCTCGCAGAAGGGCTTCGACCGCGTGAAGGGCGACCAGATGGGCATGTGCGCCACGGTCATCAACTCGCTGGCCTTGTCGTCGGCCCTCGGTGCCGTCGGCGTAAAGAACCGCGTGCTGACGGCCATCCGCATGGAGCCGATCGGCGAGTTCTACACCAAGTGGCGCGCCATCGAGGCCATGGAGCGTGGCGAGGTGTGCATCTTCTCGGCCGGTACGGGCTCGCCCTATTTCACCACCGACACGGGCAGCTCGCTGCGCGGCATCGAGATTGAGGCCGACGTTATGTTAAAAGGTACGCGCGTGGACGGTATCTACACCGCCGACCCCGAGAAGGACCCGACGGCCACGAAGTTCCAAGAGATTACCTACAAGGAAGTGCTGGAGCGCGGACTGAAGGTGATGGACCTCACGGCCATCTGCATGTGCCAGGACAACAACCTGCCCATCTACGTCTTCAACATGGACGTGGTAGGTAACCTGAAGCGGGTAATGGACGGCGAAGAAATCGGCACGCTGGTTCACAACTAAGCCTTCTGCCGCCAGCTGGTGACGACGGAGAGCACGACGTACCAGGCAATGATGACGGCGATGCCGATGACCTGGAGACACAGGAGCAGGGGAATGCAGGTGAGCAGGAAGATGTACTTCACCTCGTTCCCCTTCCAGCCCCACGTCTTGAACTTCAGGGCGAACATGGGAATCTCGCTCACCAGCAGATAGCAGCTGACGGGTATCAGCGCCAGGATGACATACAGCCAATATTCTGGGAGTTTGTAAGGCTCAAACCAGGTCTGGAAATCAAGGGACACAATGAGCGCCCCCCAGAACAGGGCGTTTGCCGGCGTGGGCAGCCCGATGAAGCCCAAGGTCTGGCGCTCGTCGAGATTGAACTTGGCCAGGCGCAGCGCCGAGAAGGCCGCGATGACAAAGGCCAGGAAGGGCACAAACGTCAGATGAATATGGAACGAGCCGAGAAAGCTGAACACCATTGCCGAGGGCGCGAAGCCGAAGGTGATGTCGTCGGCCAGCGAGTCGAGTTCCTTGCCTATCTCCGACGAGACATGCAACAGCCTGGCCGACATGCCGTCGAAGAAATCAAAGACGGCGCCGATGACAATAAACAGCAGTGCGTCCTGATAGTGGCCCTGAAAGGCAAAATAGGTAGCGATGCAGCCCGAGATCAAGTTCAGGCAGGTAATGGTGTTTGGTATGTGCTTCTTCATTTCAATTGTCAATTATCAATTGTCAATTGCCAATTGCCAATCAACGAAGCTTGGCAATGACGGTCTGGTCGCCGGTCGTCGGCTGGTCCATGGTGACACAGACCTTGGCCGTGAGCGGCAGGAACACATCGACGCGCGACCCGAGCTTGATGAAGCCTAAGTGCTGGTCGATGTAGCAGTCCTCCTCGGCCTTGGCGTAGGTGACGATGCGACGGGCCATGGCACCAGCAATCTGGCGCACCAGGATATCCTCGCCCTCGGGCGTCTCTATCATGATGTCGGCATGCTCGTTCTCCTCGCTGGCCTTGGGCAGCCAGGCTTTATGATAGTTACCGTTCTGATGTTTCACGAACTTGACGCGTCCGTCAACCGGGAACCAGTTGGCATGTACGTTCAGCGGACTCATGAATATCGAGATCATCAGGCGCCTGTCGTGGAAGTACTCGTTCTCCTCAGTCTCCTCGATCACCACAATCTTGCCATCGGCCGGAGCCACCACCGTACGCTCGGAGTCGCCATTGAAATAGCGTATGGGACAACGGTAGAAGTTGAGCATCATCAGCCAGGCAACGGCCAAGACGCCCGTAATGAAAGGCAAGACGACGTGGCGTGCCAGCGGGCTGATGGCATCGAGGGCGAAGTACGATAGTATGCAGATGGCTAAGGCGGCAATGGCGCCATAGACCAATTCGCTCGTGCCTTCACGGTGTATTCTAATCTTTTTGAGTTTCTTGATTCTCTCTCCCATGGTAAGTCTGTATGCAATTGCGGTGCAAAGTTACGCAATAATTATGAAAAAAGGCTTACTGGTTTGCTTTTTTTTACCTTTTTCTGCGCTTTCGTCGTTTTTTTTACTACCTTTGCGGCCAAAAGCTAACGATTATGCTATTAGACATTGTATTTATTGTAGTAGGTGTGGCACTCGTACTCTGGGGTGCCGACCGTCTGACGGAGGGCGCCTCGGGACTGGCCCGACGTATGAACGTACCCGAGATGGTGATCGGACTGACCATTGTGGCCGCCGGAACGTCCGCCCCAGAACTGTTTGTAAGTTTTGTATCGGCACTGAAGGGCACACCCGACATGGCCCTGGGCAACGTCGTCGGCTCGAACATCTTCAACACGCTGCTCATCGTGGGCTGCGCTGCCATGGTGGCGCCCATGCAGATTAGCAAGGCAACGGTAAAGAAGGACATGCCGTTCACGGTTATTGCCACGGTGCTGCTCATTGCCGCCTGTATGGACTTCTGGCCTGTAGCAAGCATCAGCGGCCACGCCATCAGCCGCCTCGACGGCTTTCTGCTGCTGGCGGGCTTCGCGGTGTTCATGTACTACACGTTCCGCATGGCTGCGAACAAGCCGCAGCAAGCGGGCGAGGAGAAGGCTGAGAACACGGGCGAAGCGATGAACGTGTGGAAGGGCGTGCTGTTTGTGGTAATCGGCCTCGCCTGCCTCATCTTCGGCAGTAACCTGTTCGTCGACTCAGCCACCAACGTGGCCCGCCAGCTGAACATCAGCGAGGGCGTCATCGGTCTGACCATCGTGGCCGGCGGCACGTCGCTGCCCGAGCTGGCCACGAGCGTCGTCGCCGCCCGCAAGGGGCAGTCGGCCATCGCCATCGGCAACGTCATCGGCTCGAACGTTTTCAACATCCTGCTCATCCTCGGTCTGACGGCCACCATCTGCCCCATGCAGATAGACGGCATCACCTTGGTCGACCTGTTGGTCATGCTGGCCAGCGTGCTGATGGTGTGGGGATTCTCCTATACAAAATACACGGTCGCCCGTTGGGAGGGCGCCGTGCTTGTTTTGATGTTCTTAGGCTACATGGCCTGGCTCTGGCAGTCTATCGCCTGATGGTCTTGCGCGTCTGTCCGCCGACCTTCTCGACAACCACGCCACGCTGCTGTCCGCTTGTGCGCCGTCCGCCGAGTGTATAGACGTCAGCGTTAGCGTTTTGGTCAGCGTTAAGGTTAGCGTCGATTCCCGTGTAGTCGCCCTCATTGACGGCCATTGTCGGTCCGGCCCAGCTGTCGAGTTCGGTCATGCCTTCTAGCTTGTAGATGATAGCGGTGAAAGGAACCAAGGAGGGGCGCGTCTGCACCACCTGGCACCAGGTATCGCCCATCAGGACGTACGACTCGAACGGCGCCCTGCCTAACGTCTCGAAGAAGCCGCGCAGGTTGTTCTCGTCCTTGTATGACGACGGCGTCTTGGCCTTCTCGCCGTACTGGCTGAATATCAATTTTCCGCCTTCAGACTGGTAGATGACGGGCTTGCCCGCCTCTATCGTCGTGGCGGTAATCTCCTCTAAGCAGAGTTTCGAGTGGTCCTTCAGGATGCCGGCCACCTGGTAGAACTTTGCCCCCCTAGGCACGTCGTAGGCGTATGGCAGACAGAGGGTGCCCCACTCGCCGGGGGCGGTGTCCATCTTCTTCATCGGGTGGTAGAGCAGCCGGAAGTCAGTAGCGCACCACCAGCCTTCGCGGCGGTCGCCGTTGTTCGACGTCTCGCCGAAGGGATGCCAGGC
>CAMOKH010000095.1 GCA_946617675.1 uncultured Prevotellaceae bacterium | reverse complement strand
TAAGCGACAGTGATAGTGTCACCAGCCTTGAACTCTGGGAACTTCTTGCCGGTTGCAAATGCTTCTTCAGCAACTTTAATTAAATCCATTATTACTTAATAATTAAACGGTTGTTGTATCGTTCCTACGCAACATAACAGGCAACTCTCCTATCTTCCTGCCAGCGATTACGCGGAAAGCGGCTGCAAAGGTACTAAAAAGTTGGCAGACAGCGCCCCTTCGTCCAGAGTTATCCGCCAACGTTTAACGTTTTTTATAGATTGATGTTCCTTTTCGCCGAGAAAGCGTACTCCAAATCCTCACTTGTCAGTTCTGTCAGCTGTTTTTGGCTTAGTCCCGTCTGCTTGGCCAGACGGTTGGCCTGCTGCTCAATGGCTTTCTCGAAGATGTTGCGCACGTAGCGGGCGTTGCCAAAGTTCCGGTCCTTATGAGCAACGACATATTCCAGCTTTTTGCGAAGCATGGCGTCGGCCTCCTTGCTGAGCGTGTACTCGTTCTTCTTCATGTACATATAGAAGATGCGGACCAGTTCTTCGGGCGTGTAGTCAGGGAAGTTGATGTAGCGGGTGAAGCGCGACTGCAGGCCTGGGTTGGAGTCGATGAAGCGCTGCATCTCGTTGGGGTAGCCGGCTATGATGACGACCAGACTGTCGCGGTTGTCCTCCATGCGTTTCAAGAGTGTTGAGATGGCTTCCTGTCCGTAGTCCTGTGAGGCATGCTCAGGCACTAAGGCGTATGCCTCGTCGATAAACAACACGCCGTGCATGGCAGCGTCTACGATATTGTTGGTTTTGGGTGCCGTCTGTCCTACATATTGCCCTACGAGGCCGGAGCGGTCAGTCTCTACGGTGTGTCCCTTCTTCAGGATACCCAGGTCTTTATAGATGCGTGCTACAATGCGTGCTACGGTGGTCTTACCGGTACCAGGACTGCCGGTGAACACAAGATGGTACGACAGCTTAGGACTCTTGAGCCCCTTGTCCTTGCGCTGTTTTTGAAGTTTGACGAAATTGGCCAGCGACTTGACCTCTTTCTTGACTTCGTCCAGTCCGATGAGATTGTCCAGTTCTTCGTATGGGTCTGTATCCAAGGGCTTGTTGACGACGACGCTGTCTATTTCGATGGTGTCTTTCTGTTCAGATTCTTGTTCTGTCTGGGCAGTCTGGCCTTCGGATGTCTCGTTGCCATCGATGACCATTGTCATCACGGCCAAGGTGACGAAGACCACGCAGATGATAATGGTTAGCTGCTTGTTGGTAAAGAATGATTTTGTCATGTTATGCGGTTTTTATTGAATAAGCGTAATAGATGATATAGGCAAGGTAGGGTAGGGCGTAGGCCACAACGTCAAGGACGTCGAACGTTCCGCTGAGCACACCGGCTGCCTGCAGCCATTCGGTGAAGACCCCGGTCACGGGCATCATACCGGCAATGGCCACCTTGTTTCGCGATGGTGCGAGCAGAGCCTCTACTGTCAGTATGTAGGCGGCCGACCACAGCGCATTGGGCAGACTATAGATGAACCACTCAGGCAGCCACGCTCTTGAGTCGGAGGCCCAGACGCGACAATCGCCCAAGACTGCCGTCGCTCCTAATGCGTCGACGAGTCGGAACATGAGGAGTGTACATGGCCGGAACAGCAGATAGGTCAGCCCTCCTACGGCCAATAGCCCGGCGGCGGCGGTAAGTGCCTTGATAGTCTTTGCCATTTATTACAGCTGCAAAGTTACGAAAAACCTGTTAAATCTGGAAGATTGCAAAAGATTTTTTTCTTCATATCACTTTTTTTCTCTATCTTTGCATGCAAAAGCGTGTCAATTATGAATATTAAACTATTTGCGGCAGGACCGTTGCTCGTCGCGGTTGCGGTGGTTTCCTGCAAATCGCATTACAAGCTGACGAGTGTCGAGCGCACCCGGATTGTCATCGACAGCCGCTACGACCAGAATCCTGACGAGGCGGCTGCCAGTTTTATTGCCCCCTTCAAGCGGGTGAACGACAGTATTATGGGGCCCTTCATGGGCCGGGTGGCGCGGTCGATGTCGTCGGCGCGCCCTGAGAGCGAACTGTCTAACCTCTTGGCCGACATCCTGGTGTGGGCCGCCAAGGACTATCATGAGAAGCCCGTGCTCGCCGTCTATAATATGGGCGGCATCAGGGCCGGACTGACGCGGGGCGAGGTGACCTATGGCGACGTGCTCAGCGTCGCGCCTTTTGAGAACAAGATCTGTTTCCTCACGCTGACAGGTGAGCACCTGCTGGAACTATTCAGCCAGATTGCGTCGACGGGCGGTGAAGCCGTCAGTCACGGCACGGAACTGGTCATCACCCCTGACGGCAAGCTCGTCTCGGCCCGGTTGAACGGCGAGGAAATCAATCCCAGTCAGAGCTACCGCGTGGCTACTCTCGACTACCTGCTGGAGGGTAATGACAAGATGTTGGCCTTCCGCAAGGGCACAGATATTGTGGCTCCCACGGAGGCGAGCAATAATACGCGTTACCTCATCATGAACTATTTCAAGGAGAAGCAGAGCCGGGGAGAGACGGTTGACGCACAAATAGAAGGTCGGATAAAAATAAAATAAGAAGATGAAACGTTTACACCTTATTATAATTATAGCGCTCTTGTCGGGGCTGACTGCTGCGGCAAAGAAGACGAAGCAGATAGTCATCCTGCACACTAACGACACCCATTCGTGTGTCATGCCGCTCAGTACCAGCCTCGAAGACACGACGCTGGCTGGGCGTGGCGGTTTCCTGCGCCGTGCGGCGATGGTCAGGGAGCAGCGGCGGCTGCACCCCTCGCTGTTGCTGCTCGATAGCGGCGACTTCTCGCAGGGGTCGGGATATTACACGCTGTTCAAAGGCGAGGCCGAGATAGGGCTGATGAACGAGATGGGCTACGATGCTGCCACCATCGGCAACCATGAGTTCGACTTCGGACTCGATAATATGGCGCGCCTCTTCCGTCAGGCTCTGTTCCCCATCGTCTGCTCTAACTACGACTGTACGGGCACCGTGCTCGAAGGGTTGGTGCACCCGTATATCACGCTGAAGCGCGAGGGCGTAAAGATTGGCATCTTCGCCCTGGCTCCCAAGCTGAAGGGGCTGGTGAGCGACCGTAACTGCAAGGGTATTTCCTATCTGGACCCTGCCGAGACGGCCCAGAAGTACATTGACCTGCTGCGCCGTCAGGAGAAGTGCGACCTCGTTATCTGCCTGAGCCATCTGGGGTGGGAGAAGAGCGATTATCCCGACGAGCGCTTCCTCAGCCTGACCGAGGGCTGCGACCTCGTGCTCGGCGGTCATACCCACACCTATATGCCGACGTTGGAGTACGCCCCCGACAAGAACGGTAAGCGCATTCCCGTCGACCAGAACGGCAAGCACGGCGTCTTCGTCGGCAAACTCGTACTGAACATGGAGCGGTAAACGACTACAAATTATACGAATTAAACGAATTGTCCTCGGCCTGGCAGAAGCCTGAAAGCCGGGGACAATTCGTTTAATTCGTATAATTCGTAGTCCTGTTAAGGGCGTCGTGATTATTTCTTCGTGAACTTCACGTTCTTGAACGACAGCCAGCTGATGTTGTTGTCGGCAGCCACAATGAACTTGATCTTCAGCACTCCGTCAGAACCGACGGTGCCCGTGGTGGTAAACGTGTCGAGGAAGAACTGCGACGTGCCAACCTGTGTACCGGCGGCAACGTTAACGGCAGCACCGTCGTTAGCCTGTAGCGAGATACCGTAGGCAGGAGCCTCGTAACCGTTCTTAGCACGTACGCGCACCCATGCCGAAACCTCGTAGGTGCCGGGCTCCTGACCCTCCATCGTAGCGGTCAGCGTGCGCTCGCCTAAAGAATCACCGTCGCCAGTCCAATACTCGAAGAAGGGAACGCGGAAGTTCGAACCGTCGCCGTCGCCCTCAGTCGACCAGGTGTTGATGTAGTAGGGAGCATTCTGGAAGTCGGGGTTCGTGTCCCATGCGCTCAGCAGGAAATTGTCGCAGGTGATGGCGGCGTGCCAACCCGTTACGTTGTTGGGGTTCTGCAGGGCCTGGGCGTCGGCATCCTCTATCGTGCCAGCTTCGAGCTTCTCAGCGTACTTCGTGTAGTACTCCTCCAGGGCGGCAGCGGTGTAGACGTTTGTACCGTCCACCAGAGCCTTCATGGCTTCAAGCGTGGCGGCAACGGTAGCATAGGAGTTGGCACCCTCGCGGGCCAGCTTCAGGACCTCCTTCAAGACTTCCAGGTTCTCCTGGCTCTTCTCTAAGGCAAGGGCGGCGTTGAGTTGCTGCTTAATCTCGGCGGGCATGGCTTTCCCCGTCAGCTCGTCAATGTCAGCCTGCAGGTCGGCGTAGGCCTCGCTCAGCAGGCGCGTGTTCACCACCTGCTTCGACAGCTCGCGGATCTGGATGTTGTGCCAGTTCGTGCCGGGGTTGTCCTTGCCAAGACCCAGCACCAGTACACCGTCCTCGCCGACCTCGGCTGTGAGGTTGTAGACGGGGTTGAACGTCGTCGTGGCAGCGCGGCGGGCCGTGATGGACATCTTGGTGTCGTTAGCGAAGACATAGGCTACGTTCTCGGCGTTGTCCTCCATGGGCGACTCGAAACCACGGTCGGGCGTGAACATAGCGTTGGCATAGAGCTCTACCATGTACGTACCGGGCTCGAGACCTTCGACGGTCTGCTGCAGCAGGACGCCCGTGGCGTTAATGACGGCATCGCCCTCGCCATAAATCTCGGCCATGCCCGAGTGGCGGCCGTCCTTGGTGTCTACCTCAGGGGCAGCCCACGAACCGGTGAAGCCGGCCTGGCCCCACTTGTCGGTTGCCACCATGGCGGTGACGTCCACATACGTAATCTCCTCAATCATCGGGTCTTCGGGCTCTGTCGGCTCTGCACCGGCGGGATTGTCGTTCTGTGTGCATGATGCATAGAGAAATGCACCAAATGCAACGGCCAAACTTCTTGTAAAGAAAGATTTCTTACTCATTGTTTTTGTAGCAGGCTCAGTTGTTGTCTTTCATCGCGGGGGCAGAGCCTATTATCCCTCTTGATGACTTTTAGATTAGATTGTTTTGTTTTAGCGATGCAAAGATAAGATATTTATTTGATAGTACCAACTTTTTCGCGGAAAAAATGTTGGTAATTTTCTCTGCCGACTGCCCTCTGACGTGAGATGAACCGAAGAAAAGACGCTCTGCAGATGCTCAAAACGAGCCGAGGGAAACAAATGGAAAAGCAATTGTGACAGATACAAAGGGCTGTTTTCTTTTTTTTCTATACCTTTGCAGGCGATAATAGTATATAGCGGCAACTTATTCACCAATTATAAACTTAAAATTATAAAACGTATGAAACAGAGAAAGAGTTTTATCACACTTGCAGCGTTAGCACTGGCTGCAGCAGGCTTCAACTCATGTACACAGACCGACAATCCCGCTCCCTATGAGGCGCCCCCAGTGGTTGACCCCTTCGACGAGGGAAACATGGTTAAGAACGGTAGTTGCGAAGGAACCGACGTGGCTAATTTCTTTGCCAACGATTACATTGACGGCGTGAAGGAGGGAACCACCAGTGCCAGAATCGTGGAAGACCCCGCTGACCCCACCAACCACTGTATCATCGTGACCTCAAATGACAATCCTGCCAACGACTGGGACAGCCAGTTCTTTATCCGGGTTGATGAGCCGCTGCTCGTCGGCGACCAGGTGAAAGTGTCTATGCGTGTCAAGGCCGACAAGGCTGCCACGGCTGCCACTCAGGCTCATGGTGAGCCTGGCGCTTACATGCACTGGGCCATGATTGGCGACGTGACGTTCACAGAGGAGTGGGCCGACATCGAATGGACCGGTACCATCGACGGTTCGCAGTCGGGCATGCAGACCATTGCCTTCAACCTCTCGATGAACCCGAAGGCAGCCACGAACTACTACTTCGACAATATCCGTGTCGAGATGATCAAGAGGGCTCCCATCCCCGTCTGGAAGAACCTCGTCGTGAATGGCGACTGCGAGGGTACTGAGACGATCTCGCTCGTCGGTAAGGACGGCGACGATGGTGGTGCCTTCATCACCAAGATTGTCGACGGAGCCGGTGTCGATGGCTCGCGTGCCGTTGTCGTGACGAGCCATGCCGGCGCTGCCGAAGGCTGGGACACCCAGTTCTTCGTGACCGTAGACCACGTCTTCCAGCAGGGCGAGCAGTTCTTGTTCCGCATGAAATACCGTGCTGACGCGGCCGCCTCGGCTTCAACGCAGGCCCACACCACACCGGGCGCCTATAAGCATTGGGACATGGTCGGTACTGTCAACTTCACCACTGAGTGGCAGTCTTTCGAGAAGCGTGGCGCTATCTCTGCCGACCAGGCTGGCATCAGTACGATTGCCTTCAACCTGAACGACAACAAGGACTTGGCTACGAAGTTCTACTTCGACGACATTGAGTTCTGTATCGAGGAACTCGTCGAGCAGTAAGTGTCTTTGACTATGTGATAGACAAGCAGGCACAACCACTCGGTTGTGCCTGCTTTTGTTGTATGCTGCCTATTCGAAATAGAAGCAGAGAGTAATCAACTTGGCGTGGCCCGCACTGACCGAATTGGTGAAGAGGCGGGCGTTGGCGTCGGTCAGGTCGTCAGAGTGGTCGCTGTCGAGGGCATTGGTGAGGCTGTAGCTGAACTTCAGTTCAGGTATCAGCTTGAAGAACGGCAGGTAGAAGTCGCAGCCGAAGCCAATCTCAAGCATGGTGTCGTAGCGTTTCAGCTGGATGAAGTCCTGCGACTTGCTCGTTAGGTTTATCATCGGGTTGATGCCGCCTATGATGTAAGGGCGGTAATTGTTGAAGCGCTCGGCTGAGAACTTCATACTGATGGGAAAGGCGATGTAGGTGTTCTTCATGTCCTGCGTGGCAGTAATGATGCGCCCCTCGTTGTCAGTACGGTTAATGTGGTGGAATGTGAGATGCTTGGCACCGAAGTGCATGGTCGGCGAGAAACGTAGGTTGAAGTGTTTCGACAGCCTTTGGTCGGCGAGCACGCCGACGCTGAAGCCCGGGTTCCAGTTGTCCTGCTCGCAGAGAATGGTTTCGGTCGTCTGTGTGCCGTCTTCCATGGTGATGAGTTGCGGCCCCACGTTCTGCATCTCGATGTCTTGCAGGTGGAAGCCGACGCTGATACCGAAGTGCAGGGGGCGTAGGTCGATGTAGGGCTTGTTCTGCGGTCGCCGGTCCTGAGCCGATATGGTGATGAGCGATGAATGATAAGTAATTAGTACCAACAGCACCCTCACCCACCACATTGTCTTTACATTATTATATATATATAGCATCTTCACTGGTTGCTTGTCTCTTCTTATATAACGTAGAAAGCGTCTTAATATTATGCTTTGGGCAATTTCGACAGCGTATAAATTGCAAAAAAAGATACCAAATGTTAGGTATAATTCAAAATAAATGTTTACCTTTGCATCACAATTATTGAGTATTAACTAATTATTAATTAAACATTCAAGATTATGGCATATGTAATTGGTGACGACTGCATCGCATGTGGAACATGTGCAGGTGAGTGCCCCGTAGAGGCTATCTCTGAGGGTGAGAAGTATGTAATTGACGCTGACGCTTGCACCGAGTGCGGTACCTGCGCTTCGGTTTGCCCGTCAGAGGCAATCTATCTTCCGGCTTAATTCGTCTGATTGAGCTTTATAAACCAAAAAGGGGGCTTCCGCAAGGAAGCCCCTCTCTGTTGGTATTTATCAGTAGTGTTTACTTCAGCTGCATCACAACCTTGGCCGTCTCGTTATCGGGATCGACAGACTGCAGTATGGCAGCATACTCCTTAGCCTTGGCGTTGTCGGGGGTGATGTGTACGTAGTAGTTGATGAAGTAGCCGCAGCCCTCGACAATCTTTTTCTTGTCGCTCTCGGTCTTCTCGTCCTTGGCAGCGAGCAGTTCGATGAGCTTGGCATAGTGGGGATTGGCCAGGCCCTGCTTGAAGTCGGGGTCCATGAACAGGCTGACGTGGGCACGCTGGAAGGCGATGAAGTCGTCGATGTCGGCATACTTGCTCTGCATGCTCTCATAGATGCCGTCGGCCTTCTTCAGGGCATCGGTCTTGGCTGCACCTTCGAGTTTGTCGGAGTTCTTCACGTGGAGCTGTGCCAGGCTGTGGTAGTCGGAGGCGCTGGCCTTCGAGACCTCGGAGAGGTACTGCTCGTAGTACTTGATGGCGTTGGGGTAGTCCTCCATGCCCTTGTAGGCGTTGGCGAGGGTCTGGATGACGCCGGCGCGCTTGTCCTTGTTGTCGAACTGCTGGTCGAGAGCCTTCTGGAACATGGAGATGGCCTCGTCGTGACGCTTCAGACCGTTGAGGGCGTTGCCGTAGTAGACGTAGTCCATGTAAGAGATGTTGGCCGAGTCAGACTTGTTGAACAGACGGTCGGCGAAGTCGAGGGCCTTGTCGAAGTTGCCCTTCTCCGTGTTGCAGAACATGGCCAGGCGGTTCAGCGTTGAGTTGCGCGGCTCCTTCTGCAGACCAAACTCAGCCATCTGGATACCCTTGTCATACTTCTGCGTCAGGTAAGCCGAGAATGCGCTCTCGATGATGTCCATCTTCTCGAGCTTCTGCTGCGGCACCTTGTCGTAGGCGGCGATGGCCTCGTCGAAGTTGTTAGAGATGTAGTTGATGTGGCCGATGATGGCATCGACGGGGTAGTCGGGCACCTGAGCGCGCAGGTCGTTCAGCTTGGCAACTGCGCCGCGCGGGTCGATCTTACGGTAGACAGAGGCATACTTGCGGTAGCCCTCGGGGTTCTTCGGGTCGAAGTAGATGGCCTGGTCGTAGAGGGCAGCAGCACCACCGCCGTCCTCAGCCAGTGCGCGGAGGTCACCCTTGAGGATGTAGGCCGGAGCATAGCTCTTGTTGGCCTTCAGTGCATAGTCAGCATAGAGGGCAGCATTGGCCGTGTCCTTAGCCTCGTAGAAGGCGCGTGCGAAAGCCGTGAGGTTCTCAGCGTTCTTCTTGTTCTTCTTGTAGAACGGTTTCATGGCGTCCTCCATGTCGGCGGGTTTGCTACTGATGATGTTCTTTACGGCATCAATGTCGGCCTTAGTGCCGTCCTGTGCCATGGCGTTGGTGCTGAAACCTGCCAGCACAACACCCATTACTAAATATTTAATCGTTTTCATACTCATTCTCCTTTTCTTTAGAAGGTTAGACATGTTAGTATTTTTGTTGACTGTTGTTTTATCGTTATGACGTATCGCTGCGCCAAAGGTTTATTGTTTAGAAACGTTAATGTTTCTCACCTCCATACCGGCCTGTATGGGCAGAAGGCCGGAGCGGAAGATGATCATCTGGCCCTTGGGCAGGCGGCAGAAGTGGGCAAAACCCGTCGGCACGCCCGAGCGCGGCTCGTTGAGCAGGGCGTAGATGGTGCGTATGAGCGGGTAGCTGCCGTTGTATAGATAGTACTGATAGGGCTTGAAGCTGTTGTGCGCCGTGGCGGAGTCCAGCCTGCTGACCTTCATGACGGTGATATTCTTCTTAAAGGTGACGTTTGTCGTGTCGCGCTTGTCGTTAAGCCAGTTGGAACCGATGATTCCGATGGCGTTCTCGTGGCGCTCGACCCAGTCGATAACCTCGGCGCTCTTCTTCACGGCGCCGATGTTGTCGGTGCCTTGTATGGGCTTGCCGCCGAGCAGCGAGTCGACACAGTAGGTGACGGTGCTCGACTTGGGGTTGTCGAAGACCACGTCGATGGCGCCCAACTTGGAGTTGGGGTAGATTTCTTTCCAGTTGGTGACCTCGCCGCTGAGAATGCGACGGAAGTCCCTGACTGAGATACAGGTGTCGGGGTTGGCATTGTTGACGATGATGGCCAGGCCGTCGTAGGCAATGGGTATGACACGTGGGATGAATGAGCGGGCCTTAAGGTTGTCCATCTCGCGCTGCGAGAGCTGGCGGGTGGCAAAGGCCAGCCATACTTTGTTCTCCATGAGCTGCTTGATGGCATCTTCCTGGTCGGTGTAGATGGGTTTCAGCTCGCCCTGGGCATGCAAGGCCTGGTAGACTTCCAGTTCCTCGTCCAGAATGGGGTAGAAGCTTTCGTCGGAAGCAAATGCTGCCGCTGCTGCCTCATAGTCGTAAGGCAGAGATTTAGGCTTGTTCCCACAAGCGAGGAACAAGCCTAAAAAGAGTGTTAATCCAACGAAACGGTTGAATGTTGTCATTTTCATTTACTGTAGTCTGAAGGTTACAGGCACGGTGTACTTCACACGCACGGCCGAGCCGTTCTGCTTACCGGGAATCCACTTAGGCATGGACTTCAGCACGCGGATGGCCTCCTTGTCGAGTGACGGGTCGACCGACTTGATGACCTTGACGTCGGTGATAGAACCATCGCGCTCAACCACGAAGGTGGCAACCACTCGACCCTGGATGCCGTTCTCCTCGGCAACTGCGGGGTACTTGATGTGCGAGTTGAGGTACTTCATCAGCTCGGCGTCACCACCGGGGAACGAAGGCATCTGCTCGACGACGTCGAACACCTTGGTCTCTTCTTCCTTCGGCTTCTCGTCGACGACGACTTCCTTAGCCTTCAGCACTTCACCTTCGGCCTCGTCGTTACCTTTCACGTCGAAGGTACCGATGGCGGTGTTAGTCTTCGACAGGTCGTCCTGCGACTTGATTTCGTCCTCAGGCTTCACTTCATCGTCCTTCTTGATTTCAGGAGCGGTGAACTTCACCGACGACTTCACCTTCTCGACGACCTTCTGCTCGACTTCCACCTTGACGGGCTCCTTGCGCTCCACCTTGGCTTCCTTCTTCTGAGCCAGTTTCGACAGCTCGACGTCGGTTTCAATCGTAGCGTTCTGCTTCATGGCGTTCTGGATGGCCAGGTTAGCGTAGGCAATGGCGAAGATGGCGGCGATGCCAATCATCACCCAGATGAGAGCCTTGACGTTACGCTTGCCGGTTTCGTTACGGAGAACGTATGCGCCGTACTCTTTGTTCTTTCCTTCAAATACGAGGTCGGTCCAGTTGTTGTCAATAAGATCAATTTTTCCCATGGTCTTTCCTTTCTTTTAATTAGTCATTAGTAAATTTGATGCCCTTCAACGTGAGAAGCTTCTCATCGTCTTCGTTCACCTTGTCAATGACATACTTACCAATACTGCAAACCAACATCTCGTCGAGAGCCTGTACCATGTTGTCATAGGTTGAGATGTCCATGGGCTTGATAATGACCGTCAGGGTCTGCATTCCCTTCTCGCCAAATTCAGCCACGAACTCATCCGACTTACCATTTCGGATGTCCGACAGCAGTTTGTCGTAGTCCTCTTTCGACATCTTGTCACCCATCTGGGCCTTCTTCTCGTCCAACTTCTTCTTGGCCATCATGACACGGGCCACGGGGCTGAAGCCATCCTCAGTGACGTGCTCGATGAGCAGTTTGCGGATGCCGTCCTTACCCCAGGTTGTCTCCTTCAGGCACTCGGCGTTGTCGTACTCAGGAAGTCCTTCGACGTAGTACAGCTTGTCTTCACCACCAAGGTAGAGCGTGATGGTGTACGAAGCCTTCGTCACCGACTTGTCTTCCTTGGTCATATTTTCATCATTGCTCGGCATCGTCAGCTGCATAGCCTGAGGCTTGCTCAGCGTCGTACAGAGCATGAAGAACGTAATCAGAAGCATCATCATGTCCACCATCGGCGTGAAGTTCACGCGGGTGTCCATTTTTTTCTGCTTACTCGTATTCTTTTTTGCCATAGCTTAGATCTCCCCCTGTTTTTTCGTGTCGAGGTTAGTAATCAGCTGGTAACGGTTCTCGTTCATGTCCTGCAGCTCAGACATCATCTTCTTGATCACCTTGTAGGGTGTCTTGGCGTCGGCCTTGATGGCCAGGCGGATGTCGGCGTTTGACTCACGAGCGGCCGTGACCCACTCTTGGAACTCACTCTTCCCACCGTCGATACTGTCGAGGGGGATGCTCAGCTTCTGGATCTCCTCACCCATCTTCTCGGTGTCGAGCGAGTAGTACTGCTCAAACACGTTCATGGGCGCACCGATCATGGCATCCTCGCGGAAATGCTTCAACTGTGTGGCGTTCAGCGATACGCCGAACTTGCCGGTCACGGTCTCCATCATCTCCTGCATCGTGTTCTTGTTCTCGGAGCCCACGTAGATGTTGCCCTCTGGCGATACCAGGATGTTGAGCACATCGTTTTCGGGCACCTTGACCTCGGACACGGAGCTCGGCGTATTGACCTTGATAGGCTCTGGCGTCAGGAATGTTGATGTCAACATGAAGAAGCAGAGCAACAAGGTCATCACGTCCGACATAGGCGTCATGTCGATCCAGATGTCTTTTTTCTCAATTTTTATTTTACCCATAATCGTCTAAGGAATTAAAAGGTAAAACAGCTTATGCCTCGTGGTGGTT
>CAMOKH010000094.1 GCA_946617675.1 uncultured Prevotellaceae bacterium | reverse complement strand
AGCTCTGAGTAAGTATAATCTCTACCATCCTTCAGCTTCTCATCCATTGAACGTTTAGCATTGGCGATAGCTTTTTCGAGATTACCACCATTGCGCTCGAAGTAACCGTGAAGTCCTTTGGTTTTGATGAAGAACTCTATTGTTTTCCGATATTCCACACTTTGATTGAGGTCTTTGAGCAATGGTTCTTGTTCGTCGTATGGACGTGAGGTGTAGCGGAAATAATAGAGGAAAAATAGTTCTGTGCAACGGTGTGTCTCGAAGAACTCCACCTCGCAGTAGATGCCTTTCTTTGGTTTGTCGATGGGCTTGGCGTACTTTGCCTTTAACTTCTGGTATTGTGAACGCTCAGGCTCCTTGTCCTTCGTGTCCATGTCGATAATGCAGAAGATATGGCTGTAACCCATTGCCACACCCTCTGCTATTTTGGCTTCCAGTTCCTTGATGTTGGTATGCTTCGGATAGTCTGGCTTGATGGTCAGACGCTTGAACACGTCGCATAGGGACTTGAAGTAGAAGAACTCCGTTGGTCCTTCACCCAAGATGAGTGCTGTCTGTCGTAGCTTTCCCATATCAGTCCTCCAAATTTATAAAGATACTACCCAGTTCTGGCTTGGCTCCCAATCTGCCAATGCGATAGGAATTGTATAGCGATAGGTTCTTGTGCAAACCGAAAGAGTCGCCACGGGCATATTCAGATGAAGCTGTCTCTTTGTTTTTCTCGACAAACCACACCACGCCTCTGTTCTCGTTAATCATATCCTGCGACAAGAGGGTGGTCTCCTGACTCGTTATAACCAGTTGCGACTTGTCGGAGTTGAAGATGAAGACATTGAGATAGTAGTACAGCAGGTCGTTGTGCAAGTCCTCGCCCAGTTCATCAAGATAGTACACGTGAGGACTCGTTATCAAGTCATACAAGGCATCCAATATACGGATGTACTTCTGCGTACCCTTTGACTGCCATCTGAGGGGAATGTCAAAGTCGCCATTCTCGGAATGGTTCAAGAAAGTGATGGAATCTGTGGTTGGCTTCAACAGAACATCTTTCATTTCCTCGGGGATGTTCTCTTTCTGGATGCGCTCGCGGAAATCATTGGGCACAATGCGGTCTTCTATGACAGGACGATATTCCAGGATGTTTAAGTCGGCCTTCTGGAGCATCGTGTTATAGAACTTACGCTTCTTAGGATTGCCGTAAGCATCCTTCAAGATTTCAACAAGTCCCTTTTCCACATCACCATCTACATCGTGATAATTGGACATAATCCAAGCATGAAGCGTGTTGAATGGAGCTATGTCTTCTTTCAAGGCTGCCTTTCGGCAAACAGACAGCACACTGTGGTTGTTCAGCGTGTTTTCGCGGATGCTTTCCTGCGTCTTGACTTGCAGTTTGAGACTCGCACCAAACTTGATGTCTGCCTGCACATTCTCGCCCACAAAACTACGCTCATAGAACAGCGATTTCGATTTATTGGGGTAATAGTACAAGGCTTCACTCAGAATGTGCTTGCTGTTGAACTTGACATCATAGTCATATCGGGTGCCATCGGCATAGAATGATACGTGCATATCCGTTGGCTCATCTTTGGTGAGTACAAAGGGAATGCAACCGCCAATTTCGACTGTCGCATCCGATTTTGGCATGACCAACAGACGGAATACCTCGTTCAAGGCAATCAGCATGTTTGATTTACCCGAAGCATTTGAACCATAGAGGATGCCTAACTTATACAAGAACACACCATCAGCCACTTCGGTGACAAGTTCCGAAGATGGCCCCTTTGCCACGAAGCTTAATTCCTGCTTGTCGCGAATGGAAAGATAGTTCTTTACCCAAAAATATCGTATCATACCTCAATATTTTATTTGTTATCGTAATTTTGCTACAAAAATACAAATAATTTTTGAAATGGACACCACATTTATCATTCGTTTCCGTAATTACGATACGTTTTTATGTATATTTAACTATAAAATAGATGCCGAGATAGCAAATTAGCACCAGTTTATGCTCAGAAGTAGTTATCCGATAGCTCATCCTTTCTCTTTCACATCAGCAACACGACTGAATTGGTAATAGTTCGCGATTCCCCTCTTGACGTATTCTCACGCGCGTAATATAGATATGGTATTATCATCGTCCTCAAACTTATACCCCAAAGCCAGTAGGTTGTTCAAAGTAAAACTGCGACAGTCCGTCGCAGTTTTAAAATCTCCATCGAAGGAATCATCCACTATAAGCCATAATAACAACTCAAATTCTGCACATTTTAGTGTTTTTTTGTTGTTTCGTAAAGTTAAAAGTGTCAAATCTTCAACTTTTTTATCGCTCACAGAATCTACGTCTTCACTTTTCTACCGTTTAATACGTAAAACGCTGATATAAAATTATATACAAATACTCTGGTTGTTCAAGTCTGGCGGGTATCACTATCCCTAAGGGTGTGACCAGCATTGGTAGGGCTGCCTTTTGGGGGTGCTCCGGCCTGACCGAATTTCTGTCAATGATTAGAGAGCCTTTTGCATGGGAAGGCGTCCCCGAAATCCCCCTCTACGTACCGAAAGGAACCAAGCAGCTATATGAGGCAACTGAGGGCTGGAATGTGTTTAAGAACATTATAGAGAAGGACGACTCATTCTTTGTTGACAACGCGGTGTACGTCAACGATATAGTGGCCCGGGCAGGTGGGAAATTGACCCTTTCGCTGAAGATGAAGAACACGGCAGCGATTCGCGGCTTTCAGTTCGACCTCTATCTGCCTGAGGGTGTGACGGTGGCCAAGAACTCGAAGGGTAAAATTCTCGGCGCGCTGAGTGCAGACCGCCTGCCCGACGAGGACGAGCACACCCTGACGTTAAGCGAACAGCCGGACGGTGCCATCCGCTTCCTCTACAGCTCACAGTACGACGAGACGTTCACGGGCAACGACGGCGAGATTGCCACCCTGCAACTGAACGTGGCCGAGGGTATGGCTGCAGGCGACTATGAGATACAGCTGAAGAACATGAAACTGACAGAGTCAGACATCGAAAAGCATTATGACACAGCGCTTCTGAGAAGCAAGCTGACCATCAAGTCGTACGTCGTTGGTGACGTGACCGGCGACGGTAATGTCAACGCCGCCGACGTGACTGCCTTGGCGAACTACATCGTCGGCAAGGGCACGCTGGCCAACGAGGCGGCGGCCTACGTGAACGGCGACGAGAAGATTGACATCGCCGACGTGGCGGCGCTTATCGGGATTATCAAGAATATGTAGTCTTACATTCATGAGCAAAAAAGGCGGCGGGTTACGAGCAAAACCCGCCGCCTTTTTGGCAAAACCCGGTGCCTTTTGCGGAAAACGCGCCGCCTTTTGCCAAAGTGTCGGTTCAGGTGTCGGCTTCCGCCTCCAAAGGTTGGCAGAGAGCACGTTCTTGCCGATTATTCCGGCCACTTTTGCTATTATAGTTGCCGTTCGCACTTTATATCCTACACTTCCGACACTTCCTACACCTAAGACGAGTTCAACAGGTGTAGGAAGTGTCGGAAGTGCAGGTTGTTTCCTGCGATTCGCAATCAGTATTGCAGAGCTCAATCACCCATAGGTCCGGAAGAACATGACGAGCAGGGGGATGGTGAGCATCGAGAGGAGGGTGGTGATGAACTACATCCTCGGTCGTGGAACGCTTACCATTATATGTCAGCAAACAAGTGTTTCGTGGTTAGTTGGCTGTGAACAAACGAAGAGTGAATGCCTGGTGCGATTCCATTGGGCGTGATGAAGGTGTGAACAGGCCCTCTGACTATTCCTGTCATTTCCATAAAGAGGGCTTTTCGTTTTGCAAGTTGCTCCTCATAGCCCTTCTTGATGACAAAAGGAGTTTCACTAAACTTCATTTCCACCAGATGGATGATTTTGTCAGCGCGACTAATCACCAAATCTATTTGGGCACCTTTTCGAGTGTCGTCCTTCTTGGGTATAAAACGCCAAGAAGAAGCCTCTGTAGCCATACCGGAAATACCTAATCCCTGTTTAATCTGTGGAAGATGTCGCAGACAGACTTCCTCGAATGTAAAGCCCTCCCATGATTCTACGCTACGGTCGGTGAAGTGGTGCTGCCAATATTGCTCGTCGCGTGAACGGTTATTCTCTACATAACGGAAATAGAACAAAGTGTAAAAATCGGACAGCCGATAGAGGGCCTGTTTTTTCTTGTTGCCATATTGATTATAGGTGACAATGAAGTCGCATCGTTCAAGATTGTCCAGCATCTTGGTTAGTCCGCCTCCGCCATAACCAGTCACCTTTTCAATCTCGCTGCGGAGAAACCCTTGGCGCTTTCTCGACAGCAGACGTACAATATTAATATAGCGGTCTGCCTTCTTGAACAGGGCACTATAGAGTTCTTTGAATTCGTCGCTTAGGTCTCCTCCACGACGAAATACCAGCGCATCTACATTCTCGGGTAAACTCAGATAAGGACGTAGCAAACTAAGGTAGTATGGTACACCACCAAACAACATATAACATTGCAATATCTGGTAGTCGTCCCATTCGAAACCGTGATCTTCCAAGTAAGCCTTACACTCGTTCAGATAGAAAGGCCTTAAATAGATGCGATGTGTGATACGGTTATGAAGCCCTCCCTGATTTTCCTCCAGTTTCTCTTTCATCCAGCTGGTAGCACTTCCACAGGCGATAAATACAATATCATCACGATTCTGCACCCAGTTGGCCCAGAAGTATTCCAACTCTGCTACGAAGTCACTGCCTTGAGTATCCATCCAAGGCATCTCGTCGAAGAAAATCACCTTGCGACTTTCATCGCAACTCTCTAAATAGTCTTCCAAACGCAAAAAGGCATCATGCCAGTTCTCAAATGCAGGGATGTCCTTGTCGTTAGAAAAGCGCATCAGCGATTCACGGAAATTCTGTAGCTGTACGCTTTTCGGCTGCTTATGAGCTCCCACATAGTGGAAAGAATAATTGTCATCAAAGAATCTGCGTACCAAAAATGTCTTGCCAATTCTTCTTCGACCATACATCACAACCAGTTCTGAGCGTTGAGACTTCATGGCCCATCTCAGTTCTTCACATTCGCGCTCCCGTCCTATCAGTTTGTCCATATCTTCGTCTATTGTATTTCCAACAGGTGCAAAGATAGTACTTTCTTTTGAAAGAACCAAGCGTTTTCGTCCAAATCTACACATTTTACCAAACATTTGGATGAAAACGCCTATGTTTTTGTCTAAATATATACTTTTTGCCCTACATTTGGACAAATATCAAAGCTTGAGTCCCATCGAACGCGCCGCCTCGTGTTTGGCAGGAAATTTTACGGGAGGTGTCTACTAAACAATGTAGATGTCTCACATCAAGAACATGACGAGCAGGGGGATGGTGAGCATCGAGAGCAGGGTGGTGATGAACGTCACCTCGGTAATCATCGTGGTGTCGCGGTTGTACTTCAGGCAGAGGATGGTGCCGTAGGTGGCCACGGGCATGGCGATGACCAGGGTGTTGATGTTGACGACGAACGACGAGAAGCCGAGCAGCAGCGTCAGGTAATAGACGGCCACGGGGAGGAGGACGAGGCGGAAGAGGGCCGTCAGGTAGACGGTGCGGTTGCCGAGCATGGAGCGCAGCGGGAGATGGGACATCGACGAACCGACAATGAGCAGCGCTGCGGGCACGGTGATGTTGCCCAGCATCGTGAGCGGCTGGCTGACGGCTGCGGGGATGTTGTCGATCTCGAGCGCCACGATGGCCATCGTAAGATAGGCGGCAATCATGGGCGTTGAGTAGAGCACCTTCTTCTGGAACCGGCTGCCCTCCACCTCGCTGCGGCCGGTGATGAGCACCGTGCCGACGGTGAAGACGGCGAACGTGTTGACCACGTTGAGCACGGCGGCATAGAAGACGGCCTCGTGGCCGAAGATGGAGGCCACGACGGGGTAGCCCATGAAGCCGACGTTGCCGAACATCAGCGCAAAGCCGACGGCGCCCTCGTCGGTCTGCTGGCGCGTCAGATAGCGCGGCAACAGGAAGGCTACGGCCGCCAGCAAGACGTAGGTGACGACGCTGACGGCGAGCAGCGGCACGATGTAGCGGCGGTCGGGCAGCTCGCCCGTCATTGCCGACGAGAGGATGAGCGCGGGGCAGGTGATGTTGATGACCAACCGCGACAACTGGCGGTCGAAGTCACCGCCCAAATACCCCAGCTTGCCGGCGGCGTAACCGGCGACGACAAGCACAAAGAGGGTTATCATTACGTCAAACATAATCGTTGCTTTTTCTTGTATAACGTAAAGAAGTGGCATTTATTGCTAAATTTTTCCGCCATTTTGCAACGCTTTTCCCAAAATATATGTAATTTTGCAGCCGATAAGTACAGAAACGATAACGGAAACAAAAACGAAAACGAATAAAAGACACAAGAAACGTATGAAGAAAATCAGAGCAGCCGTCGTTGGTTACGGCAACATCGGGCAGTATGCACTCCAGGCACTGGAGGCCGCCCCCGACTTCGAAGTGGCAGGCATCGTGCGCCGCCAGGGCGCCGAGAACAAGCCCCAGGAACTGGAGCAGTATGACGTGGTGAGCGACATCCGTCAGCTGAAGGACGTCGACGTGGCCATCCTGGCTACGCCCACGCGCTCGTGCGAGGACTACGCCCGGCAGATTCTGCCGCTTGGCATCAATACCGTCGACTCGTTCGACATACACACCTCGATCCTCGACTACCGCGCAGCACTCATGCCCATCAACAAAGAGACGAAGACCGTCAGCGTCATTGCCGCCGGATGGGACCCGGGCAGCGACTCGATTGTGCGCACGCTGATGCAGAGCCTTGCCCCGAAGGGCCTGAGCTACACGAACTTCGGCCCCGGCATGTCGATGGGCCACTCGGTCTGCGTACGCTCGAAGGCGGGCGTGAAGAACGCCCTCTCGATGACCATCCCCCTGGGCGAGGGTATCCACCGCCGCATGGTGTACGTCGAACTGGAGGAGGGCGCAAGCCTCGACGAGGTAACGGCCGCCATCAAGGCCGACCCCTACTTTGCCAACGACGAGACCCACGTCTTCCAGGTGAGCAGCGTCGACGACGTCCGCGACATGGGCCACGGTGTCAACCTGGTGCGCAAGGGCGTCTCGGGCAAGACCCAGAACCAGCGCTTAGAGTTCAACATGAGCATCAACAACCCGGCCCTGACCGGTCAGGTGCTGGTCAACGTGGCCCGCGCCTCCATGCGCCTTGAGCCCGGCTGCTACACGATGATTGAGATTCCCGTGGTCGACATGCTGCCCGGCGAGCGCGAAGAGCTCATCGGCCACCTGGTATAGGCAGCACTACTGGCCATTGGCCTTGCCACGTCTGGCCGCACATCAACAATAACGACTATGAAGCAAACAAGACTTTTAATGATGGCAGCGCTCGCCACGGCGTGGAGCACCACCATGTCGGCCCAGACAGCCGAAGACACCGTTTACGTGTACCTCAGCGACCAGCCTGACGGCACCTACTACCTGCCGACGCCACCCGCCATCGGCAGCACGGAGTACATTGACGACCTGCTGCAGTTCCAGTGGGGCAAGACCCAGCGCAACACGCCCCGCGGCGAGCAGGCCAGCATCGAGTCGCTCGACACGCCCGACGCCATGCGTAAGGTGATGGCCGAGGCCCTCAGCCTCGACACCATCAGCGACGACGCCACGCCGGCGCTGTCGCGGCTGCTGGTGAAAAGCTGCAACACTGGGGCCCAGAGCACGAAGAAGGCCAAGGACGAATACATGCGCCGGCGGCCCTTCATGCAGATGAACGACCCGCTGTGGGCCAAGTACGACGCCGATACGCTGCGCCTGAACGGTTCCTATCCCTCAGGTCACACGGCCTTCGGATGGTTCACCGCCCTGGCCTTTGCCGAGATGTGGCCCGCACTGCAGGACACCATCCTGCGCCGGGGCTTCATGTTTGGCGAGAACCGCGTCATCGTGGGTGCCCACTACCAGAGCGACGTGACGGCTGGCTACCTCAGTGCCGCAGCTGCCTTCGCCCGCGCCCATGCCAACACGGAGCTGCTGAAGGACATCGAGGCCGCCCGCGAGGAGTATGCCCGGCTGACGGAGAAGACCGTGGGCACTAACCCGGCCGAGGGCACCGACGTGCCCTACGGCGAGCGGTTCCTGGGCAGCCCGGTCGACACGACGAGCTACCGCTACGTCAGCGACCTCTCGCTCTACTGGGCCGGCAAGACCCTGCGCGACACGGAGCGGGGCAAGCGTGCAGCCCATGAGGCCGAATACAGTCCGGAAATGATGTACGAGGTGTTCGGCGAGGCCACCGGCATGCCGCTCAGCGTGGAGAAGACGCCGGCCATCTGCCGGCTGATAAGCTACGTCTTAGAGAAAAGCAGCCTGACGGCCGACCGTCTGAAGGAGATCCGCTTCCGCAAGCGTCCGTTCGTGCAGCTGGGCGAGCCCTCGTTCGTGCCCGGCGACGAAGAGAAGGAGCGCGGCAAGAGCAGCTTCCCCTCTGGCCACACCAACCTGGGCTGGACGGAGGCGCTCGTCATGACGGAGGTAGCCCCCGAGCACCAGAACGAGATTCTGAAGCGCGGCTATGAGTACGGCTACAACCGCCAGATTGTAGGCTACCACTGGTTTACCGACATCGTGGCTACGCGCCAGCTGTCGTCGGCCCTCTTTGCCCACCTGCACGCCGACACCGAATTCCTGGCGCTGATGCAGGAAGCCCGCAAGGAGTATCAGTCGGCGGTGGCGTCGGCCATAAAGACCGTCACGCCCGACGACGATGCCGACAGCGATGCCAGCCGGAGGGCCGCCGTCTATAGCCTTGACGGCCGCCGGGTTGACAGTCCCACGAGGAGCGGCGTCTACATCAGCGACGGCAAGAAGATAACCCGTGCCGCGGGCTTCTGAGCGGCAACAATAATAAAAAAAGAATCTCACACGGCGTTGGTGCCTGTGTGAGATTCTTTTTTTATAGCTTACCGAGCGTGCGGAACCGGCTACTCGCCCGCCTTCTCGTGGGAGAGATAGATACCGCCGCAGAGCTCGATGGTCCCATTGTACGTGTCCTTATAGCCAATCATGGTCAGACGGTCGCCCACGGCAATGCCGGCCTGGCCGATGAAGCCCTTGCGGGCATCGCCCGTGGCACCGTAGCCCGAGTAGCAGCCGTAGACATAGAGGCGGTTGGTGCCGTCGGTGAGGTAGAGGTTGCCATAGGTGTCGTTGGCAATCTCGTCGATGGTGCCGCTCACCATGTAGTAGACCTCCTTAGAGTCGGGCTTGGCCAGGAAGTCGGCAATGCTGATAGCCTCGACGCTGTAGTTGACGGTCTCGAACGTGCCGCTGACCAACTGCGGGGTGTCCTTGTAAGCGCCGCGCTGGCCGACGACGGTAACGACGTCGCCCACCTTGGCACCGGCCTCGATGAAGCCCTCAGCACGGTAGACGAGCGTCTCGCCTGAGTAGTCGCGGATGTAGAAGCTCTTGCCCTGCTTGTCGCTGGCGTAGAGACTGGTGATGACACCGGTGAGGCGGTACTGCGTCCCGCCCACCTCGGCAGCCAGGAAGTCGGCGACGTTGACCTTGAGAATAGCACCCTTCTGGGCAATCACGGCCGTAGCGGCATAGTCCTTGCCGCCGCTGGTGGTCCTGAAGGTGACGGTGCAGGAGCGGTCGCCGCCGTTGTTGGGCTGTGCGTTGAACTTCACGTTGCCGCTCTGGGTGTCGATACCAACGACCGAGAGCCAGCTCTGTGCCTCGGTGGGAATCTCAACGGAGATGCCGTCGCCCTTGCAGGTCAGCGCGGCGTTGACGATGCCGCCCTCGATGGGCAACTGGGCCACGTCAAGCGAGTCGACCTTGATGAGCGACTTGGTGATGGAGACGACCTCGGCCGTACCCTGACTGGTCTCGGGCGTGCCGTTGTAGTCGATGAGCACACCTTTGACGACCATCTCGTCGCCCACGGCAAACTCGTCGCCGGTGGTGTAATTGGCACCGTTAAGCCACTTGCCGCGATAGATTTCCAGCCAGTTGCCATCACCGTAGGTGCCATCGTCGGAGATGAAGAAGGTGGCGTTGCCATACTGCGGACTGATCTCCTGAATGCGGCAGACGATACCCTTGACATAGACGGCACTGGCGGGCTGCGTGCCAGCCTTAATCATGGCCACGGCCTGGGCGGTGGTTATCACCTCGGGCTCGGCCTCCTGGGCATACTGCATGACATTGATCTCCTGCGTCTGTCCGCCGCACGTCAGCTTCAGCATGGCGACGCGGGTGGCTGTGGCCTCAGTGGCCGAGAACGTCAGTTCAATGTCCTGGCCAGCCACGCCCGACAGGGGGCTGACGGTGAGCCACTCGGGGGTCTCGTGATAGGTGGTAACCTTTTCGCCGGCCTCGTTGGTAACGGTGCGGGCATCGACCTTGTCGAAAGCCCAGTCACCGGCGGCATTGAGCCTGACGGTGGTGGCACTGCCCTCAGTGCTGAGCGCTACGAAGGTCGTAGACAGCTGGACGCTGTCGAGATAGATGGGGTCGTCGTCAGACTTACAGCCTGTAAACAGCGCGACGACGGCAGCCAATACGGGAATATAATATTTCAGTTTCATGATCTTCATTTTTTTCAATCTCCAATCCTTAATCCTCAATTAGTTAAAGAAGTACTTCACGCCGATGGAGGCATACCAGCACTGACCCAGTGAGTGGTAGGGCTTCCAGGTATCAGTATTGCCATTGATGGCCGCGGGCGTGGAGTAGACGCCGTAACCCTGAGCGTCGATGCCGGCCATTTTCAGGATTTGCGAGTACTGCACGCCGTTGCTGGGCGAGGTGCTGAAGTCCTGGTTGGCAATCTTCGAGACGCCCCAGCTTGAGTTAAACAGGTTGAGCACGTTCTTCACATCGAGGCTCAGCTGCAGGGTGTGCTTGGTCTTGCCCAGGTCGAGCTTGAAGTCGTGCTTATAGGCGAAGTCCACACGGTGCACCCACGGCGAGTAGTGGCTGTAGGCCTCGGTGTACTCGCCCTGATGGTCCTCCAGATAGGGATTGCTGTGGACATAGTCGAGGAAGCGGTCCATGTCGTCCTTCGAGACGAAACGGAAGTCCTGACCGCCCTGCAGCGCGCCGCCCTCATCGTAGTAGCCGGCCTGTGCGTCGGTGGGTACGTAGACAACGTCGTAGTTATAGCCGTCGCCGTTCATGTCGCCCGACATAATATAAGAGGTATTAAAGCCGCCGCGCCAGGTCTCATAGATAAGGCTGTAGTGGTTGCCGCTCTTGTCGTGGATGGTGGCGTTGGCCACGAAACGGTCAGGCGTGACATACTGCGAGTTGTGCAGACCGACGAAGTTCGGACCCTGCGCACAAGGGATGTAGGTGAAGGCCGACGAGGCGTCGGAACCGGGCATGCCGGTCAGCTCTTTCGAGACGGTGTGGGTGTACGACGCCATGAGGCTGATCCAGTCAGTGGGCTGGGCATCGAGCTTGGCATTGAACGACCAGCCATAGCCTTTCGACGTGTTGTCGAGCACGAAGGCGTTGGGCAGAGCCTTGCCGTTGGCATCCTTATACTTGAAGTCCTGATAGAGTGCGCGATTGTCAGCACCGTTAAGGCGTGCAAAGCCGCCGACGTTCTTGATGCTCAGGTCGCTGATGCAGACGGCGTTGACAGTCTTGTTGAAGATGGCCTCGACCGAAGCCGTGAAGGGGAATGCAACAGGAATCTGATAGTCGACGGCAATGGAGGACTTCCACACCTGCGGCATCTTGAAGTCGGGGTTGACGGCGTTGATGGTAGAGCCGGCCTCGCCGTCCTCAGACTTGATGTCGGCGGGACCAAGACCGTTGGCAATGACGTAGTCGCGCAGGGTGTTGCCCGTCATAATGTTGCCACCGGCGAACTGGGTCATGTCGGCCTTCTTGGCACCGTTTGAGCCCTTGGCATTCCACATACCCTTATACTGCACCATGTTGGAGTTTGTGGGCATGTTGGTGAAGAAGACCAGTGGCAGACGGCCCGAGAACAGGCCGGTACCGCCGCGCACCTTGAGCGACTTGTCGCCGAAGACATCCCAGTTGAAGCCCACGCGGGGCGACACGGTGAAGTTGGTGTTGGGCCACGATCCGGTGTCGATGTGCGTGCCATTGTAGTCGTAGTCGTAGATGGCCTTGTTGGTCATCAGGTCGTCGTTGTTGAAGAAGAGTCCGTCGACGCGCAGGCCGTAGGTCAGCTTCAGGTTGTCGATGACGTTCCAGTCGTCCTGCAGGTAGATGCCCAGCTTGTTGAACTGCACGCGGGCTGCAGGCTCCGTCTCGCCGCCGTAGCCGTAGGTCAGTGCCACGACCTCAGGGGTGCTGTTGAAGAGTGCAGCAGCGTTGAGCACGCCGTCGGTGTACATGTCGTCGGTGAGATTATAGCGATAGTATCCCGTACCGTTGCGCATATACATATTGTCTGCCATCTGGTGCTCGAAGCTCACGCCGCCGGTCAGTTTGTGGGCACCCATGTAGTAGGTGACGTCGTCCTTGACGTTCCAGATGGTGTTGTGGACGGCGTTGTTCCAGGTGAACAACTCGTAGCCCAGGGCCATGTAGTTGTCGTCGTCCTTGGTGATATCAATGAAGGGGAAGGCACTTGACTCAGAGTCGCGCACGTCGTCGAGCTTCGAGTATGTAGCCAGCAGCTGGTTGGACAGGTTCTCGCCGAAGCGGCTGTTCAGGTCGAACGAGAAGGAGTGTACCAGGTTGTCCATGGCGTACATGGAGTTGGCAAACGACATCGAGGCCTTCGACATACGGGCGTTCGACAGACGCGGACCGCCGTCCATCGACGTGGCGTTGGGCGACGACCAGTAGCGGTTCTTGGTGTAGTTGTAGCGCAGTGCCAAGTGGTGCATGTCGTTGATGTTCCAGTCCAGTCGGGCCAGGATCTTGTAGTTATCCTCGTCGGCGGGGAAGTCGGTGTACGAACCGGTGCTGTAGCCATACTTGCTGGCCACATAGTCGCTCACGGCCTGC
The DNA here is from genome assembly GCA_946617675.1 of uncultured Prevotellaceae bacterium. GTDB lineage: Bacteria > Bacteroidota > Bacteroidia > Bacteroidales > Bacteroidaceae > Prevotella. The sequence goes on along the minus strand of CAMOKH010000094.1, from coordinate 15,492 downwards.
AGGTCGGCAGCCTTCGTACGCGAGACGAAGTTGTCGGGGTCGGCGGGGTGGTCGTCGTCTGAGGCGCGCCAGCGGTTCACCACTGTCGGCTTCTTGGTCATCTCGCCGTTGACGAAGAAGAAGAGCTTGTCCTTCAGAATCGGGCCGCCGAGGGTGAAGCCATAGGTTGTGGTCGAGTTCTTGTCGCGGGCACTGCTAATCTGCTGGCGCTCGATGGCATCGCCCTGCAGATTCTCGTTCTGGTGGTAGACGTAGGCCGTGCCGCGGAACGTGTTGGTACCCGACTTCGTGATGGCGTTCACGCCACCGCCGATGAAGTTGGTCTGGCGCACGTCATAGGGCGAGATGACCACCTGCAGTTCCTCGATGGCATCGATGGAGATGGGGTTGCCACCGCCAGGGAGACTCGACGACAGTCCGAAGTTGTTGTTGAAGTTGGCACCGTCGACGGTGAAGTTGGCCGTACGTCCGTCGCTGCCAGCGAAGCTCATGCCGTTGCCGCCGTAGGGCGACAGTCGCGTGATGTCGGTGACGGAGCGGCTGACCGTGGGCAGGTTGGTAATCTGCGTCGAGGTGATGTTGGTTGCGGCACCCATGTTCTCGACCGTCAGCTTCGAGGCCTTGCCGCTGATGACGATTTCGCCCAGCTCGTTGGCATTCTCAGAGAGCCAGACGTTCAGGTTGTAGGTCTCACCGAGCTGGAGTACCACGCCCTTGATCGTCTTGGTTTGGTAACCGACGTAGGTGGTCGTCACCTCGTAGGGGCCTCCGGTACGCATACCCTGGATAGAGAATCGGCCGGTGGCGTTGGTCACAGCTGTGTAGCGCGTACCCGAGGGGGTATGCACAGCCACGATGGTGGCGCCAATGACCTCCTCGCCGTCCTGCGAGTCGAAGGTCACCTTACCAGCCATACTTGACGTAGTGATTTGTGCCGTTGCCGCCGTCACGAGAGTAAGCAGCAATGACACCAGAAAAATCAATCTTTTCTGCATAGCTTTTTTGATTTGTTAATAATGAGTTGTTTATAAATTGTGATTTAGTCTTCTTCCTCGTACTCAAAATCTTCGAGGTCTTCAACGTCTTCAATGTCGTCGGCGTCGACGTACTCAATGTCCTCGTCTTCGCCCTCGTCCTCCAGTTCAGCCCTGAAGGTACTCATGTCCTTGTCGCGGTGGGCTATCGACTCGGTGGTCGTGATAGCCGCCAGCTTGTTGCTCTCGGCGTTCATCTCGGCCCAGAGCAGGTCTTTCAGTGTGTCGAGCCCGTAGCCCGTGACGGCCGAGATGAAGACCACGGGCAGGTCGTCGGGCAGCGTCTCGCGCAGCATCTCGATGAGCTCCTCGTCGAGCAGGTCGCACTTCGTCACGGCCAGCACGCGGTGCTTGTCGAGCAATTCGGCGTTGAACTGTCGCAGTTCGTTCAGCAGAATCTCGTATTCGCGGCGTATGTCGTCGGTGTCGCCGGGCACCATGAAGAGCAGCAGCGAGTTGCGCTCAATGTGGCGCAGGAACCGGAGGCCCAGTCCCCTACCCTCGCTGGCCCCCTCGATGATACCGGGAATGTCGGCCATGACAAACGACTTACCGTCGCGGTAGCCGACGATGCCGAGGCTGGGCTCCATCGTCGTGAACGGGTAGTTGGCAATCTTCGGCCTGGCGTTCGAGAGTGCCGACACGAGCGTCGACTTGCCCGCATTGGGGAAGCCCACCAGTCCGACGTCGGCCAGCAGCTTCAGCTCCAGGATGATGGTCATCTCCTGCATCGGCTCGCCGGGCTGCGCGTAGCGCGGCGCCTGGTTGGTGGCGGTGCGGAACTGGAAGTTGCCCAGTCCGCCACGGCCGCCCTTGAGCAGCAGCACCTCCTGGCCGTCGTAGGCCACGTCGCAGACGAACTTACCCGTCTCGGCGTCGTAGCAGACGGTGCCCGGCGGCACGTCGATGTAAATATCCTTTCCGTCGGTGCCGTGGCACTTGTCGCGCCCGCCGTTGCCGCCATGCTGGGCAAAGATGTGGCGCTCGTACTTCAGGTGCAGCAGCGTCCAGAAGTTGTGGTTGCCCCGCAGGTAGATACTGCCCCCGCGGCCGCCGTCGCCGCCGTCGGGGCCGCCGTTGGGGTTGTACTTCACGTGGCGCAGGTGCATCGACCCGCGCCCGCCCTTCCCCGAGCGGCACAGTATCTTGACGTAGTCTACGAAGTTAGATTCCATCCACTACCTCACAAATATCCTTGAAAATACGGTCGAGCTCGCCCAGGCCGTCAATGTGGTGGTGGATGCCCTCCTGGCGATACCACGCAATGAGGGGCTGCGTCTGTGAGTGGTAGACGACGAGGCGCTTCTTGATGGTCTCCTCGTTGTCGTCGGCACGTCCGCTCTGCTGGCCGCGCAGTAAGAGGCGCTTCATCAGCTCGTCCTCGGGCACGTCGAGCTCCAGCATGGCGGCCACCTTGTGGCCACGCTCGGCGAGCATCGCCTTCAGGGCCTCGGCCTGCGGAATGGTGCGGGGGAATCCGTCGAAGATGACACCGGCGTGGTCGGGGCCGAACGAGTCGTAGACCGATGCCAGTATCGACACCATCAGGTCGTCGGGGATGAGCTGACCCTGGTCAATGAACTGCTGGGCCGTGCGGCCCAGTTCGGAGCCTTTCTTGATTTCTGCACGAAGCACGTCGCCGGTCGAGATGTGGTTCAGCCCGTACTTCTCAATGAGCTTGTCGCTCTGGGTGCCCTTGCCTGAGCCCGGTGCACCGAAAATTACTATATTCTTCATTTTACCAATGTATATAAGTCTTTCAGTCCACGACCCTGCTGGTCGTAGTCCAGGCCGTAGCCCAGGATGAAGTCGTTGGGAATGCGGAAGGCCACGTAGTCGAGCTGCAGGTCCTCCTTCAGGCGCTCGGGCTTGAAGAAGAGCGTACACACCTTGACGGCCTCGGGCCGCCGCGTGCCGAGCTGCTCAATCATGCGGCGGATGGTCAGTCCCGTCTCGACGATGTCCTCGACGATGACGACGGTGCGGCCCGCCAGGTCCTCGTTGATGCCTATCACCTCGTGGATGGTGCCCGTCGAGGTGGTGCCCTGGTAGGAGGCCAGCTTCACAAACGAAATCTCGCAGGGGATGGTCATTTCGCGCATCAGGTCGGCTGCGAAGATGAACGAGCCGTTAAGCACGGCCAGCAGCAGCGGGTTCTTGCCTTCAAGCTCGCGGCTCATCTGCTGAGCCAGCTCCTTGACGCGCTGCTTAATCTCATTTTCGGTCATCGACACCTGAAATGTCTTGTCCTTAATCGTAACTCTGTCCATACATTTTATGCTTTGGGGCTGCAAAGTTACGAAAAAAAGGCGTGAAAAGCAACAGAAATACAATAAAAAGTTTTGCTGTCTGCTGAATTTGCTGTATCTTTGCACGCAGAATGAAAATCTTTACAAGCGCTCAGATACACGAGCTGGATAATTACACGATTGAGCACGAGCCCATTAAGTCGATTGACTTGATGGAACGGGCGGCGAAAACATTGGCGCACGCCATCGCCCAGCGATGGATGTCGTCGGTGCCCGTCGTCGTGTTTGCCGGTCCGGGCAACAACGGCGGCGACGCGCTGGCCGTCAGCCGACTGCTGACCGAGCAGGGCTACCTCGTGCAGACCTTTCTGTTCAACATCAACGGCCACCTGTCGGCCGACTGTGCCGAGAACAAGCGTCGCCTGCTGGAGACGAAGAAGGCCAAGAGCCTGTTCACCGAGGTGACACAGGAGTTCGACCCGCCTCAGCTGGAGCACGGCATGCTGGTGGTCGACGGGCTGTTCGGCTCGGGCCTGAACAAGCCCCTCAGCGGCGGCTTCGCCTCGCTGGTGAAATACATCAACGCCTCGAAGGCCGACGTGGTGAGCATCGACATGCCATCGGGGCTGATGACCGAGGACAACACCTACAACGTGCGGCAGAATATCGTGCGCGCCAACCTGACGCTGACGCTCGGACAGCAGAAGCTGTCGATGCTCTTCGCCGAGAACCAGCCCTTCATCGGCGAGCTGCAGGTGCTCGACATCGGCCTGAGCCGCGAGGGCATCGAGAAGACCGAGTCGCAGTTCACCATACTGGAGTCTGCCGACGTGAAGCCCCTCATGCTGAAGCGCGACCCCTTCGCCCACAAGGGCAGCATGGGCAGCGCGCTCCTGATAGCCGGCAGCTACGGCATGGCCGGAGCCGCCATCCTGGCCACCGAGGCCTGCCTGCGCTCAGGGACGGGCAAGGTGACGGCCTACTCGCCGCGCAAGAACGTGGCGGTGCTGCAGACGGCCGTGCCTGAGGCCGTGCTACAGATAGGCAACGAGGAGACGGCCTTCGCCGAAGCCATCGACACCGAGGACTTCCAGGCCGTGGCCATCGGCCCCGGACTGGGCACGAGCGAGCAGACGGCCATTGCCACGATAGCCCAGCTGCGGCGCACGCAGTGCCCGCTGGTGTGCGATGCCGACGCCATCAACATCCTGTCGAGCCACCGCGCCTGGCTGCAGCAGCTGCCTAAGGAGATTATCATGACGCCCCACCCCAAGGAGTTCGACCGGCTGGAAGGCCACTCGGCCGACAGCTACGAACGGCTGTCGAAGGCGCGCGACCTGGCCCAGCGCATCAGCGGCTACGTCATCCTGAAGGGCCACCGGTCGGCCCTCTGCCTGCCCGACGGCCACATCATGTTCAACTCTACGGGCAACGCCGGTATGGCTACCGGCGGCAGCGGCGACGTGCTGACGGGCATTCTGGCCGGACTCCTGGCACGAGGCTACAGCCGCAAGAGTGCCTGCATCGTGGGCATGTATCTGCACGGCCTGGCGGGCGACATCGCCGCCGCCGAGATTGGCGAGGAGAGCCTGATAGCCCGCGACATCATACGCTGCCTGCCAAGAGCGTTTGCTGAACTGAGGAACGAGAAATGACAGATGAGAAATAACATGAAACATATACTGATAACGGGCGCGCTGGCACTGCTGGCGCAGACGGTGCCGGCCCAGACGGCCACCGAACAATACCTGCCCGGCGTGACAGCCGAGGGCGCCATCTACGCACTGCCCAAGACGGCGGTGCGCATTGCCGTACTGGTAGAGAAGACCACCTACACACCGGGCGACTTCGCCCCCTACGCCGAGCGCTTCCTCAGACTGAGCGATGTCGGCATGGAACCGTCGACGGTCTATCGCATCATCGCCGTCAGCCAGTCGGCCATCGGCGTGAGCGACTCGACGAAGTACTACGCCATTCGCTTCAACAACAAGACGTCGGCCATCAACGTGGCGCGCGCCGAGGACGGCGTGCTGCTGGCCCTCAACGCCGAGCCGCGCTTCCAGGCGCTGCCCGAGGCGTTCAAGCCCGCACCGAAGGCCGAAACGGTGAACCCGCGCCAGTTTATGAACGAAGAAATACTGGCGGCTGGCAGCACGGCCAAGATGGCCCAGCTGACGGCGCAGGAAATCTACGACATACGCAGCAGCCGGAGCGAACTGGTGAAGGGGCAGGCCGACTTCATGCCGCAGGACGGCGAGCAGATGAAGCTGATGCTCAGCCAGCTCGACCGTCAGGACCGCTCGCTGACGAGCCTGTTTGCCGGCACCACCGTCAAGGACACGACGGAGACGGTGCTGACCATCGTTCCCGACAGTGCCTTCCAGCGCAAGACGCTGTTCCGCTTCTCAAAGCACTTCGGACTGGTAGGGGCCGACGACCTGAGCGGCGCGCCCTACTACATCAGCGTCGAGGACATGACGAAGCTACCGCCCGCCGAGGATAACGGCAAGAAGAAGAAGGCCGCCAACGGTCTCTACTACAACGTGGCAGGCAAGCTGCGCTCCACCATCTACCGCGCCAACGACGTGGTCAGCGAGGAGGAGTTCCCCGCCGGACAGTTCGGCCACGTCGAGTTGCTCAGCGGCGACCTCTTCAACAAGCACTACAACACGCGCCTGTGGCTGAACCCCATCTCGGGCGATATCGACAAGCTGGAGGCCGAGCCGCCGAAGTAAGCCCCCCTCCAACCTCCCCCCAACTGGGGGGAGGCTTTTTTCCACCCCATCCCTCCAACCTCCCCCCAACTGGGGGGAGGCTTTTTTCTTAGAAGTCGAAAACGCGACCGCGATAGAACTGGATGAGTGCCTGCTGGTAGAGCAGTTCGTAGCGGGCCTGGACGAGGTCTGACTCGGCGCGGAGGTAGTTGTTCTTGGCCTCGTTGAACTCAGTGATGTTGGCTTTGCCGTTCTCGTACTTGGCCTGCATCAGCGTGAAGGCATCATGGCTGCTTTTGGCGGCGACGATGCTGCTTTCGTATTTGGCCTGCGCTGCCGTTGTGTTCAGACAGGCCTGCTGAATCTCCTTGTAGAGGTTCTTCTTCGTGTTCTCGAGAGCCAGCTGCTGGTTCTGCTGCTCAATGCGCGCGTTGCGGATGTTGTTGCGCGTCTGGAACCGGTTGAAGATGGGGACGTTGAGGTTCAGGCCGATATACTGCGAGAAGTTGTTCTTCAGCTGCGTGCCGAAGGCGTCGGCGGGAAATCCGCTGGTGGTGTAGTAGTTGCTGCCCAGGCCGCCGCTGAGACTCAGCGTGGGCAGGTAGCCGGCCTGGGCCAGCTTGATGCTGTGGTCGGTGGCACGCAGGCGCAGCTGCTGGGCGGCTATCTCGGGCTTCACGCCGAGGGCCTCGGCATAGATGGCTTCGGCATCGGGGACAGCGGCACCGCCGCTGTACAGCGGACCTCTCATCCCATTCTGCCCATCAGGCCTCACCACTGCAAACCCGTCAGCCGTAGGCAGCTCCAAGAGCTGGGTGAGCGTAAGGATGGCCAGTTGCAGGTTGTTGTCGGCCTGAGTGGCGGTGAGGCGGCTTTGGGCGAGGGTGGCCTGCTGCTGCGAGAGCTGGGCGCCGCTGGCCCGGCCGTTGTCGACGAGGGCCTTCAGGCGGACCACCTGCATGGAGTCGATGCTGATCTGGCGGTGGGCCACGTCGCTGATTTCCTGGTTGTAGAGTATCTGGACGTAGGCCTGGGCCACCTGCATGCGTATGTCGTTGCGGGCCTTCTCCAGGTCCTGCGTGGCGGCCTCGAGGTTCAGCTCGCTGAGCTTGATCTGGTTGGGAATCTGGAAGCCGGTGAACAGCGGCACACTGGTGCCGAGCGAGAACGAGGTCGACGAGGTGTTAGTGTTCGAGTAGGTGTTCTCGGAGGTCAGGCCTCGGCCGAACGAGAAGTTCTGGCCGACGGAGCCGCTTAGGTCGGGCAGCCGGCTGTTGCGCGCCGTCGAGAGCTGCAGCTCCGACTGGCGGCGCTGGTTCTCCTGCTGCTGCAGGTTGATGTTGTGGCTCACGGCGTAGTCGCAGCACTCGCGGAGCGACCACTGCTTCTGGGCGGCGGCGGGCTGCGACGAGATCGCAGCAAACAGGGCGAAGATGGCGGTTTTCTTCATGGCTTATTCGTCTTTTTCGTCGTCGGTAATGATTTCCGGCCCGCGCACCTTGTCTTTGGTCGTGAGGCCCTTCTTGATTTCAATGTTCACGCCGTCAGAGAGTCCGATGTCTACCTTCCGGCGCTCGTAGGCCTTCTCCTTGTCACTGCCCGTGACGACGTAGACGAAGGTGGTGTCGCCGCTGAACTCGATGGCGCTCTCGGGCACGGTGAGCACGCCCTCGACCGAGGCCAGCACGATCTCGGCGTTGGCCGAGTAGCCGCTGCGCAGCGTGCCCGAGTGGGCCGCGACGACGGGCTTGCCGTCCTTCTCCTGCTTCAGCGAAGCCAGACGGACGGCGGCCTTGATCTCAAACTGGTTGGCACCGTTAGCCTCAACGGCCTTCGGCGAGATGTACTCCAGGGCGGCGTCGAACTGCAGGTCCTGCAGTGCGCCGATGGTAATCTTCATGGGCATGCCGATGACGAGCTGGCCCACCTCGGTTTCGTCGATGTTGCCGCGGAAGATGAGGTCCTGCATGTTGGCCACGGTGGCGATGGTGGTGCCGTCATTGAAGGTGTTGGCCAGGATGACCGAGTTGCCCACCTTGACGGGGATGTCGAGAATGACGCCGCTGATGGTAGAGCGGATGAGCGTCGACGAGGCCTTGGCGTTCGACTTCGACACGCCCTCGCGCACGATCTGGTAGGCGTCCTCGGCGGCGGCCTTCTCCTCGCGGGCCTGGCGCAGCTGCTGGCGCACCTTGTCGAACTCGTCGTCGCTGACGAGCTGCTGGTCGTGCAGGGCCTCCTCGCGCTTATAGTCCACCTCGGCCTGCTTCAGGTTCAGCGTGGCCAGGCGCACGCGGCTCTCGGCCGACGAGAGCTGCCCCATGTCGGGTATGACCTTCACCTTGGCGATGACCTCGCCGGCGGTGACGTACTGTCCTGGCTCCTTCAGCAGTTCGGTGATGATGCCCGAAATCTGGGGCTTGACGTTCACCTCGTTCCGCGGCTCTATCTTGCCGGTGATGATGGTGGTCTTCTGCAGGCTGTCGGTCACGGGTGTGAACTCGCTGTAGACGGTCTCTTTCGGCTGGCTCTTCTGCCAGAGGAACACGAAGGTTCCGATAAACACCAGGGCGACGAGGGCTGCGACGAACAACTTGAGCCCACCCCTAACCCCTCCCGAAGGGAGGGGAACTTGGCTGCTCATGCTACTTTCTTTACTCATAACACATTTCCATTATTTATATTAATATCTTTTACGTTTATGACTTCCTCCCCTCCCTTGGGGAGGGGCCGGGGGGTGGGCTTTCACTCATCCCTCATCGCGTCGACAGGCTTGACGGCCATAGCCCGGCCGGCGGGAGCCAGTCCGGCCAGCACGCCCACCACCGAGACCATCAGGGCGGCGACGATGGCCGTCCAGAAGCCCACCTGGAAGTGGGCCATCAGGATGCCGTCCTCGGTGTTGCCCAGTTCGAGCATCTGCAGGATGAGCACGGCAAAGAGGATGCCGCTCATGCCCGCCACGAGTGTCAGCACGACGCTCTCGGCGATGATCTGCCCCAGAATCATGCGCGGCGTGGCCCCGATGGCGCGGCGTATGCCGATCTCGGTGGTACGCTCGCGCACGGTGACCATCATAATGTTCGACACGCCGATGGCGCCGGCCAGGAGCGTGCCCAGCCCGACGAGCCAGATGAGGAAGTTGACGCCGCGAAACAGGTTGTCGAGCAGCTGGAACAGCACCTCGGTGTTGAACACCATGGCGCCCTGCTCGTCGGTGGGGTCGACGGTGTGAGCTCGGGCAATGGTCTCGCGTATGCGGTCGGTCAGGCTCGACATGACCACACCCGGGCGCCCCGTGACGGCTATCATGTCGACGGCATTGCCCCGGTTATAGGCCTGCTGCATGAAGGTCAGCGGCAGTATGACGTTCGTGCCGGCCTCGCCGCCGAAGCTGATGGCCTGCGACATGTTGTAGTCGACGCCCACCACCTGGTAGTAGATGTCGTTGATGCGTATGCGCTTGCCGCAGGGGTCGCCGCCGCCGGGGAACAGCTCCTTGTAGGTCTTCTTCTGTATGACGCACACCTTGCGGTGGTCGCGTATGTCGGCCTCGTCGATGTAGCGGCCGTAGTAGAGCTTCGGCTCGTTGACGCGGCGGTAGTCGGGCATGGCGCCGTTGATGCCGACGGTGGCCTTGCGGTCAGCGTAGTAGGCCGTGCCGCCGTTCGAGAACAGCAGCGGCGTGACGACGTCGAGCTCGGGCACGGCGTGGTTTATGCGCTCCACGTCCTTGTAGTCCATGTGCCAGTAGCGGCCCTTGCGGAATCCCTTGTAGGCCTTGCTCGTAGGCTGTGCCCAGACCATGGCCGAGTTGGTGGCAAATCCGGCGAAGTTCTGCTCGAGCATCTCCTTCAGGCCGTTGCCGCCGCCGATGAGTGCCACCAGCATGAAGACGCCCCAGAACACGCCGAAGCCCGTCAGGAACGAGCGGCTCTTGTTGCGTGTCAGGGTGTCGAGCACCTCGAGGCCCACCCCAACCCCTCCCCAAGGGAGGGGCCACTTGCGTGTTATTCGGCGGAGAGCACTCCATATTTTCTTCACGTTCATATTTATTTTATCATATTCAAACATCCCTCCCTTGGGGAGGGCTTGGGTGGGCTTTTTTCTACTCTGCTCTTAACGCCTCGATGGGACGTATGCGGCTGGCCTTCAGGGCCGGAATGAGCCCGGCTATGGTGCCGGCGACGATCATCACCAGCGTGGCCTCTATGCAGACGTCGAGGCCGACGGTGGGGTCGAGAAACATCGTGGCGCGGAACAGGCCGGTGTCGATGACGTCGTGACCCAGCGTGGCGTCCATATACTCGTTGGCCATGATGCCGAGCACCATGCCGATGTAGCCGAAGACGGTGGTGATGATGACGCTCTCGATGATGATGAGGCGCAGGATGCTCCAGGGGCGGGCGCCGATGGCCTTGCGGATGCCGAACTCGTGGGTGCGCTCGCGGACGGTGATGAGCATGATGTTGCTCACGCCGACGATGCCCGAGAGCAGCGTGAACAGGCCGACGACCCAGAGGGCGGTGCGTATGATGCCGATGCCCGTCTCCATCTGCAGGTTCTGCGTGAAGCGGTTCCACAGCCAGACGGCGTCCTCGTCGTCGGGGTGGGCCTGGTGGTGGATGTTCAGGCGGCGGCGGTAGTCCTGCTCGAAGGCCTCGTTGGCCTCCTCGGTGGGCAGGCCGTGGAAGGTGAACTCTATGCGGCCGGCGTCGTCGGTGCCCGCGCCGTAGATGCGCTTGATGGCGGTGTAGCTGCTGAAGACGTCGGCGCGCCCGTTCTGCTGCTCCTTGTAGATGCCTACGACCTTGAAGGCCAGGTTGCCCACCTTCACGAACTGGCCGATGCGGCACTTCAGCTCCTCGGCCTGCTTGTCGCTGACGACGAGCACCTTGCGGCTCTCGCGGATGTCGAGGTCGTTGATGAATCGGCCGTGGCGCATCTCCACCTTGTCAATCTTGATGTGGTTGGGGTAGACGCCGCTGATGCCGGGGTTGATGTACTGCTGGCCGTGGCTGATGACGGCCGAGGTGTTGTACTGCGCCCCCACCTCGTCGACGTTCCTGTCGAACTCGGTGGCCGTAATCTTCAGGTCGCGCTCCTGCAGACGGATGTTGCGGCCCTCCTTCAGGCCCTGGTAGGGCTTCGACGTCCAGCCGCCGAAGACCACCATCGACGACGAGAGGAACCGGCTCGACTGCTTCAGGTTGGCATTGATCAGACCGTTGCCGGCGCCGAGCAGCACGATGAGCATGAAGATGCCCCACGCCACGGCGAAGCCCGTCAGCGTGGTGCGCAGCTTGTTGCGGCGTGCCGTCTGCCATATTTCATTCAACAACTCCATCCTTGATACGTATGATGCGGTTAGTCTGACTGGCCACGCCAGGGTCGTGGGTGACGATAATCTGGGTGATGTGCTGCTCCTGGTTCAGCTGTTTCAGCAGCTGCATCACTTCGACCGAGGTCTTCGAGTCGAGGGCGCCCGTGGGCTCGTCGGCCAGGATGATCTTCGGCTGCGTAATCAGCGCCCGGGCTATGGCCACGCGCTGGCGCTGACCGCCCGAGAGCTCGTTGGGATAGTGGGTAGCCCAGTCGAGAAGTCCCAGACGGTCTAGATATTCCAGAGCCAGCTGGTGGCGCTTCCGGCGGCTCACGCCCTGGTAGAACAGCGGCAGCTCGACGTTCTCGACGGCCGTCTTGAAGGCGATGAGGTTGAACGACTGGAAGATGAAGCCTATCATGCGGTTGCGGTACTCGGCGGCGCGGCTCTCCGACAGGTTCCATATCCTGACGCCGGCCAGCTCGTAGAGCCCTGAGTCGTAGTTGTCGAGAATGCCGAGAATGTTGAGCAGCGTCGACTTGCCGGAGCCCGAGGCGCCCATGATTGAGACGAACTCGCCCTCAGCGATGTCGAGGCTGATGCCCTTCAGCACGTGCAGCGGCTGGGCGCCGTAGTAGGTCTTGTTGACGTCTTGCAGATGTATCATCTGTATTTACGATTTACGGTTTTTTGACTTACGATTTATTGGTTTGACGCGCAAAGATACGGAAAAGTTGCGAAGTACGTGTTTCTTTTGACAGAAATTATAATAATTATAGTATTTTCTGTTCTTCAGCCCATGCCTCGTCCACGTCGCCGATGCCGATGCCTAACAGGCGCATCTGGCGGAACAGCTCCGGCAGGCGCTCCTTCATGAACGCCTGCTTGCGCTCGCGCAGTATCTGGCGCCGGGCCCCGGGGGTGACGAAGTAGCCCAGCCCGCGCTTATTATATATAATGTTCGCGCGGGCCAGCTCGTCGTAGGCCTTGACGGCGGTGTTGGTGTTCACCTCGAGCAGCACGGCATACTCGCGCACCGACGGTATGCGGTCGTCGTCCTTGTAAGTGCCGGCCAGGATCTCGTCGCTGAGGCGGTCGGCCATCTGCAGGTATATCGCTTTGTCGTTTGTAAAGGTCATAGTGGTAGTCAGTCTTTTTTAGAGTGGAACAACTGGTACTGGGGGTAGCGGCAGAAGAGCCAGAAGGCACCCACGGCGAGCACGACGGTCAGGGCCGCAAATGGCCACAGGTGAAGCGTGGCGGCGTTGCCGATGGCGTTCTCGATGAGGGTTATTACGGCGAAGAACACCACCACCACGAGCTGCGCCAGGCGCGGCAGCCATACGCTGCAGAAGAGGCTCAGGGCATGGAAGAACAGGAACAACGTCCAGAGAGCTAAGACGCCCAACGGACGGGCTGTAGGCGTGACAAAGAACAGGTACTTCAGCTGGGTGAAGAACGCCGGAATGGCCGACGGGAACGACACGTCGTAGCCGAACAGCGGCCAGGTGAGCACGCGCAGCACGTCGCCAGCCACGAAGGCCGCCACGAGCAGCACCAGCAGCAGGGGTACGTAGAGCACCCAGCGGGCCAGGAACTTCTCTATCGGCGTGGCGGGCAGCATCAGCAGGCGCCGCCCCTCGTTCGGCCGGTGCAGGTGCCAGAAGGCTATCGACGCACCGACGCACATCAGCGCGGCACCAATGGCGAGGCTGGCCAGGGCTGTCTGGTCGAGCCGGGTGGCGATGTAGGCATCGATGTCGTGACCGTAGAATTGTCTGTAGTGGATATCGTTCTTGAGATCGATGAAGGTAAAGTACTGGAAAAGGGCAAAGGCTGTGACAGCACTGACAAGCAGCGTCAGCAGCGTGCGGCGCTGGTAGTTCAGCGTCCAGACGAGCGTCAGCCAGAAGCGGCGGGGTGAGAATTGCAGGCTTTTCATCGGTTCAGCAGTTTATGGGTTACAACTTGCCAGCGGCTGTAAACACGGTAAGCCGCGACGGTGAAGACGCAGGTGAGCACGACGAAGAGGACGGCCACGCCGGCGTGCCACCACAGTATGGGAACCGGCTTCATGTAAGGCTGGTCGGTCGTGAGGAAGTACATCATCGTGGTGAACAGCATGAAGGCGGCGATGGCCGTGAGCACGAAGTGGAACTTACGCAGCACGACACCGCCCAGGAGGAAGAAGGCGTGGATAGCTATCTCCAAGCTTAGAATGGAGTGGGCGCCCTGACTGAAGTCTATCTTAAAGGCTTTCAGGAAATAGGCTGTGGCGGCCACGACGGGCTTGTCAGTCAGCCACAGCCACACGATGTGGAGGGCGTCGGCCACGAAGAATGTCAGGCAGCCGGCCGTGACCGACAGCACGAGCATATACACCCAGCGCGACAGGAATTTTTCTGCCGGCGTGGCGGGCAGCATCAGGTGCATGGTGCGCCCCGCCTTGGGCTGCTCGTGGCGCCACAACGTGCTGGCCACGACGAGGAAGAACATATACATTGTCATGACACCAAACATGGCGACGGCCTCGCAGATGCTGTTGATGTACGACGCCATGTCGTTGACAACCACGGCGCGCATGCCGACATTGTAGGCAAACCAGAAGTAAAACAGGTAGACCATCACGCCCCCGGCAGTATAGACCATCAGCTGGCGCCGGCCCACGGCGAAGTCGAGCCGCAGCACCATCAGAAACCGATTCAAATTAAAGTCGTTCATCACTATATTCGTTTAATTCGTATAATTCGTAGTCCGCTTAATACATTGAGTCCGATGGTCAGAGCTGCCCTTTCGTCACGGCGTTGAACAGCAGTTCGAGATTCAGCTGCGTCTCGGCGTCGCCCTCGCGGCGCTCGGCCATGACGGCGCGGCCCTGCAGGGCAGGCTCGCTGTAGACGGCGGCACTGCCATCGTCAACGGGACGATAGCTGAAGGTGTAGCGGGCGGTGAGGTCGGCCACTGGGGCATTGAGCAGCAGGGCGCGTTGCGAGAGGATGAGGATTTGGTCGAGCAGCGCCTCGACGTCGTGTACCTGGTGGGTGGAGATGAGGATGGTGCGCTCGTCGATCATGTTCTGGGCCACCACGCGGCGGAACTGGCTCTTCGAGGGGATATCGAGGCCGTTGGTGGGCTCGTCCATCAGCAGGTAGCGCGTGCCGGCGGCCAGGGCGAAGCTCATGAAGACCTTCTTCTTCTGTCCCATCGACAGGGCGCTGAGGTCGAGCTTAGTGTCGAGCTCGAAGTCCGTCAGACAGCGGTCCATCACTTCGCGCGAGAAGCGCGGGTAGAACGGCGCGTTGAGCCGCACGTAGCGGTCGAGGGTCATCTGCGGCAGGTCGAACTCCTCGGGCACGAGGAACAGCTCGCGCAGCATCTCCACCCTCCGCTCGTGTGCTGCGATCCCATCGCAGCTGACAGAACCTGCAGCGGGCCGCAACAGGCCGCTGATGAGGTAGAGCAGGGTTGACTTGCCCGTGCCGTTCTTGCCTAACAGGCCGTAGATGTTGCCCTCCTCCAACCGCAGGCTGAAATCGTCGAATACCAGGTCTTTCTGACCTGCGTACTTGAAACTGATGTTGCTTACTTCAATCATAACTAACAGTGTTTTGGTGTACTACTTTGCTATTACACTGCAAAGGTAGTACTTTCTGCCGTTCGCGCCAAACTTTTCGGCAAAAAAATAAAGGTGGAAATGCATATTTAACATTTCCACCTTATTATATTAGGCTAAGACCGTGACTTACTGGGCCAGCTTGCCGTCGCTGCCGAGCACATCGACAATCTTGTGGATGTACATCTTCTTCATGTTCTCGCGGGCGGGCTTCAGATACTGGCGGGGATCGAAGTGGTCGGGATGCTCAGCCAGGTACTTACGCACGGCGGCGGTCATGGCCAGACGCGAGTCGCTGTCGATGTTGATCTTGCAGACGGCGCTCTTCGAAGCCTTGCGCAGCTGCTCCTCGGGAATACCGACGGCGTCGGGCAGGTTGCCACCGTACTTGTTGATGGTGTCGACCTCTTCCTGGGGAACAGAGCTCGAGCCGTGGAGCACGATGGGGAAGCCGGGCAGTTTCTGCTCGATCTCGGCCAGCACGTCGAATGCGAGGGGAGGAGGAACGAGCTTGCCGGTCTTCGGGTCGCGGGTGCACTGCTCGGGCTTGAACTTATAG
>CAMOKH010000093.1 GCA_946617675.1 uncultured Prevotellaceae bacterium | reverse complement strand
CGAGGCCATCGGCGGCAGGTCGAGCGGCTCCTCGATGGGCGTCGGCTGGTAATGCCGGCTGTTATAGGGCGACCACACCGTCTCCAGGCCAGCCTCTCCCCCGGCCCCTCCCCCGTAGGGAGGGGTGACTTCCGGCGCAGCATCTCCCTTCCCTACGGGGGAGGGGCCGGGGGAAAGGCTGTTCTGCGGCACGTAAGCCATCATGCGGCGGAACGTGGGCGCCGAGAGCGGCGTCAGCAGCTCGCCGTCGATGCTTACCAGCCCCTCGTCTAAGGCCAGCAGTCCGAGCATGGTCTGCAGCAGGGCCGTCTTGCCGCAGCCCCGTGGTCCGGTGACTGTGGTAATCTGCCCGTCGAGCGCCATGAACGACAGGTTGGCAAACAGCTGCTGCCCGTTGCGGGCCAGCGAAGCATCTTTCAATTCCAGCATACAGCAGTTCGTTTTACTTCTATATCAGCTTTCGTCGTTTCTACAATTTTGCTGCAAAGATACAAAATAAATGAGAAATGAGAAATGAGAAACCAGAAATATTTCGTAACTTTGCATCATGTTAGCAAAAAATACCTTCAGACTGCCTGCCGAATGGGAGCCGCAGAGCGGCATCCAGCTCACCTGGCCACACGCCCAGACCGACTGGGCACCCATGCTCGACGAGATAACCGCGACCTACCGCGAGATGCGCGCCGCCATTGAGCGCTACGAGCCCGTGCTCGTCGTCGAACCACCCACCAACGACACCTGGGCCCGCGACCACGGGTTCATCACCCTCGTCGACAATCAGCCAACCGGCACCATGTGCAGCCAAATCGAAAATCGAAAATTCAAAAATTGTAAATTGCTCGACTTCTGCTTCAACGGCTGGGGCGAGAAGTTCCCCGCCGACCTCGACAACGCCATCAACCGCCGCCTCTACGACCAGGGGCTGCTGCGGGGCGAGTATGTCGACTGTCTCGACTTCGTGCTCGAGGGCGGCAGCATCGAGAGCGACGGCCGCGGCACCGTCTTCACCACCACGCAGTGTCTCATGGCGCCCCACCGCAATCAACCCCTGACGCGCGAGCAGATAGACGAGCGGCTGCGACAGACGCTCTGTGCTGAGCGCATCGTCTGGATTGACCACGGACGACTGACGGGCGACGACACCGACGGCCACATCGACACGCTGGTGCGCATCTGCCCCGACGACACCTTATTATACGTGGGCTGCGACGACCCCGCCGACGAGCAGTACGACGAGCTGCGGCTGATGGAGCAGCAGCTACAGTCGCTGCGAACGCTCGACGGGCGCCCCTACCGCCTGCTCAGGCTGCCCATGCCCCGCCCCATCGTCGAGGACGGCGAGCGGCTGCCGGCCACCTACGCCAACTTCCTCGTCGTCAACGGGGCGGTGCTCTGCCCCACATACAACCAGGAAGACCTCGACCGCGAGGCATTACGCCTCGTCGGCCGGGCCTTCCCAGGTCGCGATGTCGTCGGCATCGACTGCCGCTCCATCATCCGTCAGCACGGCTCGCTGCACTGCTGTACCATGCAGTTCCCCGAGGGCGTGCTGTAGGAAGATGTATCCCCCTGCATACGTTTAACTTATAGCTTCTTTATTGTGAACTCCACTTTTTGTATTCCGCGCTTATAAACATTGCAGAGGATGAGGGCGTAGCGCAGCGTCTCGCCCTCTTTCATCGATTGCTTGACGTGGCTCATCTCGCTCTCGGAAAGTACGTTCTTGAAAAGGAAGGCTGAGTGAGCACTTGGCACAAGGCGTATCTCATCTGTAAGCGGTGAAAGGACGTAGGCGTAGGTTGCCTGGTAACGGGCACCAGCCTGCCATAGCGGGTGGCTTTTGTCGAGAATGTTCTCCAGGTAGATTTGTGCGTGCTTGTCAAATTCGGGTGTTGGCGTGCCGTCGGCGTATGTCACCTTGCCATCGCCGTTCACCATATATACGCCCCCTTTGGCTATGGCATACTTCTCTATCGGGCACTGCTGTTCATACTCTATGTCGGCTTCACTCTTTACCACTTTCTCCTCAGGCTCTGCCATCTCCTCCACTTTCTTGTCGGCCAGGATGCGCACCAGCTCGTATGTACGGTTGCTGGCATCCTGGGGAGGATTGGCCAAAATAGTCCGTTTCACGCGCAGCTCGTATTCATGGCCTCTTTCGTAGGTAAAACCCTTGATTGCACTGAAGTGCAGGTTCTGCCATCGTCCCGGCTCGTCTTCCGTCATCACTTGCATACACTCGATGGGATGCTCTCCCCAGCTGTCGAAAAGGTCGTACATCACGCCCGGTTCAGCGGAGACGCTCATGTTAATCTCATTGGTAATGTCCTTGTCGTCATCGTCGCTGCTGCAAGAGGCGAGGGAGAAAGCAGCAAGCATCGCAAAGGCGAGTCTCCAAATCTTCGTTGTTTTCATTGAATGTGATTATAAGTTCTATAATGTTCTATTTGATTAAACGCTGAAAGCGGGAAATCTTGCACCGCCGGGCGTTAAATATTCTTAAACCGAGGATAGGCAGCGTCGGCATCCATCATCCGCCAGCACGGGTCGCTGCACTGCTGTACCATGCAGTTCCCCGAGGGCGTGCTGTAGGCATACAGCATTCTGACGAAGCTGTTGAAACTATGTATTCTGGTTGCGTCCATCATCGTTTTGAGTTTTTTCCCTAATTTATTTGTGGTTTCAGGAATTATTCGTAACTTTGCGGCCAACAATTAATATATAGCTATGACAGCAATACAAATGAATGCCGAGATGCTTCGCAATATGAGCATTATTGCCGAGGACGAGAATCTGCTGAAGCGGGCAGCTAAATACCTGCGCAAGCTTGTAGCTGAGAAGCAGGCTGACTCCACACTTATTTCCCGTGACGAGTTTTTCGATAGCCTTAAGCGTGGCGAAGAGGAGTATCGGCAGGGGAAGACGCATCGTATTAACTCTGTAGAAGAATTACATAGTTTCCTTAACAGCCTCTGACATCTATGTACAAACTTGACTACACTAATGAGGCCAAGAAGGAGATGCAACTACTGAAGCATGATGAGCCAAAAGCATTCCAAAAGATGGCTAAAATGCTCGTTGAACTTATGGAACATCCCAAAATCGGCACTGGCCACCCAGAGCCTTTGAAAGGTGATCCACAAGGACGCTGGAGTAGGCACATCACGAAAAAGCACCGTTTGGTGTACCGACTTTTCGACGATGCCGTATTGGTGCTGGTACTTAGGGCCTATGGGCATTACGATGACAAATAGACTCTTCATCACCCCATCTCCTAAACTTTCGTCCGTATAAAGTTACGCTCCTGCTCGTCCAAGCCGTACTTGTCGAACAGCTGTACCATGCAGTTCCCCGAGGGCGTGCTCAGTGTCACTTCACCATCTTCCGGCCGTTGACGATGTAGAGTCCACCGCGGAGCGCACCCGCGTTGCGGCCAGAGCCTACCTTCACGCCCTGCAGGTTGTAGACGTCGCCCTCGGCAGCGCCGGCCTTCGGGGCGGCGACGGCCGTCACGGCCTCGTCCTCAATCTTGATTGACTTCATGCCCGACCAGCTGTCGAGTATGCGCCAGTGGCTCAGGTCGTCCGACTCGAAGTTGCCGTTCGACGTCAATTCCACGTCGCTGCCCTTCTCGCGGCAGCTGACATCGTCGAAGCACACCTTGCCGCCCAGGTCGCCGATGGCGAAGATCAGACAGTCGTGGGGGAAGTCGGCCCTGAACTCCCAGGTGTACTCCTGGGCGACGGTCGTAATGGCCTGGCTGGCCAGATACTGCACGTCGGCACTGTTGCCCCACTGGTCGCGGTTGGTGCTGGCGTCCCATCGGGGCCAGAGCGTGCAGTTGCCCTTGGTGTCGGCCTTGATGGTGGCCTTCACTACGTAGGTCTTGCCCTTGGTCATCGGCGTGGCCAGGTCGCAGAACATCTCCTTGTCCCAGGCGTTGCTGCCAGCCGTGCCGTTGTCCACGACGAGCAGCCGGTTAGCGCCCTGGTCGGTAGCCTCCACGTTGACCGTCGTCGTCAGTGTCGTCCCCAGGAAGTCGGTGTAGGCTATGGTCACCGTGCCCTTCTTGGCCTCGGTGGCCTTCAGCATGCCGTCGGCAATGACGAAGTCGCTGCTGCTGATGGCGGCCTCGGCGGTCAGGTCCTCGCGGTGGCCGTCGGCAAACGTGCCCCACACCTTAAAGGCCCGGGCGCCGCCCACCTTCACGGTGATGTCGTCAATCGGGTCAAGACTCTTCAGCGCGTAGACGTCCTTCAGCGCACTGTTCCAGGCGTAGTCGGCGGCAGCCCGCGGCTCCAGGCCCAGCGTCCTGAGTGCCTCGTAGGCATAGCGCTTGCCCATCGTGCGGTAGCCCGCCACCGTGAAGTGTATGTTGTCGCTGGCGCAGGGGCAGCCGTTTGAGCGTACCACGTGGGCATTGGCAATGGTCTGGGGCAGCCGCGCAATGATGCTGTTGTGCAGCGAGCAGGTACCACCCACGTCGGCGTTGACGGTCTCGCCGGCAAACAGCGGCACGTCGGCGGCGTTGAGGCCCAAGTCGCTCAGCAGACGGTCGTAGATGGTCTTCACCTTCTGCGGCCAGTCGGCCTGACCGTTGTTCGTCTCGCCCTGATGGAGCAGTATGCCCTTGATGACGCCCTGTTGCTGGGCAATCTTCGCCATTTCGACGAGCCGCTTGTAGGGGTCGTTGTCATATTCGGCAAAGGCGCTCTTCATCCAGCTCTCGGCCGTCTTCACGTAGTCGGCCACCTGCTCTGACATGAACGCCTTGATGTCGACACCGCCAATGGCCACGTCGACCACGCCGACCTTCACGCCGGCGGGCAGTGCTGCCACCATCGTACGGCCGAAGTAGTCGGCCATGCCGACGTTCGTCCACTGGCGCACAATCGGCGGCACGGCGTCGTACCACTGTCCTTTCTTGCGCACGGGATTGGTGAAGTCCACGCAGGCCAGCGTCTTGAAGCGCGGGTCGACGGTCATGTCGACGGTCTCGGCCTTGGCCTGCCCCTCCATGTTTGACTGTCCGAAACACAGGTAGACGTAGAAGTTCGGATCTACCTCAGCACGTGCGCCCAGCAGGCTTACCGCCAGCAGCGCACAGGTCATCATTGTTTTTCTCATCGTAGTAGTTATTTTTAGTTATTTAACTTTCGCAAGCTCGCTTGCTCATTGTAGACAAGGAGTTCAGGGAGTTCAAGGAGTTCAGGACATTACCTGACATCCTTGTCTCTTTACGTTTTTGGGAGGATTCGGTGTTGACAGACATACGTCTTGAACTCCTTGAACTCCCTGAACTCCTTGTCTCCTC
>CAMOKH010000092.1 GCA_946617675.1 uncultured Prevotellaceae bacterium | reverse complement strand
AATCCCAGAATCCTTAGCAAAAAAATTCCCCAGCGAGTTCAAGAGTATCGCCTATACCTCTATCATCAGCGAGTACTGGCGCAGAACGGGTGGTGAGCCTACGGAGGGTGAGCGCAACAAACGGCTACACCAGTTGGCTGCTAACCTCAGAGCCATCTGCGATAACTCAGAGGAGTGGCTATTAGAGGTGATGCCGAGGTTCGGACTGTCAGCGCAGGAGATGAAGAGCATCATCCATTCGGCTTGCAAGGAGCCAACGAAAGGTTCGCGCATGATGGACGAAATCGTGAGGGCATTGGAAATGGGCATACCTTCTGACGAGATAGAGGATGCAGATGCCGTGGCCGAGGAAACGGGCGTGAAGGTGAACGTGAAAGCCTTGCCAATGGGACTCCGTGAATCGCTCGTCGGCGTGCCCGTGTCGATGCACATGCCCGTGCTCTGCGGCGTTCTGCCTATTGCTGCGGCCTACGCTGACCAGGTGGAGGTGCAGTATTGCGACGGCAACCGTCAGCACCTGGGGCTGATGTCGATTATCCGGGGCGAGCAGGCCTCTAACAAGTCGGTGGTGAAAAATGCCGTTGACGTCTGGAAGCGCCAGTTTGACGAGGAGGACAGCCTGGCCCGCAAGCGCGAGGAGGAGTGGAAGGAGCGCAAGAAGGGCCGCAAGGCCAACGAGAAGGCTCCCGAAGACCCTCATGTGCTGATTCGCATGGTTCCCGTGACGGTCTCTTGCAGCACGTTGTTGAAGCGGTTCAAGAATGCCCAGGGGCATACGCTCTATTCCTTCGGCGAGGAACTTGACACGCTGCGCAAGACGAACGGGGCTGGCTCGTGGAGCTCGAAGTACGACATCTACCGCCTCTCGTTCGATAAGGGTGAGTGGGGACAGGACTACAACTCTGACCAGGCTGAGTCGGGCGTGGTGAAGGTGGCCTACAACTGGACGCTGCTCGGCACGAACGGAGCCATGCGGAAGTGCTTCAAGAGCGACAATATCGAGAACGGGCTTTCGAGCCGAATCCTCGTTGCCGAGATGCCTGACTCCTCGTTCTCGAAGATGCCCAAGTTCGGGCGTCGTTCGGCTGAGGATGAAGCGCGGATTCAGGAGGCCGTCACGCGTCTGCGCTCCTTCTCAGGATTGGTTGACACGCCCCGATTAAGGAAAGCCATCGAGCAGTGGGTGGAGCAGAAGCGCGTGGAGGCCGCCAAGGACATTGACCACGTGAAGGACACCTATCGCAAGCGTGCCGCCGTCATCGGCTTCCGTTGTGGGGTCATCTTCCATTTGCTCAGCGGCTGTGCAAAAGAGAGCAAGGCTTGTCTCGACTTCGCCCTGATGATGGCCGACTACTGTCTGATGCAGCAGATTAAGACCTTCGGCGAAGCCCTGCAGAGCCAGTATGTGGAGGCCAGCGACGAGTGTCAGCGGCATGGCAGCAACCATTCGGTGTTTGACCAGCTGGCTCCTACGTTCACCATCGACGACCTGCGAGTCTTGAAGCGCGGCTACTGCTCGGAAACGGCCATGCGCATGATCATCTCCCGCTGGATGCGCGACGGCTGGATAACCAAGACTGACCGACACCATTGGAATAAGGTAAAAGTGAATAGTGAAAAGTGAAAAATTTGCTACCGCTCTACTTTTGTAACAATGTAACTTTGTAACAATGTAACATTAAGGAGGTTTTGGACAATTGAGAATTGAGAATTGATAATTGAGAATTGATAATTGAGAATTGAAAATTGATAATTGACTATGGAACTGATATTGGAACGTATAGCAAAACGGAAGGCCTACACCATCGGTAGGCTTTCCATCCGCCAACAGGTTGACGATGAGTATCTGGCTGGCTACGAAGACCGTTACTTCTGCGACACGCTGGAACCTACATGGCGCGACTACGCTAACGGGGCATACAAGGTGAAAGGCCGCTCGGCGATACCTGAAGGGCGTTATGCCGTGGTCATCTCGTACTCGCCGAAACTAAAGCAGTGGCTCCCCATCCTGCTCGGCGTGCCGAAGTTTAAGGGCATCCGCATTCATGCCGGCAACACTGCCAAGGACACCGAGGGCTGCATCCTCGTCGGGCAGAACCGCGAGGTCGCCAAGGTGCTCGACTCGCGCAAGTGGCTCTACAAACTGAAGCGGAAAATCGTGGAGGCTAAGGGTAGGGGTGAGGCCGTATGGATCACCATCAAGTGAGTCCCCCTGCCCCGCGAAAAATCTATTCGCCGCTCGTCACTACATACTGAATGACGATGACGATGTCGCGAATGTCAATCTTGCCGTCGGTGTTTACATCGGCGGCATCTTCGTTGAAGGGGGACGGCGCGCGGCCGATGACGTAGTTTGAGATGGCTACGATGTCGGCGGCGCTGACCGTGCCGTCGTTGTTGGCGTCGCCGCAGAGGACGGGCTGAACGTCGAGGTCTATGGCGGGCGTCTTCGGGCTGGCTGGCAGCTGGTCCTGAGCCGTGGCAATGACGGCCGTGAGACAGAGCAGCGCGGTGGTGGCTATCGTTACGGTGAGTCGTCTCATGGGCTTATCCGAATAATTCGCGCAGGGCTTCCTCGACCTTCCTGACGGGGTGCAGGTTGATGTGGAATTTCCGGTGGTCGAAGCCCTGCATGTTATACTTAGGCAGAATCATGTCGCTGAACCCCAGCTTCTCGGCTTCGGCGATGCGCTGCTCGATGCGGTTGACGGGGCGCACCTCGCCGCTGAGGCCCACCTCGCCGGCCATGCACCAGCCGCTCTCGAGGGGCGTGTCGACGTTCGACGAGAGTACGGCGGCGATGACGCTGAGGTCCATGGCCATGTCGGTGACGCGCAGCCCGCCGGCAATGTTGAGGAACACGTCCTTCTGCATCAGCTTGAAGCCCACGCGCTTCTCGAGCACGGCCAGCAGCATGTTCAGGCGTCGCTGGTCGAAGCCGGTAGCCGAGCGTTGCGGCGTGCCGTAGGCGGCCGACGACACCAGTGCCTGCGTCTCGACGAGGAAGGGGCGCACGCCCTCGATGGCCGACGAGATGGCCACGCCTGAGAGTCCGTCGTGGTCGTCGGTGAGCAGCAGTTCCGAGGGGTTTGAGACCTGCCGCAGCCCCGTCTGCTGCATCTCGTAAATGCCTAACTCCGAGGTACTTCCGAAGCGGTTCTTCATGCTTCGCAGTATGCGGTACATGTAGTGCTGGTCGCCCTCGAACTGGATGACGGCATCGACGATGTGCTCCAGGATTTTCGGTCCGGCCAGCGACCCCTCTTTGGTGATGTGGCCGATGAGTATGACGGGCACGCCGCTGGTCTTGGCGAAGCGCAGCAGGGCCGAAGCACACTCGCGCACCTGGGCAATGCTGCCTGCCGACGACTCTACTTCCTCGGTGGCGATGGTCTGTATGGAGTCGATGACCACCAGCTGGGGCTGCACGTCCTTGATGTGCTCGAAGATGGTCTCCAGCGAGTTCTCGCAGAGAATCATGAACGTGTCGCTCTCGGTGTGAGCAATGCGCTCGGCGCGCATCTTCAGCTGGTGGGCGCTCTCCTCACCGCTGACGTAGAGCACGCGGCGGTCGGTCAGCCCCAGCATGGTCTGCAGCGTCAGCGTCGACTTGCCGATGCCGGGCTCGCCGCCCAGCAGGACGATGCTGCCGGGAACGAGGCCGCCGCCGAGTACGCGGTTCAGCTCGTCGTCGTGCATGTCGATGCGCGGGTCGTCCTTGGCCGAGATGTCGCGCAACCTGAGCACCTTGTTCTTACGCAGTTGGTGGCCGGCGGTGGCAGCTGCCGATGTGGCAGCCTGCTGTCGGGTGTCGGCAATGCGCACCTCCTTAAACGTGTTCCACTGTCCGCAGGCAGGGCATTTGCCTATCCATTTTGCCGATTCTTGTCCGCAGTTTTCGCAGACGTAAGCTATCTTGTCTTTTGCCATTTTTCACTTTTCACTTTTCACTTTTCACTTCCCTTCAGCCAGTCGTCGATGAGCATGCGGGCGATGGAGAGCTTCTCGGGAATATTGGGCAGGTGGTCGCGGCTGAACCAGCCGCCACGCGCAATCTCGCTGCGTTGCAGGTGAATCTCGCCGCTGACGTAGTCGGCATTGAAGCCCACCATCAGGCCGCAGGGGTAGGGCCAGGGCTGCGAACCGAAGTAGCGCAGGTTGGTGATGCTGACGCCGGTCTCCTCCATCGTCTCGCGGCAG
Source organism: uncultured Prevotellaceae bacterium (assembly GCA_946617675.1). Lineage (GTDB taxonomy): Bacteria > Bacteroidota > Bacteroidia > Bacteroidales > Bacteroidaceae > Prevotella. The sequence continues at coordinate 16,657 of CAMOKH010000092.1, read as the reverse complement.
ACGGCCTCCTCGAGCGTCTCGCCCGTCTCAACGAAGCCCGCCACGAGGCCGTAGAAGTCGTGCTTGAAGTTCTTGGCGCGCACCAGCAGCACCTCGTCGCCACGATGTATGAGCACGATGACGGCAGTGGCCAACTGAGGCCACACCTCCTTGCCGCACTCGGTACACTTCTTCGAGATGTCGGTATCCATGCGCATCGGAGCGCCGCAGACCCCACAGAAGCGGGTGTTCTGATCCCAGTAGAGCAGCTCCTGACACTTGCCGGCTTTCATGTAGAGCGGGCGCGTAAGGTGGTAGTAACTCTGGCGGAGGGGAACAGGCTGCAACGATGTTGCAGCATAGCCGACGGAAGGCACGGGTGAGTCAATGCGGTAGGCGACGACGGGGGTGCCGTCGGGCATGGGCGTGATGTTCATCAGGTGGGTCCAGGGCTTGACCTCCGTAGGAGGGGCCTCTTGGAGCGGGATGGTGAAACTGCCGTCAGGCAGGGGCTGCAGTAGCAGGTCGTCCTTACAGAATACGAAATAATACTTCTTCTTCATGGTTTTCCAAACAGTAGTAGGCTGTCGCGCTTCAGGGCGGGCTTTGCCCACGCCTCGGGCACGAAGCGCCAGTTCTTGTTGGGCTTGGGGTTGACGGTGCCCATGCGCTCAATCTCCTTAGCCAGGTAGTGGCGCAGGTCGAGGTCGGAGTGGAACAGCACGCGCCCTTCGAGCGAGTCTTTCGGTATGCCGGCACCCTTGGTGAGCAGTTCGCCTCCGCCGTTGGCGCGGTAGCTGTTCATCACCACGCGGTACCACCGTTTCTCGTCGAACGGCTGTCCGTCTGACATTCTCAGTATGCGCACCTTCTGGCCGTCGGGCTTGGTGAGGTCAACCTCGTAGTCAATGCCGCAGGCAGAGTCGAAGTTGAATGTATAGTACTGGAATCCAGTGCGTTGCTGGTCGTCCTTAGAGCTGTCGTTCAGACGCAGTGCATGGTCCTCTGGCGAGGTCATGTTGTTGGTCCACATGTCGTAGCTGAACTCCAGGTGGCGGCGTATCTCCTCGCCCGTCATGCGTAGCACGAAGAGCAGGTTCTCGAAGCGGTAGAGCTTGAACATGTCGCCCTGTGTGACCTCGCCGGCCTTGATGACGGTGTTGAACGACAGCGGTGCGTTCAGCGAGATGTCGGCCTTCGAGATTTGCAGTTGCAGGTTATGAATAAGGTCGGTGAAGGCCGCATTGCCGAAGAAGCTCTCGCGGGTGTAGATGGGCTGCTCGAAGCGGCCGATGGGTCGGTCGACGTAAGCCTTGATCTGGTCGATCTGCGACTGGAAGTGGCTGACCATCTGCTGGTCGGCCTCCTCGTCGCGCACGTTGACGATGCTGCCCTTGATGTCCTTCTTCGTCAGCCGTCCGCCGGTGAAAGACAGTTCAATCTCGGCCTCGGCCACGTTGCTGACGTAGCAGCTGGGGTCGATGCAGAGCACGCGGCGGCCGTCACGGCAGGTAATCCACTCGTTGTGTACCTGGTGGTCGTGGCCAAAGAAGATGATGTCGAAGCCGGGCACCTCGCGTGCTACTGCCTCGGTGGCGTCCTCCTCGTAGTCGGCGGTCTTGATGCCGCCGTTGAGCCCTGAGTGGAAGAGCCCGAAGATGAGGTCGGGGCGCTCGTTCTCCTTGATGTACTTCACCCATTTCCGGGCGCAGGCGGTCATCTCCTCAAACGCCATGCCCTTCCATACCGACTTGTTCAGCCAGTTGGGAATGGCCGGCGTGAGCATGCCTAAGATGCAAATCTTGACGCCGTCCTTGTAGTGTACGGAGTAGGGCTTCAGCCCCGTGTAGACGTTCTGCGCGCTGGTCTCGCCGTCCTTGCGCTCCTCCTTGACGATGTTGGCCCCGAGCAGGGGGCAGCGCACCTCGCGAATCCACTTGTCGTAGACCTTGTGGCCGGGCTCCACGTCGTGGTTGCCCACGGTCTCGGCGTCGTAGCGCATGTAGTTGACGACGCTGGCCGCGAGGTTCTCGTCGTCGGGCATGACGTAGTTCGACCAGTAGACGCAGGGTTGCCCCTGCAGGATGTCGCCGTTGTCGATGAGCAGCAGTCGGTCGCCGTACTGCTGCCGCTGTCGGTTGATGTAGGTGCTGGCCCTGGCGAGCGTTCCCTTCAGTGGGCGCTTCTCCATGAAGTCGTAGGGGAAGAAGTGGCCGTGTACGTCGCTCGTCTCGATGACCTTCAGCCGCACGGTTTTCTGCGTGGGCTGTGCCTGTGTCGTCAGTGTCATGGCGGCTATGGCTGTCAGTATGAGTGTTCTCATCTTGGTGTCTGTTCTATGAGTTGCAAAGTTACAAAAATAAATAGACTCCGTCCCCGTGTCGCATAAGTTTTACGTAACTTTAACGGTTTTGAGTGCGTTTGGTACACTTTTTGCTGTAAGGCTCATAAGTAGAAACAACAAAAATAGGAGGAAAAGGATTATGGCATTCATTGACTATTACAAGATTTTAGGTGTCGACAAGACAATACCGCAGAAAGACGTGAAGAAGGCCTACCTGAAGCGGGCCAAGCAGTTTCACCCCGACCTGCACCCCGACGACCTGAAGGCGAAAGCCAAGTTTCAGGCTCTGAACGAGGCCTACGACGTCATCGGCGACCCCGAAAAGCGCAAGAAGTACGACCAGTATGGCGAGCAGTGGAAGGAGTACGACCAGATGGGCGGCGGCTTCGGCGGCGGCCAGGGTGGCGGTTCGCCTTTCGAGGGGTTCGACTTCTCGGGCTTCACCAAGGGCGGTGGTGGCGGCGGCTTCTCGTCGTTCTTCGAGAGCCTGTTCGGCGGCGGTGCTGCCGGCGGGTCGCCCTTCGGCGGCTTCGGCCGGCAGTCAGGGCCGAAGGAGTCGCAGGCCACCGTGAGCATTGACATGTACACCGCCCTGCTTGGCGGCGAGGTGATGATACAGGTCGGGGCGTCGAAGCTGAAGATGAAGGTCAAGCCCGGCACGCAGCCAGGCACGAAGGTGCGGCTGCGCGGCAAGGGGCAGGGTGGGGGCGACCTGATACTGACCTACCAGGTGACGCTGCCCACGGTGCTGACCGAGCGTCAGCGGCAGCTGGTTGAGGAGATGCGCCGCAGCTAACCCCGGGCCGACGCCCTGAGAAAAGCCTCGGCGCGTCCGAGATCCTCGGGAGTGTCGATGCCGACGGTCTCGACGCTCGTCTCGCCGACCCGTATCCTGTAGCCGTACTGCAGCCATCGGAGCTGCTCCAGACTCTCCGCCCGTTCGAGCGGACTCTGGGGCAGCTTTGTGATTTCTGCCAGTACGCTGCGGCGGTAGGCATAGATGCCCAGGTGCTTCAGGAAGGGGAAGCTGTCGAGCCAGTGTTCCCGTTCAGCGCCGCGTATAAAGGGAATAACCGAGCGGCTGAAGTAGAGCGCAAAGCCATTCACGTCGCAGACGATCTTCGGCGAGTTGGGGTTCTCGGCGGCCTCGATCGTCTCGAAGCGCTTGCCGAGGGTGCCAATCTGCGTCTGCGGGTCGTCGAAGAGGTGGCAGAGCGTCTCGATCTGCGACGGCTGGATAAAGGGCTCGTCGCCCTGAACGTTGATGATGACGTCGGCGTCGGTGCCGATGATCTCGGCGGCCTCCTCTATGCGGTCGGTGCCGCTCTGGTGGTCGGTGCGCGTCATGACGGCGCGGCCCCCGAAGGCCTCGACCGCCTGACGTATGCGCTCGTCGTCGGTGGCCACGTAGGCCTCGCCCAGAACGCCGACCGCCTGTTCGTAGACGCGCTGGATCACGGGTCGCCCGCCGAGCAGTGCCAGGGGCTTGCCAGGAAATCGTGTCGACTGGTAGCGTGCGGGTATAATTGCGATGAATTTCATGTCTCTGAGTTTTAAATTTCTGCAAAGATACGAAATAAATGTCAGAGATTCAGTTAAAAAATGCAATCTTTTTGGAAGTATATGTTTTTTTTGCTAATTTTGGCCTTTCAAACAAGCAACATCGCATGAAAAGATATATCACAACACTGATTATAGCGGCGCTCCCGGCATTGGTGAGTGCCCAGAAGATTACGCTCGGAACGGCCGTTACCAAGGACGGCGGCGAGTATCAGGGCGAGATGGTCGCCGGCAAGCCTCAGGGCAAGGGCAAGGCCGTCTACAAGAACGGTAACACCTACGAAGGCGAGTACGACAAGGGCAAGCGCCAGGGCTACGGCACCTACACCTTCTCGGACGGCGAGAAGTACGAGGGCGAGTGGTTCCAGGACCAGCAGCACGGCAAGGGCATCTACTACTTCCAGAACAACAACCGCTACGACGGCCTCTGGTTCCGCGACTACCAGCACGGCCACGGCGTGATGTACTACTACAACGGCGACAAGTACGACGGCGAGTGGAAGCTCGACAAGCGCGAGGGCAAGGGCACCTACACCTTTGCCAGCGGCGCCTACTACACCGGCGACTGGAAAGACGACGAGAAGACCGGCACGGGCTTCTACGATTGGGGCGACGGCTCGACCTACGACGGCCAGTGGGTGAACAACCTGCGCCAGGGTAGGGGCACCTATCGCTTTGCCGACGGCGACGTCTACATCGGCCAGTGGTCGAAGGACGTGCAGCACGGCAAGGGCATCTACCACTTCCAGAACGGCGACATCTACGAGGGCGACTACCAGGACGGCAAGCGCCACGGTACGGGCATCTTCACCTACGCCTCGGGCGACAAGTACACGGGTCAGTTCTCGGGCGGCGAGAAGCAGGGCACGGGAACGCTCGTCTGGGCCAATGGCAACGTCTACGTGGGCCAGTGGCAGGCCGACAAGCCCAACGGCCGCGGCAAGCTGACGATGAAGAACGGCGACGTCTACGAAGGTCAGTTCCGCAACGGCAAGATTGACGGCGAAGGCATAGCCCGTTTTGCCGACGGCTCGAAGTTCAAGGGCACGTTCCGTAACGGCAAGCGCAACGGCAAGGCCATCGAGGAGGACAAGGACGGCAAGCGCTTCGAGGGCAGCTACGTCGACGACCTGCGCGACGGCCGCTTCGTCGAGAAAGACCGCAACGGCAACATCACGGCCCAGGGCAACTACGTGCGTGGGCACCGACAGGAAATCAACAACTAATAACATATTAAATCCAAGCATTATGATAATCGACACACTCGACAACCTGGGCAAGTACGTGGGGCTGAACCCGCTCTTTGCCGACGTTACCGAATTTCTGAAACAGCACGACCTGAACACGATGGAGGCCGGCAAGTACCCCATCAAGGGCGACGACCTGTTTGTGAACATCACCGTGGCCAAGGGCTGCACGCCCGAGGCTGCCGTGCTTGAGACCCACGTCAGGATGATTGACATCCAGATACCCCTCGACACCGCTGAGACCTTCGGCTACACGCCGCTGGGCGACCTGCCCCCGTTCGACTACAACGCCGAGAAGGACATCACGAAGTACGGCACGACGCTGGCCCAGACCTACGTCACCTGCCGTCCCGGCCAGATGGCCATCTTCTTCCCGCAGGACGGACACGCCCCCTGCATCAGCGAGAGTGCCGAAATCAAGAAAGCAATATTCAAAGTAAAAGCATAACCGAACTATGGCAACAAAGAAAGAGACAACGCCCAAGACGACGACCCGCAAGACGGCCGCCAAGCGCGCAGTGAAGAAAGTGGCCGAGCAGCAGCCAAAGCACATCGGCATCGTTGAGCACGACCCATGGCTGGAGCCTTTCGAGGGCGCCATCCGCGGACGCCACGACCATGCCCTCTGGAAGATCAGCCAGCTGACGCAGAACGGCAAGCGCACGCTGAGCGACTTCGCCACGGGTCACCTCTACTACGGTCTGCACAAGCTGACGCGCGGCTGGGTGTTCCGCGAGTGGGCCCCCAACGCCACCGAGATCTACCTCATCGGCGACTTCAACAACTGGCAAGAGACCGACAAGTATAAGCTGAAGCGCATCGAGGGCACCGGCAACTGGGAGCTGAAACTCTCGGAGAAGGCACTGAAGCACGGTCAGCTCTACAAGATGAAGGTGCGCTGGAACGGCGGCGAGGGCGAGCGCATTCCCGCCTGGTGCCGTCGCGTGGTGCAGGACGACCAGACCAAGATATTCTCGGCTCAGGTGTGGAACCCCGAGACGCCCTACGTCTGGAAGAAGAAGCGCTTCAAGCCCAATACGGCGCCGCTGCTCATCTACGAGTGCCACATCGGCATGGCCCAGGACGCCGAGAAGGTAGGCTCCTACACCGAGTTCAAGGACCTCGTGCTGCCGCGCATCGTCAAGGACGGCTACAACGCTATCCAGATCATGGCCATTCAGGAGCATCCCTACTACGGCTCGTTCGGCTATCACGTCAGCAGCTTCTTCGCCCCCAGCTCGCGCTTCGGCACACCTGAGGAGCTGAAGGCCCTCATCGACGAGGCTCACCGCCTGGGCGTGGCCGTCATCATGGACATCGTACACTCCCACGCCGTGAAGAACGAAGTCGAGGGACTGGGCAACCTCTGCGGTGACCCCAACCAGTACTTCTATCCCGGCGACCGCCACGAGCACCCAGCTTGGGACTCGCTCTGCTTCGACTACGGCAAGGACGAGGTCATACACTTCCTGCTCTCCAACTGCAAGTACTGGATCGAGGAGTTCCACTTCGACGGCTTCCGCTTCGACGGCGTCACCTCGATGCTCTACTACTCGCACGGACTGGGTGAGGCCTTCACCGGCTACGGCGACTACTTCAACGGCCACGAGGACGACAACGCCATCTGCTACCTGACGCTGGCCAACTGCCTGATACACGAGATTAACAAGAACGCCATCACCATAGCCGAGGAGGTCAGCGGCATGCCAGGACTGGCTGCACCCTTCGAGGACGGCGGCTACGGCTTCGACTACCGCATGGCGATGAACATTCCCGACTACTGGATTAAGACTATAAAAGAGGTACGCGATGAGGACATCAACGTCACCTCTATCTTCTGGGAGGTGCGCAACCGCCGCCCCGACGAGAAGACCATCAGCTACTGCGAGAGCCACGACCAGGCCCTGGTGGGTGACAAGACCATCATCTTCCGCCTCATCGACGCCGACATGTACTGGCACTTCGCCAAGAAGGACGTCAACGACATTGCCCAGCGCGGCATCGCCCTCCACAAGATGATACGCCTCGTCACCGCAGGCTGCATCAACGGCGGCTACCTCAACTTCATGGGCAACGAGTTCGGCCATCCCGAGTGGATCGACTTCCCCCGCGAGGGCAACGGCTGGAGCTACAAGTACGCACGCCGCCAGTGGAACCTCGTCGACAACCCCGACCTCTGCTACCACTGGCTGGGCGACTTCGACCGCCGCATGCTCGAGGTCATCAAGAGCGAGAAGAACTTCCAGCAGACGCCCGTCACCGAAATCTGGCACAACGAGGGCGACAAGGTGCTCTGCTTCATGCGCGGCGACCTCGTCTTCGTGTTCAACTTCTCGCCCACGCAGTCGTACACCGACTACGGCTTCCTCGTGCCCACGGGCAGCTACGACGTGGTGCTCAACACCGACTCGAAGGACTTCGGCGGCAACGGTTTCGCCGACGACACGATGACCCACGTCACCAACTTCGACCCCGTCTACGTCGAGGACAAGAAGGAGTGGCTGAAACTCTACATTCCCGCACGCTCGGCCGTCGTGCTTAGGAAGAACTAAACCTGCAGCCCGGCGGAATGAACTATAACCGACCAGTCAAGAACGATAGCGCCGTGATCATCCGTGTCATGTGCGCCCTCGTTTTTGTCGTATTCACCCTCCTCTGGCTGCACTTCTTCCAGGCCGACCTGCTCAGCGTGACGCAGCACTTGCTCAGCGGCGGACAGACAAGCTACAGCCGGCTCACGGGCTCGCTGCTCATCACCATCGTGATGATGCTGCTCCAGGCCGGCGTCTACTGCCTGCTGCCCCTGCGCCGCTTCGCCCACGCGCTCACCTACTTCCCGTCGCTGTTGGCCCTGGCCGTGCTGACCTCTGGCGCCGAGCAACCCGACTGCCACTTTGGCATAGGCCGCTGGGCGTGGCTCGCCCCGCTGCTGACAGTCGTCTGGGGCGTCGCTGTCTGGGTGGCACGCTCCGTCGAGTCGTACGTCAGCCAGCAGTCAGCGGGGCTGTTCTCGCGGTCGATGTGGGTCAACATGCTCACCATGGGCCTCATGATGACCGGCGTGGCGCTGACGGCCAACACTGACGCCGTCTTCCACTTCAGGGCGCGCGCCGAGCAGGCCCTCGCACGCCGCGACTACGACGAGGCGCTGCGGGTGGGCAACGAGTCGCTCGAGACCGACGCCAGCCTGACGATGGTGCGCATGTACGCCCTTGCCCGCAAGGGGCAGTTGGGCGACCGCCTGTTCCACTATCCCGTCTACCCCTCGAGCCAGGCCATCCTGCCCTCGGCCACGCTCTCGCGCATGCTCATCTATCCGACCGATAGCGTCTTCCGCTTCCTCGGCGCCGTGCCCCGGCGGCCCATGCAGCCCATGGAGTACCTGCAGGCCATCATGCGCTCCGGTCAGGCCAAGGCCCCCGCTGCCGACTACCTGCTGTGCAGCTACCTTATCGACAAGGACCTCGACCGCTTTGCCAGCACCGTGGGCCGCTACTACACCCTGGGCGACAGTCTGCCCCGCCACTACCGCGAGGCGCTCGTGCTCTACAACCACCGGCGCAGCCACCCCGTCGTCGTCTACCATGACCCCGTGCTCGACGTCGACTACGAGGACCTGCAGAAGCTCGAGGCCGGCTACCAGCTCGACACTGAGCGCCGCGGCAACGTGCTCGAGCACTACGGCAACTCCTACTGGTACTACTACGAATACGTAAAACCCCTTAATACAAATCATTAAGTACAGAAAAAAGAAATGAAAGCATTTGTTTTTCCCGGACAGGGAGCACAGTTCGTCGGTATGGGCAAAGACCTGTACGACAACAACCCGACAGCAAAAGAATTGTTTGAAAAGGCTAACGAAATCCTGGGCTACCGCATCACCGACATCATGTTCAGCGGAACCGACGACGACCTTCGTCAGACCAAGGTGACTCAGCCCGCCGTATTCCTCCACTCCGTCATCTCGGCCCTCTGCATGGGCGACGCCTTCAAGCCCGAGATGACCGCCGGCCACTCGCTCGGCGAGTTCTCGGCACTCGTGGCAGCAGGAGCACTCTCGTTCGAGGACGGACTCCGGCTGGTCTACGCCCGTGCCATGGCCATGCAGAAGGCCTGCGAGGCTCAGCCCTCGACGATGGCTGCCATCATCGGACTGCCCGACGAGAAGGTCGAGGAGGTCTGCGCCGCCATCAACCGCGAAGGCCACGTCGTCGTCTGCGCCAACTATAACAACCCCGGCCAGCTCGTCATCTCGGGCAACGTCGAGGCCATCAACGAAGCCTGCGAGCAGCTCAAGGCCGCCGGAGCCAAGCGCGCCCTGCCCCTGAAGGTGGGCGGAGCCTTCCACTCGCCTCTGATGCAGCCCGCCAAGGACGAGCTGCAGGCCGCCATCGAGCAGACCACGTTCAGCGAGCCCAAGTGCCCCGTCTATCAGAACGTCGACGGACGTCCCCACACCGCCCCCGCTGAAATCAAGCAGAACCTGATAGCCCAGCTCACCTCGAGCGTGCGCTGGACCCAGTGCGTGCAGTCGATGATCAGCGACGGTGCCGACGACTTCACCGAGTGCGGTCCCGGCAAGGCCCTGCAGGGCATGATTGCCAAGATCAACCGCGAGGTCAGCGTCCACGGTATTGAGGCATAATAATAGGGGTGGCAGGTTTCCAGTCAGAAGCCTGCCACTTTTTATTTTTAATCCGTCACATCCGTTACCACAACCATCTGTTCATTACCACTCAATACTTTGAATATCAATGAATTACCGAGGTGTAATGGATACGGCGGATAAAAAATAAACTTTTGTCTATGGATAAAATCATTATATATCAAATCTTTACGCGCCTCTATGGCAACAGAAATGAGACGCGCACGCCCGGCGGCTCCATCGGGGAGAACGGCTGCGGCAAGTTCAGCGACTTCACACCGGCAGTACTCCGACGGCTGAAGACGACGGGCGTAAGCCACGTGTGGTACACCGGCGTCATCCGCCATGCCACGACGACCGACTACACGCAGTACGGCATTCCACGCCAGCATCCGGCCGTGGTGAAGGGCAGGGCAGGGTCGCCCTACGCCATCACTGACTACTACGACGTCGACCCCGACCTGGCCGACAGCGTGGCCGACCGCATGGCGGAGTTCGAGCAGCTGGTCAGCCGCACCCATGAGGCCGGCATGAAGGTAATCATCGACTTCGTGCCTAACCATGTGGCTCGTCAGTACCACAGCATCTGTAAGCCCGAGGGCGTAAGAGACCTGGGCGAGGACGACGACCCGGCCCAGGGCTTCTCGCCGCAGAATAACTTCTACTATTGTCCCGGTCAGCGGTTTACGCCCTATCTGGACCTCTACCACGGCGAGACCGAGCCATACGACGAGGAGCCAGCCAAGGCCACGGGCAACGACTGCTTCAACAATGCGCCGGGCATGAACGACTGGTATGAGACGGTGAAGCTCTGCTATGGTGTCGACTACTACGCCGGCAGGGTGGGCCACTTCGACCCCGTGCCCGACACGTGGCTGAAGATGACCGACATCCTGCTCTTCTGGGCGTCAAAGGGCATCGACGGTTTCCGCTGCGACATGGCCGAGATGGTGCCTGCCGAGTTCTGGGCCTACGCCACGGCCCGCGTGAAGGCCGAGCACCCCGGACTGCTGTTCATCGGCGAGGTGTATAACCCCGGCGAGTACCGCCACTACCTGGCCTCGGACTTCGACTACCTGTACGACAAGGTGGGCATGTACGACACGCTGTTCAGGGTGATACGCCACGAACAGTCGACACAGGCCATTACCGGCGCCTGGCAGCAGACCGACGACATACGCCGCCACATGCTCTACTTCCTTGAGAACCACGACGAGCTGCGCATAGCCAGCGACTTCTTTGCCGCCGACGGCCGTCGGGCCGTGCCTGCACTGGTGGTGAGTGCGCTGATGCAGCAGAACCCCTTCATGCTCTACGCCGGACAGGAGTACGGCGAGCGCGGAATGGACAGCGAGGGCTTCAGCGGTCGCGACGGCCGCACCACCATCTTCGACTACTGGGCCGTCGACACGCTCTGCCGGGCGGCTGCGAAGAAGCTGACGGCTGACGAGAAGCAGCTGGCTGCCACCTATAAGAAGGTGCTGACGATTGCCCGCAAGGAGAAGGCCGTCGTTGAGGGCGCGTTCTACGACCTGATGTACGTCAACCCCGACTGCCACCGCCAGTACATGTTTCTGCGCCGGGCGTCGAAGCGTAGCCAGCTGTTGGTCGTAGCCAACTTCGACGACACCGACGTGACGGTGGGTGTCAACATTCCCCAGCATGCCTTCGAGTTCCTCGGCATGAACGAGGGCCTTTACTCGGCCACCGACTTGCTCAGTGGCACGTCGGCAGAACTGACGCTCAGTGCGCTGCATCCCGTCGTGCTGACGGTAGAGGCTCGTTCGGCCGTAGTGCTTAAACTCAGTGAGAAGTGAGGCCCCTCACTTCTCACCTCTCATTTTTTCCGAAAAGATGTTCCAGAGGAACAGCGGGTTGCCGATGACGTAGCGGCGCCACATGCGGCGCGGCTCCTTCACCAGGCGGTAGAGCCACTCGAGCGAGTGCTGCTGCCACCAGAGCGGCGCGCGGCGGGCCGTACCGGCGTAGAAGTCGAACACGGCGCCGATGGTGCCTACGTGGCAGTCGATGTCGAGCTCGGCCCAGTGGGCGTAGGTCCACTTCTCCTGCTTCGGCGCCGTCATGCCTATCCAGAGCAGGTCGGGGCGTGCGTCATTGATGGCGCTGACGATGGCGCGGTTGTCGTCGTCGCTGAACTCGGGCTTGTAGGGTGGCGAGTAGACGGTGACGTCAAGGTGGGGATAGTCGTGGGCGGCCCGCTCGCGAATGAGCTGCAGCACGCGCTCTGACGACCCCATGAACATGACCGAGCGTCGGCGTCCGCCGCCGGCAGCCCTGCTTTCGAGGCGCTGCATCTCGTGCTCGAAGAGGTCCCACCCAGCAATGCGCTCCCGTGGCTGCGACTTCGCCTTGAGCCACCGGCAGGCCTTCACGATGGAGGCGCCGTCGGGTATGAGGTAGTCGCCGCCGGCGAGGGCCTGGGCGAAGAGCGGGTCGTTCTGGGCCACGTTGTACGAGTGGGCATTGATGGTATTGATGAGCCGCTTGCCGTCGGGTATCTCTCCGAGGGCAGCGCGCGACGGTATGATGGTTAAGTCTGACAGTCTTAACATACGTATTTATTGTTAACAACCGTGCAAAGTTACGAATTAACGGCCGAAACGCCAAATTTTGGTGCCGAAAGTTCGTCTTCTGTCGCTTTTTACTCCTGTTTTTCTTGCATCTTCCGAATGATTTTATTACTTTTGCAGAAAATTAGCTTAATGTAAGAAATGAAACGGACATTGTTCTGCACCGTGCTGGCAGCCTTGGCGCTGGCTGCATGCGTTGACTCAAACAGAGACAACAACGGGGGTGGAGAAATCCACGACGAGGGGAGTAAGATTGCCTTTACCGAGAGAGCCGTGCCCGTGAACCGCGACGGGAAGCCTGCCGACGACGTGACGCTGCGCTTCTACGACGACCAGCCCAACGTGGCCTACATCTCGGCACGCAACTTCCACCACATGATGCTGCCCCACCAGCAGCTGGCCGTCAAGAGAAACGGCGACAGCTACGAACTCAGGTCGCGCGACGGACAGGCCACGGTGGACATCAGCAACGAAACCTTCATGAGCGACGACTTCTCGGCATTCACCAACATGCAGTCGCTCACGGGACAGGACCTGCCCAATGTGGGGTACGACGAGACGGGCTTCGTGCGGTTCAAGAGCGTGGAGACCACGCCCAAGTCCGTAAGGGTGACATTCGACTTCCGTAAATACGGCATCGACCTGCGCGGCGACGAGCAGGACGTCTATCTGCCCTTCACCCTCATGAACGACCTCTACACTGACCTGAACCTCCGCACGGCCGGTTTCAATGGCGAGCGCATCGTCATCTGTGTCAACACCGTGAGGAGTCCGCTGCTGGCGGTCGACTCTACGTTCATCATTGCCAACTACCAGCGTGAGGCTATTCCTGCCGACCTGGCGAAGTACCGCTACCAGGACCTCTGCTTCACCATCGACAATCTCTTAGGCCACACGGGGCGCTCGCCATACGAGGCCCAATGGATAGCCAACGGCATAGACCAGACGCTGGAGGCTCAGGGTGAAGAGGGCCGCACGGTGAGGCAGCTCTTGCAGTCGGCCAACACGGCAGAGTTCGTACTGGGCATGCAGGCGCTGCAGTATTTTGTCCATGACGGCGGCCACACGTGGGTCAACATTACCCGCTACTGTCCGAAGTCCATTCTGCCCAGCGTCAACCAGCGCATCGAGAAGGCCCGCAGCGCCTACCCCCTGGCAGCACGACTGGCCGACGAGGGCGTGAAGTTGACAACGCAGAAGTTCAAGATTGAGGACGAGATGAACGCCGTCCGCGAGAAGGTGCTGGGCAAGGGGCGCTATTTCAAGAAAGGCAATACGGCGCTGTGCGTGATTCTCTCTTTCATGGAACTCGACTGGGACGGCTGGCTCAACTACTACTCTGGCGGTCCGAAACCCACGCTGGAGAAGACCCCCGACGACGAGCTGCTGGTGTTCATCGATGCATGGCAGCGTGCACAGGCCGACCCCGAGGTGGAGCACTTCATCGTCGACTGCTCGTCAAACATGGGCGGCTCCGAGGACTTGCTGACCGCATTCAGATCAGTACTTTACAACGTCAGCAACACGACGAGTGAAAACACCCTAACGGGCCAGCGCAGCGAGTCTTTCTACGATGTAGACCGTAACTTTGACGGCAAGTTTGACGAGAAGGACAAGGAGGTGAAGAACCGCCTGAACGTCGGCGTGCTGTGCAGTGCGTGCACCTGGTCGTGTGGCAACCTGTTCACGGCCAGGATGAAGGACCTTGGTGCTCTCATCATTGGCGAGAAAACCGGAGGGGGCTCGTGTGCCATACAGCACATGTCGACAGCCGACGGACTGGACTACCGCATCTCCTCGTTCCGCTGCCACCTGACCTATAATGGCGGACAGAACGTCGACCCAGGCATTGAGCCGCACAAGCAGCTGGACCGCGTGAACCACCCCGAGTCGTTCTACGACATCGAAGCGCTGGGCAAGATGATGGACGAATACTACCACACCTCGTCGCAGTCGCGCCCTTCAACGCCAGGCAACTGACTATTAGGAACTTAGATATTTTACACGTCATAAAAGCAGAAAGAGCATGGAAGAGAGAGAAGTGTCGTTTCCGCCCGCGCATACCGCAGAGCATCTGCTGAACCGCACGATGATTAACATCTTCGGCTGTGGGCGCTCGTACAATGCCCATGTGGAGCGTAAGAAGAGTAAGATGAGTTTCCACCTCGACCACAAGCCGACCCGGCAGGAGGAGAAGGAGATAGAGCGCAGGATGAACGAACTGATAGAGGCCGACCTGCCCGTGACGTTCGAGTACACCACGCGCGACGCCCTGCCCGACGATGTCTCGACGGAACGGTTGCCCGACGATGCCTCGGACGAGATAAGGCTGGTGCGCATCGGCGACTATGACGTCTGCCCCTGCATCGGCAAGCACGTGCGCTCGACGGGCCAGATAGGGCACTTCGAGATGCTCGGCACGAACTGGGACGAGATGGAGCACTCGTTTCGCGTGCGCTTCAAGATTGTGTAGCTGCTGATAACGGTGTAGTATAAAAAAGGGAACTCTTGCGGGTTCCCTTTTACTTCTTGGTCTCTATCTCCTCTTTCATGTCAATGAACTGGCGCTTCGAGTCGTAGAACTCGTATTGCAGGAACGCCAGTTTCTGAGAGGGGATGACGCGCACGCCTAAGCCGTACTTCATCTGCCATCGCAGTTTCAGTGACACCATACCCTGGTTGATGTAGGCAGCCACGTAGGGGTGTACGTGCAGGTAGAACTTCTTGATTCCTATCTTGTTCACGAGGCGGTCAATCTTGCTCTCTAACTGGTCGGTGAAAAGTATCGACGACTTGATCTTTCCGGTACCGAAACAGGTGGGACAGTCTTCTTCTACGTTGACATCCATTGCCGGACGGACGCGCTGACGCGTAATCTGCATCAGGCCGAACTTCGACAGCGGCAGGATGTTGTGGCGGGCACGGTCTTTCTGCATGTTCTTACACATGCGCTCGTAGAGCAGCTGGCGGTCCTCGGCGAGGTTCATGTCAACGAAGTCGACCACGATGATTCCTCCCATGTCTCGTAGTCGTAACTGTCGTGCCAGCTCGTCGGCGGCTCCCAGGTTGGTCTCCAGCGCATTTGCTTCCTGACCGTTTTCTTTCTTGACGCGAGTGCCGCTGTTCACGTCGACGACGTGCATAGCCTCGGTGTGCTCGATGATGAGGTAGGCTCCGTGCTTGTAGTTGACGGTTTTGCCGAAGCCCGACTTCAACTGCTTGGTGACACCGTAGTTGTCGAAGATGGGCACGGTGCCCGTGTACTGCTTCACGATGGCCTGCTTCTCGGGAGCTATCAGTCCGACGTAGTCTCTTACTTGCTGGAAGATGGTGGCGTCGTTGATGCAGATAGCGTCGTACGTGGGGTTGAACAGGTCGCGAAGCAGAGCCACGGCGCGGCTCTCCTCCTCGAACACCAGCTGGGGCCGCTGCTGTGTCTTCTGCACCCGCGTGATGGCGTCCTCCCAGCGCTTGATCAGGATTTTCATCTCCTGGTCGAGCTCGGCGGCACGCTTGCCTTCGGCCACCGTGCGCACGATGACACCGAAGTTGCGGGGCTTGATGCTCTGAATGAGCTGCTTCAGCCGGCTGCGTTCCTCGCTTCGTTTGATTTTAGAAGATACGTTCACTTTATCGCCGAAGGGGATGAGCACGATGTAGCGGCCGGCGAAGCTCAGTTCGCACGTCAGCCGGGGGCCCTTGGTCGAGATGGGCTCCTTGACCACCTGCACCATCACCTCCTGGCCCACCTGTAGCGTGTTCTGCACCGAACCGTCCTTGGGCAGGTCGGGCAGCCGCTGGGCCTTCTGGATGGGATAAAGTTTCTTTCTGTCGCTCTGTACCTGTTTCAGGTATTTCTCGTAAGAGCTGAATTGAGTGCCCAAGTCAAGATAGTGAAGGAAGGCATCCTTCTCGTACCCTACGTCGACGAAGCAGGCATTCAGTCCGGGCATCAGTTTCCTCACCTTTGCCACGTAGATGTTTCCCACCGAGAATGAGGCCTCGCGACGCTCGTTCTGGTATTCCACCAGCTGTTTGTCTTCGAGCAGTGCGATGGAGATCTCCTTCGGCTGGACATCAATGATTACTTCACTTGTCATTCTTGGGTTTCCTTTTTGTTAACTTGGGGTTGTTACGAAAAGGGGTGTGGCACGCTTTTTGACGTCGTATCCACACTCCCTTCATTCCTTTCTGTCTTAAAAGAGCTTACTTGCTCTTATGACGATTCTTGCGCAGTCTCTTCTTACGCTTGTGGGTAGCCATCTTGTGGCCCTTCTTTTTCTTTCCGTTT
>CAMOKH010000091.1 GCA_946617675.1 uncultured Prevotellaceae bacterium | reverse complement strand
GGCGACCACTTCATAACCTTCAGCCTCGAACATCTGACGGAATGCGAGGCGACCGATACGGCCAAAGCCGTTAATAGCAACTTTTGTCATTTCTTTGTTTGTTATTAAATGGGTTAAACTATTTACGATTTTCGTATTTTCTATTTACTATTTTATACCAAATGCCTTAAAAAAGCAAGAATTTTGCACCTTAAACGCATTTTTTTCCTTTTTCGAGCGCAAAGTTACAAAAAAATTCTTATATTTGCACAGATTTTCTATCTTAATTAAAGTGAAAAGTGAAATGGAGCAAAGTGAAAAGTGAGTTATATCAAGGCAAAAAGCCGAGATTGCAAAACATAGATTACAATTTACATATTAATAATTTAAACATTTAGTAATTATGGGATTTATCAGTGAATTCAAAGAGTTTGCCATGAAGGGCAACGTGATGGACATGGCTGTCGGTGTGATCATCGGCGGTGCGTTTGGTAAGATTGTCAGCTCGCTCGTTGACGACATCCTCATGCCGCTCATCGGCAAGTTGACCGGTGGCGTCAGCTTCGTCGACCTGTTCGTTAACCTGGGCGACGGCGATTACTCCACGCTGGCAGCTGCCAAGGAGGCCGGTGCTGCCGTCTTCGCCTACGGTCAGTTTATCCAGAACGTGGTCGACTTCCTCATCGTCGCCTTCTGTATCTTCCTCATGCTGAAGGGCATCAACAAGCTGAACCGCAAGAAGGAGGAAGCTCCCGCTCCCGAGGAGCCGAAGGGTCCGACGCAGGAGGAACTGCTCGCCGAGATTCGCGACCTGCTGATGAAGAAGTAAGACTTCTGAAGTAAGAAGTAAGAAGTAAGAAGTAATAAAAACTACGAATTTCACGAATTTTACGAATATTTCGTTCCTGACTATTGGGACAATTCGTTTAATTGGTGAAATTCGTAGTTTTTTTAGGAGTTTAGACATTACTTTAGCACGACCTTACGGCGGCCGCTGACGTAGATGCCGCGACGGGGCTGGCTGACGCGACGCCCCTGAAGGTCGTAGTATTTACGATTTTCTGATTTTCGATTCTCGATTTCGGCAATGCCGGTGGGATCCTCGACGGTGAGCACGCCGTTGACGTAGGTGATGGCGTAGTTGACGGCCTCGCCGCCGCTGACGGTGATGGCATACTCGCCGGCGGGACTCTGGGGCGTGGCCTCACAGACGACGACGGGGCGGACGGTGAAGACGTCTTCGGTCTCGCGGTTGCGGAAGCCCTTGTAGGTCAGTTCAAACTCGGGGTTGGCCTCGCCCACCCGGCGCGTGTAGCTCTGGGCGGTGACGGTGAGCGGTGCCGGCGTGATGGTCAGCACACCCTCACGGAACTCTACTCCCAGCGTGGTGACGGTGCCCTGGGCAACGCTGATGGGATAGGTGCCTACGGGCAGCGTCGTCTCCTTGATGGCCTCGCAGGTACACTCCGGCGTACCATCGACGGGGGCGCCAAGCACACGGGGCGTTATCGTGGCGTAAGCACGACCGTAGACGCGGCGGGCCTCGGCCGTGACGACGGGCTTGCCGGTGTAGGCCTCGATGAGGCAACGCTCGGCCCAGTCGTCGTCGGCCCGGTAGTCGTCGAGCAAGGCTTCGGGAACGAAGAGCTGCAGGTTGTTAGGCACGCTCATGTAGCCCATAGGCAGCATGGCGGCGTCGCTCATGATGACCAGATTCTTCAGCGCGCCGCAGTTGCGGAAGGCGTAGTCGCCGACGGCGGTGACGCCCGCCGGCAGATAGACGGTCTGCAGCGCCAGGTCGCCACGGAAGGCATTGGCCGGTATCTGGGTCAGCGCGGTGAAGTAGCGCAGCGACTCTAAACTCTTGATGGTCGACAGTCCCATGAACGTCTCGCCGATGTCGGTGACGGCAGCTGCCTCCTCGAACGAGAGTTCGTCGTCGCCGTCGCTGTCCCACTGGTCGGTGCAGATGGTGCGCACCTTATCGTCGGTGAAGGTGATGTAGTGCAGCTTCTCGCGCACAGCGGCGAGGGCCGCCTTCAGATCGTCGATGGTACTCAGCTGACTGTCGTAGACGGCCTGCTCGGCCGCAACGTCGAGCCCCTTAGCCGTGGCCACGCCGAGCGACTTCTTGAGCTGGGCGGCCACGTCGTCCATGGCCTGGGCGGCAGCCATGTCGTCCTCGGCAATGAACGCCCACTGTGCGCCGGCACCGGTGCCGCGGATGTCCCAGTAGATGCCGTAGGTGGGGCTGGCCGCACTCGAGGCGTGACTCTCGTCGACGCCGAGGTACTCGCCCTCGGCATAGGCGGCGTCAGTAGCCGGCACCTGCAGGGTGTAGACGCCGGGGGCCACCGAGTCGAGCTGCCAGTAGGCCTTGGCCGTGACGGAGCCGTCGCCGAAGCAGGCCTTCACGCCACTGCCCACCTTCGTGTCGGTGTCGGTGCGGAACACGGCCTTGCCGTTAGCGTAGAGATAGTACTGACCGGCGGGCATCGTCTTGGTGCGCTTCAGCTGGTACTTCATGCCCTGTGCAGCCACCACCGACTGCGTGCCGTAAGCCTCGCCCATGGTGAGGAACTTTCGCGTACCTATATTATATATATAGACCGTCTTGTCGGCAACGGCCGCTGACCACTTAGGCTGGGTGCTCATGCGCACCTCGACAATCTGGCCGAAGTTCTTCCAGACGGGGGCCTGCTCGTAGAGCGCCTTCGCACCGAAGGGGACGTAGAGCGTACAGGCCGACAGGGTGACGCCGGCGAAGACATTGGAACCAAGCGTGATGAACGAGGGGTCGGGACAGCCGACGGTGACCTGGCGCAGAGCCTTACAGCCGTAGAAACAGCCATCGCCGAGCGTGCTGACGCCCGAGGGGATGGTGATTGACGTGAGCTTCGGGCAGTTGCGGAAGGCACGGTAATAGATGTGTACCAGACCATCGGGCAGCGTGACCGACTCGAGGTTGGTGCAGCCCTCGAAGCTGCTGCCGTAGATGTCGGGAATGGCGGTAAGATACTGCAATTCGTCGAGGCTCTTGAGCGAGGTGTTACCCTGGAAGGTGACGTTGAAGTCGGCCACCTGCGACGCCTCTAAGAGCGAGAGTTCACCGTCACTGTCGATATCCCATGCCGAGATGAATATGCTGCGTGCCGATGGGTCGGCAAAGTCAATGAGCTTCAGCTTCTTGCGCAAGGCGCGCTGAGCCGCGCACAGCTCGTCGTAACTGCTCTCCAGGTTGTCGTAGACGGCCTGTTCCTGAGCCACCTTCAACCGGCGACCCTTGGCTATGTCGAGCAGCGTGGCCAGCGTGCTGGCCGCCTCGTAGCGGGCGGAAGCCGCCTCGTCGTAGAGCACGAAGCGCCACTGGCAGTTGGCCGGACGGGCAGCATAGTCGATGTCGGCATAGACGCCGTATGTCGGCGAGGCTGCATTCGACGCATGGTCGGTCTGCACACCCCAATAGAGTCCCTCGGCATAGCCGGCAGCATCAGAGGGTATCTGGATGGTGTACACGCCGTCAGCCACGGCCTCGATGCGCCAGTAGGCATTGGCGCGGTTGGCCGACAGCGTGCCGTCGACGAAGGCCGCCTTCACGCCGTTGCCGACGTTGGTGTCGGTCATGGTGCGGAACAGCAGGTGGCCGCTGCGGCCGGTGTCCTCGGAGGTCAGGTAGTAGACGCCCTCGGGCATCGACGTGGTGTGGTTAACCACGAAGCGCATAGGCGTGTCGCCGACGACGGCCTGTGTGCCCCAGGCCTCGCCCATGGTGAGATACTGTCCCAGTCCGGCGTTATAGAGGTAGTATTTCTTGCCGGTCTCGAGCGTGGCGAACTTGCCCTCCGACAGCTCGCGCCGCTCGGTGATGCTGCCAAACTCGCGCCACACGTCGGCGGTAGCGAAGTAGCTCTTGGTGCCCTGCAGACAGCAGAGCGTAGCGGCCGACAGGTCGGTGCCCTGGAACACTGTGGCGTCGGTCGCAATGGCCGACGGCTGGTAGCTCCTCACCTCGAACGTCTTCAGCTTCTTACACTGTGCGAAAGCCTCGCTGCCAAGCGCCTTGACGGTGATGGGCAGCACGACCGACGTCAGGCCGGTGGCACCGAAGGCGCCGGCACTCACGGCCGGCAGCTCGTCGGGCAGGGCGATGGTGTTCAGCGCCTCGCAGCCCCAGAAGGCTCTCTCGCCGATGGCCGTCACGTGGTTGGGCAGCACTATGGTCTGCAGCTTGGTACAACCGCTGAACGAGCGGTTGCCGATGGAGCGTACGCCTTTAGGCAGACGGACTGCCGTCAGCTGGGCACAGCCGTTGAAGGCGTCGTCGGACACCGCCGTCAGACTGGTGAAGTAGTATAGTTCTTTGAACGTCTTGACAGCCTGGCCCTTGAACACGGTGCCGATGTCCTTCACCGTGGCCGCCTCGCCGTAGGTCAGCTGACCGTCGCCGTCGGCATCGAAGTGCTCAAGACAGAGTTTCTTGACCGCAGCATCGGCAAAGGTCATGGGTTTCTCGCCGTAGTTCTCAGGCTCAATGCCGACGATAATCTCGCGGTAGGCATTGTAGCCGTCGTCAGAACCGCCGATGCCCTGCTGGCCCGGCGTCAGGTTGGTCAGCAGGTAGTAGCCGTCGCTCGTGCCACCCCAGCCCCAGTTGATGTGGTACTTCAGGTTGCCGTCGTAGCCGTCGGCCACAAAGGCATGACCGGCCTCGGCATTCGAGCCACTGACGTAGACGGGGCGCCCGGCAGCAATCTCAGCATAGATGATGCGGTCCCACTCGGTGTCGCTCGACACATTCTGATAGCTGACGTAGCGCACCGACGAGCCGTAGCCGAAGTACTTGCCGAAGGCTTGGTAGGCATCATACGACTGCGCCCCCGACGACGAGTTGGTGTAGTCCATCTTCACCGCCACGCCGCAGTAGTGCATCAGGTCAGCCACGGCCTTGCGCTGTTTCTCGGTGGCCGAGCCGTACTCGTCCTTCATGTTCTCCCAGTCGATGGGCGAACCCTCGGGGATGCCCTCAACGTGGAGCTTGCCATAGGTGGCATGCTCCGTCCAGGTGTCGTAGGCCGGCATGGCCGCTGTGGTCTCTGACACCGACTTCTCGCGGTTGTAGTAGAGTATCTGGGCCATGGCCGTGGCCACGCAGCCCGTCACCGAGCGTCCCAGCGAGAAGTACTCCGGGCACGTCAGGTTGTAGGGGTAGCCCTGACTCCACTTGCTCTTCATCAGCTGCTCCACCTTCGGGTGGGTGGGCACGGCGTCGCGGATGATGACTCCCCCACCCTGTCCGAGACTGGCTATCTGTTGGGCGTAGTCGTCGAGCAGGCCCTGCAGCTGTGGCGGCAGCTGCTCGTAGTCGAACGTGCCCTGGTCGCAGTAGCCCAGTATCGGCTCCGTGCGGTCGTCGCCCGAGACGATAATGAAGCCCTCACCGACACCACGGTTGAACACATAGTACTCGTCGGTCTGACCGGCGAGCACGCCACGGCGGCGCGGCGACAGCCGGCGACTGGCCGTGACGGGGGTCAGCATAGGTGCTCCGGGCTGCTGGGCAGCAAAAGCCTCAGCCTTCTTACGGGCTTCCTCGCGTGTAATAGGATTAGCGCTGGCCGACAATACCGTCAGCAGCGACATCAAGCAAAAAGTCAGTAGTCTCATATCAGATTTTTGTGCAAAATTAGCAATTATCCGCGAAACCTCCAAATATTTGTATGATAATTCGAGAAAAATGATTATCTTTGCAGCCGTAAGAACAATATGATTATGAAGTATCCTATCGGCATCCAGAATTTCGGCGAGATACGCCGCGACGGCTATGTGTATGTGGACAAGACGGCACTGATGTGGAAGATGGTGGACGAGGGGAAGTATTATTTCCTGTCACGTCCCCGCCGTTTCGGCAAGTCGCTACTACTTAGCACGTTGGAAGCCTTCTTCTCCGGCGAGCGGGAACTGTTCCGCGGACTCTATGTCGACGACGTGGAGTGGGACTGGCAGGCCTATCCCATCATGCACCTCGACCTGAACACGGGAAAATACACTACGCCAGAGGCCCTGGACACTATGCTTGAGGAATTCCTCTCAAGGCAGGAGGCCCTTTATGGACGCAACGAGAACGAGCGGAGTTATGGGCAGCGCTTTCAGGGGGTGCTGCGCCGTGCCTTCGAGAATACCGGGCTTCGCGCAGTCATTCTCGTGGATGAATACGACAAGCCGATGTTGCAGGCCATCGGCAACGATGAACTGCAACAAGGGTATGGCGACACCTTGAAGGCCTTCTATGGTGCCCTGAAGTCCAGCGACCGCTACATCCGCTTCGCCTTCCTGACGGGCGTGACGAAGTTTGGCAAGGTGAGCGTGTTCAGCGACCTGAACAACCTGACGGACCTTTCATTCGACCATCGCTATTCTGAAGTCTGCGGCATCACGGAGAAAGAACTTCACCACTACTTCGACGAGAGCGTGGCGGAACTGGCCGAAGACAACGGTATGACCCAGGAAGAGTGCTACGTCCGCCTGAAGCGCGACTTCGACGGCTACCATTTCTCCATGGAGAGCCCGGGCATGTATAATCCTTTCAGTGTGCTCAACACTCTCAGCAAGAAGCGCTTCAGCGACTACTGGTTTGAGACGGGCACGCCCTCCTTCCTCGTCTATCAGTTAAAGAAGACGGGCTATCCGCTCGATGCCATGACAACGGAGGAACTCTCGACCGACACGCTCAACAGCATCGACATCATGGACACAAACCCC
>CAMOKH010000090.1 GCA_946617675.1 uncultured Prevotellaceae bacterium | reverse complement strand
CAGAAGATGGCCCAGCTGCGCTACAAGACCTACGTCCGCAAGACGCAGGAGGACTGGAGCCAGGAGTAATCATTCTATCCTATCTATATCGAAAAAGGAGCATCCGACGATTCCGGGTGCTCCTTTTAGTATTCTTAAACCCTCAATCTCCAAAAGACAGCCATTAAGTGTTTTACTTAATACTTTTGAGAATTTTGCTTGAAAGATTTGAGAATTTTGCTTATCTTTGTGCCGTAAATCAAATAGATATATCAAAAGGAATAGTACGATGAATATAGAAAGTGCTTTCCCCGTGATTCTGGTGGTGAAGTAAACGTCGTCAACGAAAACATGAGAAAACTATGCGTTCGTACGAAAACTATTAAAAGGTTTAAGTGCTTCAGAGATTTTCGCTATCTTTGCATCCTGATGAGCGACAAGTCTTCCCGGCATCTTAACGAATGGCAACTTTTAATGATAATACTGACCCCACCCCTGGCCCCTCCCCTACAAGGGAGGGGAAGGCTTCGCTGTTGGTGTGTGCAACCTTCCCCTCCCATGTAGGGGAGGGGCCAGGGGTGGGGTCGGTAATTAATATAGACAAACAAGTCAGCAAGAAGAGGCGGGAAACGACGGGTGACGGATGACAGATGACGGAAGGATTTCGGGAAGACTACGCGTACCGCGCGCGTACGCGGTACGCGATAACTGTTACTAATTATTACTGTCATCTGTCATCTGTCACCAAGGAATAGGGGCGCCAAAGGGTGTGGATGGCGGCGCTATTCACCCCGTTTGGAGGCTCCGGACGACCCGAATGGCGGCGCCAAACAGGTCACACAAATAAAAAATGAGTAGAATGTTGTTGCTATATTCAAATTAATGTGTATCTTTGCAGAGTCCAATAAATAATTCTTGAAATTGGAATAAGTTTAACCAAATAAATCTAAAAAGGAAATGAGAAGAATCGTAAAGACAGTGAATGTTGCTGCAGCTATGGCCGCCCTTTGCTGCATGGCGGCCGTCCTTGTGGGTTGCTCGTCGCAGGTGTACTCCGACATGTACACCTATGAGTATCCAGCGTTGCCTCGTGACTCCGTGAAAGTTGTTGCCGTCGGCGACAGCATCGCCGGCAGCAGTCTGGTCATCGGACAGGTAATGGTGGGCACAAACGCCACCACAACGTGGAAGCAGTACGACCATGTACTCACACAGGCCGTTGCCGAGGCTGCCGGGAACGGCGGCAACCTGCTCATTCTCCGCCAGCAGAATCCCGGTACGTGGCGGCATGGAGCTTGGGCTGACATCGCCCGTACTACAAGTCCCGTCGCGTCACGGGGGCAGGGTCGTACAGACATCAGTTACGCCAGTGCCACAGTCGGCCAAACGGTGCCGCTGCCGACGACGTCCAGCCAGTCGTCAGTAAGCGGAGGCAGGAGCACACTGGTGCATGGCAGTCTGAAATTCAGCGTCGGTCCGACGTGGTACACCTCGAATATCGTCACCGACTATAACGGAAACTCCAAGAGTGGTGTGCGCGGCTTAGCTTTCGGCGTCTCTTTTGTCAGTCTTAGCCGGGGTTGGTATGGCTTCGGTCTCGACATCTACGGCAGCCATGCGTCTGTTGAGGGAAAGGACAGGTTCGGACGTCATGAGACGTTCGGCTTTACGCAGCTCTACGTTGGCCCTTCGCTGGTCTTTGGCGGACAATTAGGACGGCGTGTGCGCATCGACGGCTCGTTCGGCCTCGGTCTCGGCCTGCATTTCGACAGCGAAGATACAGAGGGCGGCGTAGCCTTCCGCACAACGGCCGGCCTGGAGTATATGTTGTCGCGTAAGATAGGCATCGGCCTTGAAGTGGTCAGCCTGCGCCTGCTGCTCAAGAAGCCCGAAGGCTTCAAGTTGGATGACGACGAGTTCTACGGTTTCCAGCAGCTGACCGTGCTGCCCGGACTGCGTATGTACTTTTGATGGTGATCGGGGGACGTCGGTGATCGTTGGTCTTATTTCCTCCGAATAATGCCGATAGGAAGCGATGGGGTGGGGGCGACGGTAGTTTTGTATTTGCATCTAAAATAACTCTGTTTTGTTAAATACTCACAAATTGGCGTAAATAATTAAGTTAATTTATTGCTGCTTTTAAGAATTGGCGTATCTTTGCAGCATCATGAAGAAAAGTACGATTTGGCTCATAGCAATAGTGATGGGGTTCTCATTCCTGGGACTACTCTTCCTGCAGCTCTCATACATCGAACAGATGGTGAAGATGAAGAAGGAGCAGTTCGATGAGTCGGTGAACCGCAGCCTCTACCAGGCTTCGCACAACCTGGAGCTGAACGAGACGCAACGCTATCTGGAGAAGGACATCAACGAGACTGAGCGCCGCGCCTTCAGGCAGGACTCTATCATGGCGCGTTCGGGCATGCTGAACGACGTCATACAGCACACCCACCAGTATGCTGTGGCCGGGAAGGACGGCACCGTCTATTCGTCGTTCGAGCTAAAGACCATCACCACGAAGCCCTCTACCATTCCCAAGGCGATGATACTGCGCTCAGACAAGAGCTCTATCGACGAGGCTTCGCGGTCGCTGCAGGAGATTGTCCGCAACCGCTACGTCTACCAGAAGGCCCTGCTCGACGAGGTGGTCTATAACATACTCTACCAAGCCAGTGAGAAACCGCTGAAGGAGCGTGTGAACTTCAAGATGCTCGACCTGGACATCCGCAAGGAGCTGCAGAACAACGGCATCGACATTCCCTACCACTTCACGGTGTCGACCGCTGACGGGCGCGAGGTCTACCGCTGTCCCGACTACTCTGACGACGGGCTGCAGTACAGCTACTCGCAGGTGCTGTTCCAGCACGACCCCTCGTCGAAGATGGGTGTCGTGAAGATTCACTTCCCCGACATGAACGACTACATCATGTCGAGCGTGCGGTTCATGATTCCGGCCATCGTGTTCACCGTGGTGCTGCTCATTACGTTTATATTCACGATTGTGGTCATCTTCCGCCAGAAACGCTATACGGAGATCAAGAACGACTTCATCAACAACATGACCCACGAGCTGAAGACCCCCATCTCGAGTATCTCGCTCGCAGCCCAGATGCTGAGCGACGACTCGGTGGCCAAGAGTCAGCAGATGCAGAAGCACCTCGGCAGCATCATCAATGACGAGTCGAAGCGGCTGAGGTTCCTTGTCGAGAAGGTGCTGCAGATGTCGATGTTCGACCGTAAGTCGGTGTCGTTCAAGAAGAAAGAGCTCGACCTGAACGAGCTGCTCGAGCAGATAGCCTCTACCTTCTCGCTGCGTGTGGAGCATACCGGCGGAAAGATTTACCTCGAGATAGAGGCTGTCGACTCGGCCATCTATGTCGACGAGGTACACTTCCAGAACGCCATCACCAACCTGATGGACAACGCCGTGAAGTACCGCAAGCCCGACGAGGCGCTGAACCTCTATCTGCGTACGTGGAACGAGAAGGGCAGGCTCTGCTTCTCGATACGCGACAATGGTCTGGGCATCAAGAAGGAGAACGTGAAGAAGATCTTCGACAAGTTCTACCGTGTGCACACTGGTAATGTCCACGACGTGAAGGGTTTCGGCCTTGGCCTGGCCTACGTCAAGCGCATCATCGACCTGCATGAGGGCGAGATCAAGTGCGAGAGTGAACTCGGCAAGGGTACGATGTTCACCGTCTCGCTGCCAATCCTCCAAGAAACATCATAGTATTAACAATAAAAACAAAACGATTATGGACGACAAGTTGAAAATCCTTCTTTGTGAAGACGACGAGAACCTGGGCATGCTGCTCCGCGAGTATCTGGCTGCAAAAGGCTACGAGGCAGAGCTCTGTGCCGACGGCGAGGCAGGCTTCAAGGCCTTCCTCAAGACGAAGTTCGACATCTGCGTGCTCGACGTGATGATGCCTAAGAAAGACGGTTTCACGCTGGCTCAGGAGATCCGCCAGGCCAACGCCGAAATCCCCATCATCTTCCTGACGGCCAAGACGCTGAAAGAGGATATCCTGGAGGGCTTCAAGCTCGGTGCCGACGACTACATCACCAAGCCCTTCTCGATGGAGGAACTCGTGTTCCGTATTGAAGCCATCCTGCGCCGCGTTCGTGGCAAGAAGAACAAGGAGTCAACGCTCTACCACATCGGCGACTTCACCTTCGACACCCAGAAGCAACTGCTCTCCATCGGCGATAAGCAGACCAAGCTGACCACCAAGGAGAACGAACTGCTGGCCCTGCTCTGCTCGCACGCCAACGAGATTCTGCAGCGCGACTTCGCCCTGAAGACCATCTGGATTGACGACAACTACTTCAACGCCCGCTCGATGGACGTCTACATCACCAAGCTGCGCAAGCACCTGAAGGAGGACCCGCAGATTGAGATTATCAACATCCACGGCAAGGGCTATAAGCTCATCACGCCTGAGGAGGATTGAGCCTTCCCCCTCCATGAGCCCCTTCCATGAGAAGCGAGAGATGAAAGATTGGATAACTCTAAGACAGTATTCGGGAGTGGCGCTGATGGTTGTCGGCGCCCTCCTTCTGGTTGTTTGCTACGTGGCCCACTGGCAGTCGAACGCCGAGTTGCTCACGGGGCTTGCGTTGGTCGTTGTGGGCTATTTCCTGCACATTTGGCTACAGAAACGGGCCGAAAAGTACTAAAAACCGTTAAAGTTGTGATAATTGTCAATTCTCAATTCTCAATTCTCAATTATAATTAGTACCTTTGCAGCCGCTTTCGAGCAAAAGGTAACATTATTAATTATTTAACGTATTATGAATCAATACGAAACCGTTTTCATTTTAACTCCCGTTTTGTCTGATGAACAGATGAAGGAAACGGCCGCAAAATTCAAGAACGTTCTCACCGACAAGGGTGCAGAAATTCTCAACGAAGAGGCCTGGGGATTGAAGAAGATGGCTTATGCTATTCAGAAGAAGTCTACAGGTTTCTACTGCCTGATAGAGTTCAAGGCTG
>CAMOKH010000089.1 GCA_946617675.1 uncultured Prevotellaceae bacterium | reverse complement strand
CCCTGTGGGGAGGTTCCCACGACGGCGAAGTTACGGCTGGTGAAGTAGCGCATAGCCGACTCGACCCAGGTCTCGACGTTGAAACGGGTGTACATTGGCGGCATCTCGGTCATCTCGATGGCCAGGCGCGAGAGCACCCACGAGCGCTGTATGCCGAGCAGGCGGCGCATGCCGAAACCGCGGTCGGTGGAGTGGAAGTCGGCGGCGTTGAGCAGGTGGTTGCCTAAGTGGCCCATGAAGAGCCGGCCCGAGAAGTCGCAGTGGAACGGCTCGGCCATAAACGTGTAGCGTCCTATCTTATCCATTCTGCTGCTCCCTTTCCTCTAAGAATGCGCTGACCTGCTCTTGCTTGCCGCGGGTAACGGCGATGCGCCCCGAGCGGGTGTACTGCAGCACGCAGCCGAAGGTGTCGAGCTCGCGAAAGAGCTCGACGATCTGCTCGGTCACGCCGTACATCATGGCGATGGTGTAGGTGGGGTTGACCTCGATGATGCTGGCACCAGAACGGCGCACGGTGCGCGATATCTCGGGATTGGCCAGCACCTTGTCGGTCGACAACTTGTAGAGGCCGGTCTCGCGGATGAAGAGTTGATCGTCGGTGAAGTAGTTGGCCTTCACCACGTCGATTTTCTTCTCTATCTGCCGGGTAATCTTCACGATCTGGTCTTCGTCGCTCCAGGCGGTGATGGTGTACTTATGGACACCGGGGATGCTCGATGCCGACACGTTGAGGCTCTCGATGTTGACCTGGCGCCGGGTGAAGACGGCGGTAATCTGATTTAGCACGCCCGCCACATTCTCGGAGTACACGAGCAGCGTATAAAGTTTCTCATCTCTCATTTCTCATTCCTCATTCCTCATTTAAAGAAAGCATCATGTCGTTGACGTTCATTCCCGGCGGCGTCATCGGCAGCACGTTGTCGTCCTCCTTGATGGCACACTCCAGCAGGAATGGCCCGTCGGTGGAGAGCATACGGCTGACGGCGGCGGCAAGGTCGCGGCGGTCGGTGACGGCCTGATAGGGAATACCATAGCCGACGGCTATCTGCTCATAGCAGGGGTTCATCATGCGAGTGAACGACTTGCGTCGCTGCCAGAACATGTCCTGCCACTGGCGCACGTTGCCCAGATAGTTGTTGTTCATCAGGATCATCTTCACCGGTGTCTGCTGCTCCATGATGGTGCCCAGCTCCTGGATGCACATCTGGAAGCCACCGTCGCCCATGAAGCAGCACACCTGACGACCGGGAGCACCGAACGTGGCGCCGATGGCGGCGGGCAGTCCGAAGCCCATCGTTCCCAGACCACCACTGGTGCAGATGCTGCGCTTATGGTAATACTTGAAGTAGCGGGTTGCAAAGAGCTGATTCTGACCGACATCGGTAACAAGTATGGCGTCGCGGCGAACCTGCTCGGCAACGGCGTTGACCACCTCGCCCATGAGCAGCGGTCCGTCGGTGGGATGGATGGCGGGCTCGATGACCAGCGTGCGCTCGCGCTCGTCGAGCTGTCGGAACGACTCGCGCCACTCTGCGTGGCTGGCCTTGCTGACAAGGGCCGTCAGTGCGGGCAGCGACTCCTTGCAGTCGGCCACGACGGCGACGTCGGTCTTGACGTTCTTGTCAATCTCAGAGCGGTCGATGTCGATGTGTATCACCTTGGCCTGGCGGGCGTAGGTCTTGAGGTTGCCCGTAACGCGGTCAGAGAAGCGCATGCCAATGGCAATGAGCACGTCGCACTCCTGCTCCTTCAGGTTGACGGCGTAATTGCCGTGCATGCCCAGCATGCCGACGTTCAGCGGATGGTCGGAGGGCAGCGCCGAGAGGCCGAGCATCGTCCGGCCGGCGGGAATGTCGGCCTTCTCGAGCAGCGCCTTCAGCTCGTCCTGGGCTCCGGCCAGCTCAACGCCCTGCCCCACAAGGGCCAACGGGCGGCGGGCGCCGTTGATGAGCTCAGCAGCACGGCTGACGGCCTCGCTGTCGAGCTTCGGGTAAGGCACGTAACTGCGCACGAAGTCGACACGACAGGGCTGCCAGTCGGTCAGCTCTGTCTGCGCATTCTTGGCAAAGTCGAGCACGACGGGACCTGGGCGGCCCGTCCTGGCAATGTAGAAGGCACGGCTGACGGCCCACGCCACGTCGTCGGCATGACGTATCTGGTAGGACCACTTCGAAATCGGCTGGGCCACACCCACGAGGTCCACCTCCTGGAAGGCGTCAGTGCCGAGGGCCGTGATGGGCACCTGTCCGGCAATGACGACGATGGGCGTAGAGTCGAGCATGGCGTCGGCGATGCCCGTCAGCGTATTGGTAACACCGGGGCCGCTGGTCACCAGCGCGACCCCTACCTCGCCGGAAACGCGGGCGTAGCCCTCGGCGGCGTGGGTTGCCCCCTGCTCGTGTCGCACGAGAATGTGGTCGAAACATTTCGTCTGGCCACGTGTATAGTCGTAAAGGGCATCGTAGACGGGCATGATGCTCCCGCCGGGATAGCCGAAGATGGTTGTCACGCCTTCGGTCTGTAGTGCCCTCATCAGCGCTTCGCTTCCTGTTATTCTGTCTCTCATCTTTCGTTTGTTCACAAAAAATCGGGTGCAAAGTTACGAATTAACGAGCAAACAGCCAAACATTCAGACAATTTTTTAAACAATCCTAAAAATATGGCACAAAATGACGGCTTATGGCAGAATTTACTTACATTTGCATTCTGAAAACGACTTAATTATAATAATAGGTACAATAATGAAAAGACTCATCATCGGCCTCGCCACCATACTCTGCGCCACCATTGCCGACGCTCAGCCACACACGCCAAGAGTGCGCCAGAACATTCCGCTTGACTCCATCAGGCTCAGCGACCCCGCCATCCTTGCCGACAAGGCTACGCAGACTTACTACATGACGGGCACCGGCGGCATGATGTGGCGCTCAGCCGACCTCAGCCGTTGGGAAGGGCCTTACGTCGTCACGACCTTCGAGAGCGACTCGTGGATGGGCAGCCGGCCTATGATCTGGGCCGCCGAGCTCCACCAGACGGGCGACGGCTACTATTACTACTTCGCCACGTTCACCAACCGCGAGGTGAAGATCGACACCGTCAGGGGGAACGTCATCGAGCGCAGGGCGTCTCAGGTACTGCGCGCCGACAACCCCATGGGGCCATACCGCACGTTTGGCGACGCCACCTACCTGCCCGCCGACAGGCCCACGCTCGACGGAACTTTCTGGCGCGACAGCGACGGCAAGCCCTACATGGTGTTCTGCGGCGAGTGGCTACAGAACTGGAACGGCACCATTGAGAAAATAGAACTGAAGCCTGACCTCAGCGGCACCGTCGGCCCGGCAAAGCTGCTCTTCAGGGCAAGCGACTCGCCCTGGAGCCGCGAGAAGGACGACAGCGGCAACGTCACCTGGAACAAAGTGACCGACGGCCCCTGGCTCTTCCGCACTGCCACCGGGCGGCTGGGTATGCTCTGGACTTCATGGGTCTACGATGACTACACGCAGGGCGTAGCCTACTCGGAAAGCGGCACGCTCGACGGGCCCTGGGTTCAGGAGCCGAAGCCCATTACCCCGCCCAACTACGGTCACTCAATGCTCTTTCAGCGGTTCGACGGACAGTGGATGATGGCTGTCCACAGTCATAGCCACGATGCTCAGGGCCGCACCGTCCGCATCCCTCATCTCTTCGAGGTCGACCTGTCGGGCGATAAGCTTGAGGTGAGAGGTAAGAGGTAAGAGGTGATTTATTTTATCAGCTTTGCAATTTGACGCTCCGTCGCCACTGGCAGCATCTGTGAAAGATGCGCAAAGATACGATTATAGGCGTCAGCAGGCTGCCGCTCGCAGCGGCAGGCCTCGCTGCCCAGCAACCGCTCTGGCGTGGTGAGCAGCGACCAGCCGAAGCCGTACTCCCGACCATGCTTGTCAACAAGATAGACAAAATCCTCGGTCACGATGTATGTCGCCATCTGCAGGCGGCCGACGTAGGCATCAAACTTAGAACGCATGTTCTTACCCGTGAAGCCACAGGCGGCACGCAGTTCACGGGTTATCATGCTGCCTTGCTCGCGCAGTGTGGTCAGAATGATGTCCTCGATTGTGCCTTCAGCGGGCACGGGATGCTGGCTGCGGCGCCAGCCCGAGAAGTCGGGCCACCACTCGCGACTGACGAAGCCAGCCTTACCGGCAAAGAACTTGCCGTAGACGCTACCTCCCTCGCGCACCACAGAGCCTTTCCACTGCCACAGGGGCCACTCCCACGAGCCGTCGTCGAACTGCGTGAAGCGGCACTCCTCAGCCATCAGGCTCTCGGCAGCAAAGCCTTGTATGCCGCTCTCAAGAAGCGGGAGAAAACCTACCTGCCTGACGCAGTCCATCAGTTCAGGGCATGAGTGAATATAGCCTGTTGCCCCGTTGCGCTCGTGCATGGTCGTAAAATAATCTGCAAACGTGTTCATGAATTCCGATTTAATCATTAATAAATTTCTCGCAAAAACTTCTGCAAAGTTACACTTTTTCTGGCAAAAATGCGTACTTTTGCACCGTTATTTGCGATAAATGATGATCAGAGACTTCGTTGCAATTGATTTTGAGACTGCCAACCGAGAGGCGTCGAGCGTCTGTTCGGTGGGAGCGGTCATGGTCTGGCATGGACAGGTGGCCGACACGTTCTATAGTCTGATACAGCCTGAGCCGAACTACTATAACTACTGGTGTCAGCGCGTACATGGACTGAGCCAGCAGGATACGGACGGGGCTCCCGTGTTCGAGAAAGTATGGAGGCAGCTGGAAGAGCGCATTGCCGGCGTGTTCTTCCCGGATAAGCCGCTGGACGACCGCGACATGATAGCTGAAATACCCTTCGTAGCCCATAACGCCCGCTTTGACGAGGGCTGCCTGAAGGCGGCGTTCAAGGTGTACCAGATGGACTATCCTGACTATCGGTTCTACGACACGCTGACGGCTGCCCGACGACAGTTCGGCAACGCCTTGCCTAATCATCAGCTGCACACTGTGGCCGCTGCCTGCGGCTACGACCTGCGGCATCACCACCACGCACTGGCCGATGCCGAGGTCTGCGCTGCGATTGCACTTTACGTATTATAGCTTTGGGAGTTTAGGAGTTTAGGAGTTTGGGAGTTTAGGGGCAACTTGTTATCGGCTCTTGTGCCCGAAGAAGTCGCGAAGCCCGTTAAAGTCCTTCTTCATGATGATGCCAATGCCCTGAGTGTTCAGGCTGGAGCGCGTGAAGTAGCGGTCGTTGGTCTGGTTGTACACCTTCAGGGCGAGGTTTCCACTGGGCATCAAGAGATACTGAATGTCGAAGTCGCCGATGAACGACGGCGTGGCCTGGGTGGCGTTATCACGATAGCCGAACTGGCCGTTGATGAGCAGGCGGTTATCGAGCATTCGTCCGGCAACGGTGCCCTCATACTCAGCATTGTTCCAACCCTCGGTGCCAGTCGAGATATTGGCGCCGAAGTTCCACTTCTCGCTGCCGATGACCTGATTGAGGACGTTGTTAATCTGGGTGGAGAGCGTGCCTGAGAGGAACGACTGCATGGCGAGGGTGGTCTGGTCCTGCTGTCCCGGCTGCTGGTCGGCGTTATTCTGGCCGAGGGTGTAGAAGCGCCCGATGCCGAGCAGGTAGAGCACCTGCTGGTTCATCTCCTGCTGCGACGAGAGCAGCGAGCGCACCATCTGCTTCTCGTCGGCATTGACGTTGGGCATGTCGAGGTCAAAGGTGACCTGAGGCGCTGCGGGCTGTCCGCCGATATTCATCAGACAGTTGACGCGGACGGTGTTCGACGAGAAGGAGTCGCCGAGCTGCAGATCGCTGAGCGAGACGCCGTTGACAGTGTAGAGCGCCTGCAGGTTGAGGGCGGCCAGATAGGGGTCGCCACCGAAGACGATGGTGCCGCCGGGCTGGAACTGGAACTTCTTGTTGATGATCTGCTGGATGGTAATGTCGTAGGTACCGTGATTGACGGTGTAGGTGCCCTGCATCTGGAATGTTCCCTTATTGTAATAGGAAGCCTGGAGCGTGCCAGAGCCGTAGAGGGTGATATAGTCGCCGGTCTTGGCATCCATGAGCAGGCGCAGCGTACCCTCGGGGGTGGCATTGATCAGGAAGTTCATGTAGATATTCGACGACTGCTCCTGCTGGGCGTGGTCGTCGTCCTCCGAGGTCTCGGCGGCACGCGTCCGCCAGGTGATGAACCCCTGGTCGCTGATGGCGTCGTTCTGGGCAGCATTGTAGACGAAGGTGCTGCCGGAGAGGGGCGTAAAGTCGCAGTCGATGCGCACGTCGTCGCCGTGCATGGCGATGTCTACGCTGCCGGCAGCAAAGATGGTGCCGTAGAACGACGACTCCTCGAGGCCGGCCTCGGGGTGGGCGTTGTCGGCGGGCTGCATGAAGCTGTCGAAGTCGTAGGCCAACAGTCGCTGGGTATCTACGCGCAGGTCAAGGCTGAGGTTAGTCAGATCCTGGTGGTGTATGGCTCCCGAGAGGTAGCCGACGCCCTGATGCTTGTCGTGAAGTCGGACGCTGTCGATGAGAATTTCGTTGTAGACGAAGGTCAGGCTGTCGTTGCTGAGGGTGTAGGTGGTGTTGAGGGGCGTGATGGTGGCGCGGCCGTCGATGCGCAGTCCGCCAGTGAGGTTGATGGCGTCGAGCGGTCCGGCAAGCCTGAGGTTGCCCTTGCCGTGCCCGGTGATATCTGAGATGAACGACTCGGTGAACGAGTGCATGAAGTCGAGGTAGGTGCCGTCGGCGGTGATGCCCAGGTCGATATACTCGCGCTCGGGCGAGACGTAGCCATTGATATAGGTCTTGGCCTCAAGGCCGTCGTTGGCGGTGGCGTGGATGTCAATCTGCTGGGCCTGCTTGTTCCAGTCGACGGTTGCAACGAGGGTTCCCATGCGTCCGTCTTGGAACTTAAAGTCGCCGACGGTGAGGTTGGCCGAGGCGTCGGGGTCGTCGAAGACTGAGGTCAGGAAGGCGCGCCCCGAGGCCTTGCCGCTGAAGGTGACGGCATCGAACTGCACGAGGTCGAGGATATAGGCCACCTCGACGTCCTTGAGGCTGACGACGATGGAGTCGGTAGGCTGGCGCGAGGCCGTGCCGTCGACCATGACGTACTGACTGCCGTTATGGATGGAGAAGTGGTCGACGAGCAGCCGGTCGGTTGAATAGAGGATGTCGGAGGGCTCTATCTGCCATGTGGAATTGTCGATGACCATCGTCGAGGGCAGTATGTTGACGTGGGCCTCTGACTTGTCGTCAATGTTTCGGTACAGGCTTGAGGTGATGTTGAGGATGCCGCTCAGGGGCTTCACCGTGTCGTGGTTGTTCCACGAAAGGGCGACTGACAGGTTGTTGTCGGCGGCATTGCCGTCGGCGCTGAAGTCGTACTGCAGGCCGTCGTCGCTGAGGGTGCTGAGGGCGGCATCGAGGAAGAGCGTGTCGCGGGGCGACGTGATGTGCAGGCGTCCGCCCTGATAGCGGCTCGAACCGTAGGCGAAGCTCGGGGCGTCGAGGTCGAGGGTTATCTGCTTGGCACGGTCGTTGACGACGGCTTCGAGCTGTACGGGCTCGTGGATGTCGAGCTCAACGCCGAGCAGTTTGCTGAGCCAGTCGGTCTTGCCGAGCGCGAGTCTGAGGCTGAAGTTGTTGTTCGACGGCCGGTAAGGGGGCAGGCCGGGCAGCGTGGGCAGCTTCGAGCCGATGGCATTGGCTACGCTCTGGGCCAGCGTGGCATAGTCGAACTCGCCCGAAAGGGCGGCACTGGCGAAGTCGCTGTTGAGGGAAACGAAGTGGGTGCCGTCGTTGTAGCCCGACTCCAGCCGCAGATAGTCTAACTCGTAGTCCTTCTCGGGCAACCGCAGCTTGTGGAGGCTCACCACGCCGACGGCGTCGTTGACGGTGGTGGCCTTCAGGTCGAGCTCGGCGCGGGCCGACAGCCGCGGGTCGTCGATCTGCAACCAGCCCGAGAGCTGGTTGGTGGCGTAGGTGGCGTCGAGGTCTATATTAGAATAGGTGTTGCCGTCGAAGTCGATGCGCTCCACCCTACCCTTGGCGGCAACCTCGCTGCCGATGGTGCCGTTGGCGTCGACGGCCAGGGCGACGATGCCGAGCTTATCGACACCGGCGAGCCGGCCGACATCGATGCCGTCGGTGGCAATGCGGCCGGCGAACTGTCGGTCGGACGTAAGCGAGAAGCGGGTAGCGGCCTGACCGATGTCGGTGACGACGTCGGCATCGGCGTTGAGCGTGCCTTGGGCGTCGCCAAGAAACGAACCCTTGAGGCGGACGTTGCCCAGACGGAGCAGCGGCTCGGGAAGGCTGACGATGCTCTTCGAGATATAGTCGACGGTCTCAGAGGCCACCGCGAGGTCGTCGACCTGCAGCTGCCAGAGAGGTTTGCCCTGGGGCGAGCGCTGAAAGTAGCCGTTGGCCACGATGCTGACGTCGCCCTGGTCGGTGGCGGCCTTCAGCCGGCCGATGTCGAGGCGACCGTCCTGATAGTTGAAGTCGGTGGTCAGGGCGAGCGTGTGCTGGTAGTTCTTCAGCCGCGGCAGGAGGCTGCGGAAGTCGGAGGGGGTGATACGCGTGCGGTCGATGGCGCCACGCAGGCGCAGCGTCTCGGCCAAGCGCTGACGGTCGTAGTCGGCATCGACGCTGTCAATCTGGATGTCGGTAGCGGGAAGCTGTAGCTGAAACTGCCGCAGCCGCGCCCCGCTGTTGCCGGCGGCGAGCCGGAAGGAGAGACGGCGGACGCTGATGCCCGACTGCTCGACGCAGGTAAGTCGCTTGACGTTGAGGCTCAGGCTGTCGTCGGTCAGTGCCTTCAGCACGACGTGGGCACTGATGGCCGCCACGTTGACATGACTGGGGTTGAAGCGGTCGGGCGTCGTGGGCACGTCCCACTGGTCGTACTTCACCGCCGAGTTACGCATGATGAAGGAGCCGACGCGCAGGTCGAGGGGCTTGCTGTCAAGGGTGTCGGTCGAGGCTAAGGCGTCGAGCACGAACTGGTAGTTGGCGGGCGACTGAGCATTGGCCTTGTAGAGCAGGAAACGGGCGCCGAAGACCTGTGCCGACGAGACGACGGTGCGACCGATGGCCAGCTGGGCCAGGTCGACGCGGGCGGTCATGCGGGCCACGTTGAGCAGCTGGAGCCCCTGCTGGTCGTAGATGATGACGTCGTCGAGTATCAGACGGTTGAGGAAGCCCAGGTCGACACGGCCTACTGCCACCTTCGTGCCCAGCTCGCGACACACGAGGTCGGCCACCTTGGAGCCGATTTCCTGCTGGACCCAGGGCACGCGGACAGCAATCATGA
The DNA here is from genome assembly GCA_946617675.1 of uncultured Prevotellaceae bacterium. GTDB lineage: Bacteria > Bacteroidota > Bacteroidia > Bacteroidales > Bacteroidaceae > Prevotella. The sequence continues at coordinate 28,614 of CAMOKH010000089.1, read as the reverse complement.
GTGCTGCGTACAGGCCTAAAATGGTCCATACTACCCAGTTGACGATATGCTTCAGTTGCTTCACTTGTTGTCAGTCAGAGTTAGCAAAATACTGTCGATAGCTCGAATTATGATGCAAAATTACGATAAAAAGTCGGGATAACGACATTTTTCGCCAATAAAATCTCGATATATCCATAAATTTTACTAATTTTGCCGTCGCTTAACGTTAGCTATTCAATTAAACATTTATATAAATGGCAAATGTAATCAAGTTACGCAAAGGCTTGGACATTCATCTTCAAGGACGTGCCGAGGAGAAGAAAATTCAGTTGAAGTCGAACGGCAAGTATGCTCTCGTGCCTGACGACTTCGAAGGGGTGACTCCGAAGGTCGTGGTCCGCGAAGGCGACAAGGTCAAGGCCGGGGATGCGCTGTTCGTGAACAAGCAGTACCCTCAAGTGAAGTTTGCCTCGCCCGTCAGCGGCACCGTCCGCGAAGTGGTACGGGGCGAACGCAGGAAAGTGCTCTGCATCAAGATTGACGCCGACGACCGCCAGGAGTCAGTTGACTTCGGCAGGCGCGACGTCGGGACATTGACCGGCGAGCAAGTAGTTAACGCCTTATTGGAGGCTGGTATCTTTGGCTATATCAATCAGTTGCCTTATGCTGTCTCAACTAATCCTGAGACGAAGCCTAAGGCAATTTTCGTGTCGGCTCTGAGGGACAAGCCCCTGGCTGCCGACTTCGAGTTTGAGGTGAAAGGCCAGGAGCAGGACTTCCAAACGGGACTGACGGCCCTGTCGAAGATTGCCAAGACTTATCTCGGCGTTGGCGAGGGTTCGGTCCTCACCAATATGAAGGATGTCGAGGTCAACATCTTCGAAGGCAAGTGCCCGGCAGGCAACGTCGGCGTCCAGGTGAACCACCTCGACCCCGTGAACAAGGGAGAGGTGGTGTGGACCATCGGCGACCCGACGGTGGTGCTGTTTATCGGCCGACTGTTTAACACGGGCAAGGTGAACTTGACCCGCACTGTGGCCCTGTGTGGTAGTGAGGTGAGTAACCCTGCCTACGTTGATATGTTGGTCGGCGAGGAGCTCTCGACGCTGCTCTCCAACAGCTACGACACCTCTCACCAGGTCCGCATCATTAACGGCAACGTGCTGACGGGCAAGCCGACGACGAAGGACGGCTACCTCGGCGCCCACACCAGCGAGATCACCGTCATACCTGAAGGCAATGACGCCGACGAGATGCTGGGTTGGATCATGCCGCGACTGAAGCAATTCTCGGTCAACCGCAGCTACTTCTCGTGGCTCTGCGGCAAGAAGGCGTATGCACTCGATGCCCGCGTGAAGGGCGGCGAGCGCCGCATCATCATGAGCGGCGAGTACGACAGCGTGCTGCCGATGGACATCTACGGCGAATACCTCATCAAGGCCATCATCACAGGCGACATTGACCGCCAGGAGGCACTCGGCATCTACGAGGTCGCACCTGAGGACTTCGCCCTGGCCGAGTTTGTAGACAGCTCGAAACTGGAGTTACAGCGCATCGTGCGCGAAGGTCTGAACATCTTACGTAAAGAAAACGCATAACTATGTCAGCATTAAGAAATTACCTCAATAAGATAAAGCCGAACTTCGAGGAGGGTGGCAAGCTGCATGCCTTCCGTTCGATTTTCGACGGCTTCGAGACCTTCCTCTACGTGCCCAACGACACGGCGAAGGCCGGCAGCGTCAACATTCACGACGCCATCGACTCGAAGCGCATCATGAGTATGGTGGTCATCGCCCTGATGCCTGCCATGCTGTTCGGTATGTACAACATCGGCTACCAGAACTACCTTGCGGCAGGCACCCTCGAGAGCGCCTCGTTCCTCGAGATTTTCTGCTACGGCTTCCTGGCCGTGCTGCCCAAGATTCTCGTCAGCTACATCGTCGGCCTCGGCATTGAGTTCGCCTGGGCACAGTGGAAGGGCGAGGAGATTCAGGAGGGCTACCTCGTGAGCGGCATCCTCATTCCGCTGATCATACCCATCGGCTGCCCGCTGTGGATGCTGGCCCTGGCCTGCGCCTTCTCGGTCATCTTCTGCAAGGAGATATTCGGCGGCACGGGCATGAACATCTTCAACCCCGCCATCGCCGCGCGTATGTTCCTTTTCTTTGCCTACCCCTCGAAGATGACGGGCGACAGCATCTGGGTGGCCCAGGACAGCATCTTCGGACTGGGTAACACGCTGCCCGACGGATTTACGGCGGCCACGCCCCTCGGACAGTTGGCTCAGGGCATCACGCCCGACACGAGCCTCTGCGAGATGGCTCTCGGCTTCATTCCCGGCAGCATCGGCGAGACGTCGCTCGTGGCCATCGGCCTGGGCGCCTGCCTGCTGCTCGTCACGGGCATCGCCTCGTGGCGCACAATGCTGAGCGTCTTCGTGGGCGGTGCGCTGATGGCCTGCATCTTCGAGCAGACGGGCCAGTCGATGACGTGGTGGCACCACTTCGTGCTCGGCGGCTTCGCCTTCGGTGCCGTGTTCATGGCTACCGACCCCGTGACCTCTTGCCGCACGCAGACGGGACAGTACATCTATGGTTTCCTCATCGGTGCCATGGCCATCATCATCCGCGTGATGAACGCCGGCTATCCAGAGGGTATGATGCTCGCCATCTTCTTTGGCAACATGTTTGCACCCACCATCGACCACTTCATCGTGGAGCGCAACATCTCGAAACGCTTAGCTCGTAAAAAGACAGAACAGTAAAAAGGTAAAAAGGTAACAGAAGATTATGGCTAAGTTAAATACAAACTCGAACGCGTACATTATTATATATAGCGCGATTCTCGTGGTCATCGTGGCCTTCCTGCTGGCCTTCGTCTATCAGGCGCTGAAGCCCATGCAGGACGCCAACGTGGCCCTCGACGTGAAGAAACAGATACTCTACTCGCTCAACATCCGCGACCTCGACGGCGCTGAGGCCGAGGCCAAGTATGCCGAGGTGGTGAAGAACGAGAACGATGTTGACGGACGGAAGGTCTATGAGTGCCAGATTGACGGACAGCAGATTATCGTCGCCTCGCTGAAGGGCATGGGTCTCTGGGGCGGCATCAGCGGCTACATCGCCGTCGACAAGGACGAAAAGGTCTACGGCGCCTACTTCAACCACGAGAGCGAGACGGCCGGCCTGGGCGCCGAGATCAAGGACTCGCAGGAGTGGCAGGAGAAGTTTATCGGCAAGAAGATTTTCGACGAGAGCGGCAACGTGGTGCTCTCCGTCGTAAAAAAGGTGGATAACCCCGAGACGCAGGTCGACTGCGTGACGGGTGCCACGCTGACCTCTAACGGTGTCGATGCAATGATTAAGGATTGCCTGAAGGGCATAAGTAACAAATAGATAATCGGAAATCAGTAAATCGGAAACAACATGGCACTACTAAGCAAACAGAATAAGGAGGTTTTCCTAAACCCGCTAAACGTTGACCATCCCATCCTGGGACAGGTGCTCGGCATCTGCTCGGCGCTGGCTGTCACCTCGCAGCTGAAGCCCGCCATCGTGATGGGACTGGCCGTAACGGTGATCACGGCGTTCTCGAACGTCATCATCTCTATCATCCGCAACACCATACCCAACCGCATACGCATCGTCGTGCAGCTGGTGGTCGTGGCTGCGCTGGTGACTATCGTCAGTCAGATTCTGAAGGCTTTCGCCTACGACGTCAGCGTACAGCTGTCGGTGTATGTCGGCCTGATTATTACCAACTGTATCCTCATGGGACGGCTTGAGGCCTTCGCCATGATGAACAAGCCCTGGCCCTCGTTCCTCGACGGTGTGGGCAATGGTCTTGGCTACGCCATGATCCTGGTCATCGTGGGCGCCGTGCGCGAGCTGCTCGGCCGCGGGTCGCTGCTGGGCTTCCAGGTTATCCCCGATGCCTGCTACGACATGGGCTACGTGAACAACGGCATGATGACGATGCCCGCCATGGCGCTCATCCTCGTCGGCTGTGTGATTTGGGTACATCGTGCTTACTTTTATAAGGAGAAATAAGATATGGAACACGCAATAAGTCTTTTATTCCGGTCCATCTTTGTGGACAATATGATTTTCGCCTTCTTCCTCGGCATGTGCTCCTACCTGGCCGTGTCGAAGACGGTGAAGACCTCGCTGGGCCTCGGACTGGCTGTGACCTTCGTGCTCACCGTCACCGTGCCTGTGAACTATCTGCTGCAGACCAAGGTGCTCGGTCCCGACTGCCTCGTTGAGGGTGTCGACCTCAGCTACCTCTCGTTCATCCTCTTCATCGCTGTCATTGCCGGCATGGTGCAGCTGGTCGAGATGACGGTCGAGAAATACTCGCCGTCGCTCTACGCCGCTCTGGGTATCTTCCTGCCGCTGATAGCCGTCAACTGCGCCATCATGGGCGCCTCGCTCTTCATGCAGCAGCGCATACTGATGGACCCCAGCAACTCGCAGGCCATCACCAGCGTCTGGGACGCCGTCGTCTACGGCTTCGGCTCGGGCATCGGCTGGGCCCTGGCCATCGTGGCTATGGGTGCCATCCGCGAGAAGATGCAGTATTCGGATGTTCCCAAGCCCCTCCAGGGTCTCGGTATCGTGTTTATCACCGTCGGCCTGATGGCTATGGCGATGATGTGTTTCTCTGGCTTAAACATTTAATAAGGTATGGCACAGTTTATTTTATACAGTATAGGAGTATTCCTTTCGTTGATCATCCTTGTGGTGATCGTCCTGCTCGTTGCGAAGAAGTATCTCTCGCCGTCGGGCAACGTGAATATTGAAATCAACGGCGACCGTACCATCAGCGTGCCGCAGGGCAACAACCTCATGGCCACGCTCAACGAGAACGGCATCTTCCTGCCGTCAGCATGCGGCGGTAAGGCCTCGTGCGGACAGTGCAAGGTGCAGGTGCTCGAGGGCGGCGGCGAAATTCTCGACTCTGAGAAGCCACACTTCACCCGCAAGCAGATAAAGGACCACTGGCGGCTGGGATGCCAGTGCAAGGTGAAGGGCGACCTGAAGATACACGTCGACGAGTCGGTGCTCGGCGTCAAGGAGTACGAGTGTACGGTCATCTCGAACAAGAACGTCGCCACGTTCATCAAGGAGTTCAAGGTGCAGCTGCCCCCGGGCGAGCACATGGACTTCCTGCCGGGCTCGTATGCCCAGATCAAGATTCCGGCATTCGACTGCATCGACTACGACCGCGACTTCGACAAGGCGCTCATCGGCGACGAGTACCTGCCCTCGTGGGAGAAGTTCAAGATGTTCCCGCTGAAGTGCAAGAATCCCGAGCCCACCATCCGCGCCTACTCAATGGCCAACTACCCCGCCGAGGGCGACGTCTTCATGCTCACCGTGCGCATTGCCACGCCGCCGTTCAAGCCCGACAAGAGCGGATTCATGGACGTCAACCCGGGCATCGCCTCGAGCTACATCTTCTCGCTGAAGCCCGGCGACAAGGTCATCATGAGCGGACCCTTCGGCGACTTCCACCCCCACTTCGACTCGAAGCGCGAGATGATCTGGGTCGGCGGCGGCGCCGGCATGGCCCCGCTCCGCGCTCAGATTATGCACATGACGAAGACGCTGCACACCACCGACCGTGAGATGCACTACTTCTACGGTGCACGCGCACTCAACGAGGTGTTCTACCTCGACGACTTCCTGCAGCTGGAGAAGGAGTTCCCCAACTTCCACTTCCACCTGGCCCTCGACCGCCCCGACCCCGCTGCCGACGCTGCCGGCGTGAAGTACACACCGGGCTTCGTCCACCAGGTGATGCTCTCGACCTACCTGAAGGACCACGAGGCTCCCGAGGACGTGGAGTACTACATGTGCGGCCCCGGCCCGATGTCGGCAGCCGTCGTCTCGATGCTCGACTCGCTCGGCGTCGAACCCGAAAGCATCATGTACGACAACTTCGGAGGATAACACGCCATGACACTGATCATCGTTCTGCTGCTCATCTTCGGCTACCTGCTCATAGCCACTGGCCACCTGACGGGGGTCAGCAAGGCCGCCATCGCCATGTTCATCGGCACGGTGGGCTGGGTCGTCTACATCAGCTGGGGCGCCGACTTCGTCATGTCCCAGCACCCACATGAGTATGCAGAATACCTGGCCGGCGAGGCCCCTTCGAGCGATGCCGTCAAGCTGTTCATCTACGACGACATCTTCCTGAAGTACGTGGGCCGAGCCGCCAGCATTGTCATGTTCCTTCTCGCCACGATGACCATCGTCGAGATACTCAACAACAACGGCTGCTTCGACTTCATCACCGAGTGGATACGCACGCGCAACTCCAAGCGTCTGCTGTGGACCATCACACTGGCCACATTCGTCCTGTCGGCAAACCTCGACAACCTGACGACGGCCACCATGATGCTGGTCATCATGCACGACATCGTGCGCAGCCGACGGCAGCGCATGCTCATTGGGGCGGCCATCGTCGTGGCGGCCAACTGCGGCGGAGCCTTCACCGTCATCGGCGACCCCATAGGGCTCATCCTCTGGGGCGACGGTGCCGTGACGGCCACCGACTTCTCGAAGTACCTCATACTGCCGACGATGGCTGCATGGGTGGTGACGACGGTTCTCATCAACCGCCAACTGCCCGACCGCCTCGACACCGAGTGGTCGGCACCACCCTATCGCGGCGACGACACCAACCTCAACCGCTGGCAGCGACTCGTGATGCTCATCGTCGGCATCGGCGGACTCTGGTTTATACCCACCTTCCACAACATCACCCACCTGTCGCCGTTCCTCGGCGCACTCTGCACGCTCAGCGTGCTCTGGGTGGTCAACGAGGCCTTCAACCGCAAGCTCAACGCCGCCGACCAGATGGCTCAGCGGCGCATACCCCGCGCACTGCAGTATGGCACCATCCAGCAAATGCTCTTCGTCATGGGCATCATGCTCGGCATGGGCGTCATGACCGAGACGGGCGTTCTTGGCGACATCTCGGCCTGGATCGACTACAACATCCACAACATCTGGGTCGTCGCCGTCGTCTCGGGTCTGCTCAGCAGTCTCGTCGACACGTTCACCGTGGCCATTACCGACATCTCGCTCTACCCCATCATCGAAGCTGACCAGCTCGACAGATGGGCCGACAGCGACTACCTGATGAACTTCACCCTCAACGGTGCCTACTGGAAGGTCATCGCCTACGCTACGGCCGTCGGCGGCTGCCTGCTCAGCGTGGGCAGCACCAGCGGTCTGGCTCTGATGAAGATGGAGCACATGAAGTTCGGCTGGTATGTGCGCCACCTCACGCCTAAGGTGCTCGCCGGCTTCCTCGCCGGACTGCTCATCCTCATGGCCGAGGTGCTCATAGCCTGAGCCCCCCCCCAGAGCTCCTTGAACTCCCTGAACTCCCTGAACTCCTTGAACTACTTATAATAATATAACTATGGCTAAAATCAAGACTATCGGCATACTCACCTCCGGAGGCGACGCCCCCGGCATGAATGCCGCCATCCGCGCCGTCACCCGCGCCGGCATCTACAACGGGTTTAATATCAAAGGAATCTACCGAGGCTACGACGGCCTCATCAAGGGCGAAGTCAAGTCCTTCACCACCGAGAACGTATCGGGCATCATCACCCGCGGCGGAACCATTCTCAAGACCGCACGCTCAAAGGAGTTTATGACTCCCGAGGGCATGCAGAAGGCCTACGAGACCTGCCAGCGCGAGGAGATCGACGCGCTCGTCGTCATCGGCGGCAACGGCTCACTTACCGGAGCACGCAACTTCGGCATGGAGTTCGACTTCCCGGTTATCGGACTGCCCGGCACCATCGACAACGACCTCTACGGCACCGACTCCACCATCGGCTACGACACCACCATGAACACCATCATGGAGTGCGTCGACCGCATACGCGACACCGCCAACTCTCATGAGCGCATCTTCTTCGTCGAGGTCATGGGCCGCGACGCCGGCTTCCTGGCTCAGAACTCGGCCATAGCCTGCGGCGCCGAGGCGGCCATCATTCCCGAGGAGATGACCGACGACGACCAGCTCGCGCAGTTCATGGGCCGCGGCATCCGCAAGTCCAAGAAGTCGTGCATCGTCATCGTCTCCGAGAGTCCTAAGTGCGGCGCACTCTACTACGCCGACCGCGTGAAGAAGGAGTTCCCGAGCTTCGACGTCCGCGTCTCCATACTCGGCCACCTGCAGCGCGGCGGCTCACCGTCTGCCCATGACCGCATCCTGGCCAGCCGAACGGGCGTCGGCGCCATCGAAGCTATCAAGCAGGGCCAGCGCAACGTCATGGTTGGCGTGCGCAACAACGAGGTCGTCTACGTGCCCTTCTCGGAGTGCATACGCACCGACAAGCCCTTCGACAAGAAACTCATCAAGGTGCTCGACGAACTCAGTATATGACGACCAAAATCGTACTCACAGGCGGACCCTGCGCCGGCAAGACGACGGCCCTCGTGCGCGTCATCGAGCACTTCAACAACCTCGGGTTCAAGGTGTTCTGCGTTCCCGAGGTGCCGACCATCTACAGCCTCGCCGGCTGGAACTATCTCACGCCGAACCGTAAGCTGTACTTCGAGGGCGAGCGCGCCATTCTGACGACGCAGATAGCCCTCGAAGACGCTTTCTCACGACTGGCAGCCGTCTGCCAGAAGCCGGTGCTCATCGTCTGCGACCGCGGCACGCTCGACATCTCGGCATACATGGCACCCGAGGAGTGGGCCGACATCACCGCCGACGCCGGCGTCAACGCCGGCATGCTTCGCCAGCGCTACGATGCCGTGCTCCACCTCGTCTCGGCTGCCGACGGCGCCGAGCAGTACTACACCACCGCCACCAACTCCACCCGCTATGAGCAGGCCGACGAGGAGGGACTGCGCATAGCCCGCGAGCTCGACAAGAAGGTCATACGCGCCTGGACGGGCCACCCCCACCTGCGCGTCATCAACAACCACGACGACTTCGAGCAAAAGATGCAGCGCGTCATCCGCGAGATCTCAAGCGTGCTCGGCCTACCGCAGCCCGTCACCGAGGAGCGCAAGTACATCGTAGAGGTCACGGGACCACTGCCCGACACCATCGACAGCGACATCCTGCAGACCTACCTCGTCAGCGAGCCGGGTACCGAGGTGCGCCTGCGCCGCCGCTCATGGGCCAACGGCAAGGTGGTCAACGTCCACAACACCAAGAAGCGCACCGCCCCCGGCGAACAGATTGAGACCGAGCGCCAGGTGGAGAATGCCCTCTACGAGTCGCTCCTGCAGCAGGCCGACCCCTATCGCCAGCCTATCAGCAAGCTCCGCCAGAGTTTCATCTGGCGCGGCCAGCACTTCGAGCTCGACACCTACCGCGGCCCCCTTCAGGGGCTCGTCATCCTCGAGACCAAGGGCATCGCCGACGTCGAGGACGTCAACTTCCCGCCATTCATCCGCGTCATCCAGGACGTCACCGGCAACAAGGCCTACTACAACTACAACCTCGCACTCAGAAAATAGCTGCACTTCCTGCACTGACCCCTCATTATCAGAAGGTTATGGTCACCAGGACCTGCACTTAACCTGCACTGCAACCTGCACTGAGCCAGCGTCCGAGTTGGCTGGCAGTTTAGGGCCAGAAAACCGGCTCCTTTCAGACGTTCCCACGGCCTGGGACAAATGTCCCAGGCCGTGGGAACACTCTTTTGCCGCCTCCAATCTGCGGGGTTCGAATCCCCCGTCCATCCTCAGTGCAACTTCCAGTGCAGGTTCAGTGCAGGTTTTTCGCGTAGTCGAGGTCACCAACCGTCTGTCCGTCAGTCCGTTAGATGTTCAAGTGCAGGAAGTGCAGGATCTTTTGGCGTGAAAGCCAGCTTACGTATTGTATCCAAGAGTAGATGCCTGTTGACAAGAATCAACAGGCATCGTCGTATTATTAGATGGTACAAAGTCAGTTTACTACCGTACCACGACCTTTACGCCATTAACGATATAACTTCCCTTGTTCTACCGTTATGTCCAAAGCCTTCGCTTTTAGCTGTGCTTTAGTAATGGTCAGCGTACCATTGACATACTGATGTCAATTATGGGTTACACATTTATATTATCGGTTCTCTTAGGAGTCAGAGGCTGTTGATGGCCTCGACCGTCAACCCTGTATATTTTGCGATTAGCTCCACGGGCATGTTATCGTCCTTCATGCGGCGAGCATTGTCACGCTTGGTATCTTCTATACCCTGAGCCATACCCTGAGCCATACCCTGAGCCATACCCTGAGCCATACCACGTTCCATTCCCTGTTTATAACCGTGCCGAATGGCACCGCGCTCGTTGTACACGGCATCCCAATAGTACTCGTAGGCTCTCAGGTCTTCTTCGTTGTAGGCTGACTTCTCCAGGATTTTCAGCGCCTTGCTCGTGTCTGGATTCTCTAACAGCTCCTGCGGGACCGTCTCCGTGTCACGGTCTATCTCGGTGAGGAAGCGCAACCACAGCACCATCATCTTGCGTTCGGCTATGTTCTGCGGTTTGAACTTGGGCAGCTCAACGAATACAAAGCGGAGACCCTCAATGATGCGGTCGCTATGCTCCACGTTCACGATGGCATAGTCGTGGTAGAACTCGTCAGGTCCTGCGTCGAAGCCCACGTCGTTGATGAGGTTCAGTGCATAGACAGGCTGCAGCAGCGAGTAGTCCTCGCTACCCTTCAGCTGCTTTATCACAGCCTTCGAAGCATTGAGAATGACGCGCTGCTGGAACTCGTTATTCCAGTTCATCTGCATCTCCACGATGAAATGGCGCCCGCCCGTCTCTTTGCAGCGTACGTCGACGATGCTGTTCTTCTTCCCGGGGTTCTCGGGCACCATCTCAGGCGTGAGATACTCCACATGTTCTATCTGTTTACCCTCGTCGAGGGGCAGCAGGGCATTGAGCAGGCTCATGACCAGGTCCTCGTGCTCACCGAAGATCTTCTTGAAGGTCAGGTCGGCCTTCGGGTTGAGGTATTTTCCTTTTGTATCTTCCATCGTTCTCTGCGTTTTGTCTGGATTCACCGTGCAAATATACGAACTATTTTTGAATCCGCAAAACAAATGTGCATGTTTTTATGAAAGGTTTTCTAATGACGGTTGCGCCCCAAGAGCCCGCGAAGCGTGAAATAGAACCACTCCTGAAGACGGAAGAGGCGGAACGAAGGGCAGGGACGATAGCCGAACTTCGACGTCGTCGCGCTCAGCAAAGATTGGCGGTCGATGGTCGCCCATGCGCGGTGCAGCAGGCTAAGGCCGTAGCGACGGTCGGCTGCGGCGAGCTGGCGACCATGGACATGGTAGAACATATAGACGTCGACGAGGTTCAGCCAGCGATGGTTCTCGTAGAGGTCGAGCAGCGTCTTCCCGACATTCAGCTCCGTCATCTGGCGGCGCATGCTCTCGTTGGCAGTCAGGTAGTCGAAGCGGCGCGGACTGACGCTGTGAGTCACCGACGCACTGTGCTGACGGTAATAGTAGACACCGCTGCAACGGCCTACCCGGCGCGAACAGAGGTAATGGATGCGCGTCGTATTGTCGTCGCTATACGCCCGGCACGTCTCATCGTAAGGATGCTGGCGATGGATGGCAAGGCGTACGCCGTAGAGGCCATGAATCTGCCACGTCAGACTTAGCCGAAAGGCTTCCTGCCCCGTCAGCGTCGAGAAGTCGGCCATCGGGTAACGCTCTTCGCGCCCGTCAGGATAGACCTTCCTAAGCTCCAGCAGCACGCAGTCTGTCGTCTCGTCGAAAGCCTCGTAGAGCCGCTGAAGGGCATCGCGTGAAAGCCAGTCGTCGGCATCGACCATACACACCACCCCACCCCGTGCCAGCTGTAGGCCCACATTCCGTGCATGAGCCTGACCACCGTTCACGTCTAAACTGACCACCTCAATCCTGCTGTCGCGGCGAGCATAGTCGTTGAGCACCTGCAGTGAGCCGTCGGTCGAGGCGTCGTCGATACAGATAACCTGAATGTCGGCGAGCGTTTGGGCCAGCAACGAGTCGAGGCACTGCGGCAGGAACGGCTCGGCATTATAGACGGCGACGAGGACGGAGACTTTAGCCATGACGACGGACGACTTTCTTCAGCTTCGCCATGAGCGAGGCCCAGAGCGAAGTCTTCTGGTGGAGGATATAGACAGAGACGAGCAGGCTGACCATGCAGATGAGCACACCGAGCGTCCAGTAGATAACGGCATTGTCGACAAACGTAACGGTGTATGCCGCCACGCCCAGCGAGAACTGTAGCAGGGCGTAGTAGAGCACGGGAGCCGACGGCCGGTAGCCGTAGCGCAGGTAAACGTAGGCACTGACCATCAGGATGTCAAGCAAATAGCTGACTGACAGTGCCACGCCCGTGCCGAACAGTCCCCAATAGCGATAGCCCGTCACGATAAGCACCACCAGCAGCACGTCGTAGATGCCCTCGAGCACCATATAGCCTACAGAGTCGCCCTTGGCCAGCGTGATGTAGGAAATGGGCAGCGAGACCGCCTTCAGGTACATGGAGAAGACGGCCACCTGAGCCATTTCGACGATGGGCAGGAACTTCGACGAATAGAGGATGGGAATGAGCACCGGCAGACTGATAATCAGCACAGCCAGCATAGGCGAGACGATAAGCAGCGACACCTCTATCTGGCGGTTCACCGTCAGGTTGGTGTCGGCAACGCCGCTACACGACGACAGCCGCGGGAAGTAGTCGGTCTCCATAGCCGAGAACACCATGCCGGCGTAGGTGATGGTGAGCACGAAGCCGGCGTTGTAGAGACCGACGACGTCGAGGTCGCCGCTGCTGACGTTCAGGTAGGAGCGTATCAGCATCTCGGCCCCACTGCCCAGGATGCCGGCGACGACGAAGGCCATGCCGAGCTTCACCATGCCTATGCCCTCGCCGAGGAGGCCGCAGCCGCCACTTAGGCGCAACGGGTACAGCCGGTAGGAATAGCGGATGGTGAGCAGCATAGAGACCAAGGCCATGAGCACGATGACGGGCACGATGGCCCTCTGGCCGAAGAAGTAGTATAGAGGTATCGAGACGACCAGCGCCGCCAGGACGGTGTAGACCTGGATGACGGCCAGGGGGCGAAGCTGCCGGGCTCCCTTCAGTATAGCCATCTCGCCCCCCGTGACGGCCAGCAGGGCGACGGCAGGCGACAGCAGGATGAAGTGCAGCGAATGGTCGCCCCAGGCAAAGGTGAAGTTGCTCAGTGCCGGTCCGGCCAGCACGCAGACGAGCATGCCGAGCACGGCCGTGAGCAGCGACCAGGCCCGCACCACCTTGACGAAATGGGCAATGGCCGCCTCGTCGCCACGGTCGAAGAGTTCTGAGACGTGCTTCACCGCCGTGAACGAGATGCCGAGGTTGGTGGCCTGCGAGACGAAGTTCACGGTGGAGTTCAGCAGCGAGACCAGTCCCATGCCGTTAGGGCCCAACAGCCTTGCCACAAGCATATTACGCACAAGGCCGACCACGATGTTCAAACCTTGCACGCCACCGAAAATACCAGTGTACTTCAGTACATGGCTATAGCTGTCGGAGACCTTCTCTTCCATGTTTTTCTATTTTCCAAACGCAAAATTACTGCTTTTATTATTCATTTGCAAATATTTTTCGTACTTTTGTGCCGTGAAACTGAGTATCATCATTCCCGTCTACCGCGTGGCAGCCACACTCGACCGCTGTCTCGAGAGCGTCGTCAGCCAGTCGTTCGCCGACTTCGAGGTGCTGCTCGTCGACGACGGCTCGCCTGACGACTGCCCCCAGAGGTGCGACCGCTGGGCTGAAAGCGACGACCGCATCAGCGTCATCCACCAGCCCAACGGCGGGCTGAGCAAGGCCCGCAACACCGGACTCGACGCGGCCCGTGGCGACTACGTCACCTTCATCGACAGCGATGACTACATTGCTCCCGGCACACTGGAGGCCGTCATGGCCGATACGGCCGAGAGCGATGCCGACATGACCGAGTACCCCATGAGCCTCCACCACGGCGCCCGCCACCAGTCGCAGCTCAGTTTCAGCACCCGGACATACGGCAATCCTGGCGACTACTGGACCGACACCAAAGCCTATCTGCACACCTACGCCTGCAACAAGGTGTTCCGCCGCACACTCTTCGACGGCATACGCTTCCCCGAAGGCCGCGTGTTCGAGGATACCTACACCCTGCCCCGACTGCTGAAGCACGCACGGCGTGTGGCGACCACCCGGCGCGGACTCTACTACTACTGCTGGAACCCGCAGGGCATCACCGCTACGGCCAGCGGCAACGAACTGCGGCAGCTGCTCGACGCCCACCTCGCCGCCGGCATGCCCATGGACGACCGCTACTACATGCACCTGGTCAACATCCAGACCGACGTCTGCGAAATGACCGGCGACGCGCCAAAGCTGCCTTACAGACGGGTGAAACCCGTCGGCAGCGTCAGACAAAAGCTAAAAGCTATAACACTCAACATATTTGGAATCAACAATTTATGCAAGATCAGCCGAATACTACATCACTTCAAGAAACCCAGCCGCTCGTAAGCTTCATCATTGCCTATTACGACCTACCCGTCACCATGCTGCGACAGTGTATCGACAGCATCCTGGCACTGTCGTTGGGCAGCAGCGAGCGCGAGATCATCGTCGTTGACGACGGCTCAAAGGAGAGCCCGCTGCGACAGTTGACACAATACCTCGACGACATCGTCTATGTCAGGCAGCCCAACGGCGGACTCAGTCGCGCACGTAACCGGGGCATACAGGTGGCCACTGGCCGCTACCTGCAGTTTGTCGACGCCGACGACTACCTTCTGCAGGCCTCGTATGAGCACTGCCTCGACATCGTCAGATACCAGAAGCCCGACGTGGTCATGTTCGACTTCAACGACGATGACGACGAGCCACCAACCGCCGACTTCGCCGACGGCGACGTCGTGGGCGGCACCGACTACCTGATGCACCAGAACCTGCAGGCCTCGGCCTGCTGCATGCTCATCAGCCGCCGCGCCCTGGGCACGCTGCGCTTCACGCCGGGCATCAGTCATGAGGACGAGGAGTTCACGCCACTGCTCCTGCTCAGGGCCGAGAGCGTCTGCTCTACTGAGGCCAAGGCCTATTACTACAGGCACCGCCCGCTGTCGATTACCACGTCCACCGACATCCGTTCAACCGTCAGACGGCTGAACGACAAGATGGCCGTCATCTGCCGGCTCAATCGGCTCAGCGACACAATGCCCCCCAGCGAGCGGCAGGCCATGCAGCGGCGCGTGGCACAGCTCACGATGGACTATATCTACAACGTCATCATGCAGACACGGAGCCGGCACTACCTCGACCGCAAGCTTGACCTCCTGAGGCGGAAGGGGCTCTTCCCCCTACCCGACCGCGACTATACGACAAAGTATAAGTGGTTCCGCAGGCTCACCAACAGCCAGGCGGGGCTGTCGCTGCTTATGAACGTACTACCAGTCATCAAACCGGAACGATGAAAATACTACTATTAGGCGAATACAGCAATGTACACTGGACGCTGGCTGAAGGGCTGCGACAGTTGGGTCACAACGTCACCGTGGCCTCAAACGGTGACTTCTGGAAAGACTACCCCCGCGACATCGACCTCGCCCGACCGGCAGGACGACTTGGCGCCCTGCGGCTGGCAATGCGGCTGGCCACGGCACTGCCACGAATGCGCGGCTACGACGTGGTGCAGCTCATCAACCCCATCTTCGCCGAACTCAGCGCCGAGCGCCTGCTGCCCATCTACCGCTACCTGCGCCGCCACAACAAGCGCGTCGTGCTCGGTGCCTTCGGCATGGACTGGTACTGGGTACACACGTGTACGGAAAAGAAGCCGCTACGCTACAGCGACTTCAACATCGGCGACCAGGTACGCACCGACGAGGCTGCGGTGAAAGAGCAGCGCGACTGGCTGGGCACCGCCAAGGAGCAACTCAACAAGCTCATTGCCGACGACTGCGATGCCATCGTCACCGGACTCTACGAGTACGACGTCTGCTACAGGCCCTACTTTCCCGGGAAGACACGGTTCATCCCGTTTCCCATCAAGTTGCCCGTTACATACTCGGCCGATCAGTGCAAGCGGTCGAAGGTGACGGTGTTTATCGGCATCAGCCGCGGGCGCAGTCAGTACAAGGGTACCGACATCATGCTCAAGGCCGCCCAGGACGTGCACAGGAAATATCCCCACCGCATGAAGCTCGTCGTGGCCGAGGGCGTCCCCTTCGCCGAGTACCAACAGCTGATGGAGGGCTCCGACGCCATACTCGACCAGCTCTACAGCTACACCCCGTCGATGAATCCGCTGCTTGCCATGTCGAAAGGCATCATCTGCATCGGCGGCGGCGAGCCTGAGAACTACGCCATCATCAACGAAGACGAACTGCGCCCCATCATCAACGTGCAGCCGACGTACGAGAGCGTCTATGAGGAGCTGGAGCAGCTGGTGACACATCCTAAACGTATTCCCCACCTGAAACTACAAAGCAGGGAATACGTCAAGCGCCACCATGACTACCTGAAGGTGGCCCGTCAGTACGAACAGCTGTACGTCAGCCTTCTATAGCCTTCATCAGGAAGTCTACGGCACCGTTGACGCCGAACTTACGCACATCGAGCGAGATGTCGTAGTTGCGGGCGTCGGTCCAGTCGCTCCCCGTGAACGTCTTCGTGTAGAGTTCGCGGCTATAGTCGTTGTCGACAATCATTGCCGCGGCGTCCTGCTCGCTGAGGTCGTACTTCTCGGCAATACGGCGCTTACGGCAGTCGAGGGGCGAGTGGATGAATATCTTCAGGGCATTAGGATGATTCCTGAAGATATCGAAGCCACAACGACCGATGATGACACACGACTCCTCGGCAGCAATCTTTCTGATAGCCTCGGCCTGAGCCCTGAACAGCTCGTGGCTCGTATGGTCGTGCTCGGCCCCGCTGTACTCGGCGCCTGCCATATAAGTGCGGTAGAAGTTAGTGAAGTCGTCGCGCCAAAGCGGATTGCGCGACTCTATCTTCTCGACGGCATCCTCAACGGCGCTGATGCGCTTTGCCACTTCGTTGAGTATCTGCTTGTCGAGCAGCTTAACACCGAGACGCTCAGCCAGCGCAGCGCCTATCTCGTGACCACCAGTGCCGAACTGTCGGCTGATGGTAATGACAAATTTCTCCTCTTTATTCATAAGCTATACCAGCGTGAATGCTACGTCCATCATGTGTGTAAAAGTGGTTTGCCGCTCCTCGGCGGTAGTGGCCTCACCCGTCAGAATATGGTCAGAGATGGTCAGGATGGTCAGCGCCCGCTTGCCGCTACGCGCTGCATTCATATAGAGGGCCGAAGCCTCCATCTCGACAGCCAGCACACCCATGTTAATCCACTTGTCGTTGTGGGCGTTCTCGGTGTAGAACGTGTCCGACGACAGGACGTTGCCCACCTTGTAGCGATAGCCGAAGCGGTCGCAGGCATCGGCAGCGCCGCGCAGCAGGCCGAAGTCGGCAATGGGGGCAAAGGTTCCCGGCAGTTCATACTGCGAGGCATAATTAGAGTTCGTGCAGGCTCCCTCGACGAGCACGAGGTTGCCCACGTGGAGGTCTTCGTTAATGGAACCGGCAGAGCCTACACGGATAATCGTCTTGACGCCGTAGAAGTTGAAGAGCTCGTAGGTGTAGATGCCGATTGACGGAATACCCATTCCGTGCCCCATCACGCTCACACGCTTCCCCTGGTGAGTCCCCGTAAATCCAAGCATGCCTCTGACATTATTGAACTGCACCGGGTCGTCCAGGAACTTCTCAGCCATAAACTTGGCACGCAGCGGGTCGCCTGCCATTATTACAGTCTCGGCTATTTCGCCGAATTTTGCCCCTATGTGGGGAGTTGGTGTTTTATCCATAATCTTAGGTTTTTTTATTAATACTCTGCAAAGATAATGCTTTTTACTGAAACGTCCAAGAAACCGCAGTGCAAATCACTGCGACTTGCTGCGGAAAATGAAAATGCCGATGATAACGATGAGGATTACGGCACCGATTTGCAACCACTGATGCGTCATAGTCTTATTTATTTAATTAAGGTGAATAAACAGTTGTCTTCTCTAATCTGCTTGCAAATATAACAAAAAACAATGAAACGACCAAACTTTCCTGCCGAAAAGTTTGGTCGTAGCATAAAAATCGCACTCTGGCCGATGTCAGCCTCAGCTGTTGCGTATATAGTCGGCTATCCACTGGCCGACCTCACGCGTGCCGTAGTGCTGACCGCCCTCGACCTGAATCTCAGGCGTGCGCACCCCGGCAGCCAGCGAGGCATCGACAGCATCGCGGACCAGTCGGCCCTCGGCCGTCAGGCCGAAGTGCTCGAGCAGCATCGCCGCCGACAGGATCTGAGCCACGGGGTTGGCCAGGTTCTGACCGGCAGCCTGGGGCCACGAGCCATGAACGGGTTCGAACAGCGGCGTATGCTCGCCAAGCGACGATGAGGGCTGCAGTCCCATGGATCCGGTGATGCACGACGTCTCGTCGGTAAGGATGTCGCCGAAAGTATTCTCGGTGACGATGACGTCGAAGAAGCGGGGCTCCGTGAGCACACGCATCGAGGCATTGTCGATGAACATGTAGTCGGTTTTGACCTCTGGCCACAGCGGCTCCATCTCCTTGGCAATCTGGCGCCACAGACGGCTGCTGGCCAGCACGTTGGCCTTGTCGACGACGGTCAGGTGGCGGCGGCGCGTCATGGCCATCTCGAAGGCCACGCGCAGTATACGCTCCACCTCGGGACGGGTGTAGACGTTGGTATCGTAGGCACGGTCGTTATCCTGGTACTTCTCGCCGAAATACATGCCGCCCGTCAGCTCGCGGATGACGACAAAGTCGGCCCCGCGCAACAGGTCCTCCTTCAGGGGCGACTTGTGGAGCAGACAGTCGAAGGTGGCCACGGGGCGGACGTTGGCAAAGAGGCCCAACCGCTTGCGCATGGCCAGCAGGCCTGTTTCGGGGCGCACCTTCGCGGTGGGGTTGTTGTCGTACTTCAGATCGCCGACGGCGGCAAAGAGCACGGCGTCGGCACGCATGCAGACCTCGTGGGTGCTGTCGGGGTAAGGGTCGCCGACGGCCTCGATGGCGTGAGCGCCGCAGATAGCCTCTTCGTAGACAAACTCATGGCCGCACTTCTGGGCAATGGCATCGAGCACGGCGACGCCCTGTTTCATAATCTCCGGGCCTATACCGTCGCCCGGCAAAACTGCAATACTTAACTTCATTTTCTATTTACTGATTTCGGGTTTTCTGTTTTCTATCTATAACTTCTCCACCTGTTCGTTCTCGATGATGTTCAGCATCTTGAAGGTGGCCTTGATGGCAGCCTCGGTCTGGTCGGCGTCGAGCCCACGTGTACGCAGCAGGCGGCCGTTGTCGTTCCAGGTGATGACCGTCTGCACCAAGGCGTCGGTGCGCCCGCCGGGAGGAATGCTGACGGCGTAGTTGGCCAGAATCGGGAACGTGCGGTCGAGATACTTGCGGTAGATGAACCGCAGGGCCTTGACAAAGGCGTCGTACTGACCATCGCCCGTGGCGGCGGCTTCATACTGCTGACCGTTGATCTCAACCTTAACGTTTGCTCCAGGTTTTAGGCCGTAAGCCGTTGACACGACGTAGCTTACCAGCTTTACGTTCTCGTCTGGCGTGTCGTGTTTCAGCACGTCGCTGACGATGTAGGGCAGGTCTTCCTGGGTAACAATCTCCTTCTTGTCGCCAAGTTCGGTGATGCGCTCTGTGACGCGGCGCTGCTGCTCGGGAGTCAGTTCAAGGCCCAGCTCCTCGAGGTTCTTCGAGATGTTGGCCCGACCGCTCGTCTTGCCGAGCGCGTACTCCCGACGCCGCCCGAAGCGCTCAGGCACGAGGTCGTTCTGGTAGAGCCGGTCCTTGGAGTCGCCGTCGGCGTGGACGCCGGCAACCTGGGTGAAGACGTTGTCGCCGATGATGGGCTGGTTGGGGGCAACGGCGATGCCGCTGTAGCTCTCCACCATGCGGCTGATGTCGTTCAGCCGGTCTTCACGGATGCTGGTAGTGGCGTGGAACTGGTCCTTCAGGATCACCTGGACGCTCGAGAGTGGCGCATTGCCACAGCGTTCGCCCAGTCCGTTCACCGTCACGTGCAGTCCGCGTGCCCCGCTGAGCACGGCAGCCAGCGAGTTGCTCACGGCCAGGTCGTAGTCATTATGAGCGTGGAAGTCGAAGTGCGTATCGGGATAGCGCTTCACCATCTTGCGGAAGTACTCTATGACCTGCAGGGGGTTCATGATGCCCAGCGTGTCAGGGAGCATAAACCGGCGAATACCGCTGTCGACGAGGGCGTCCATGAGCTGGTAGACGTACTGCGGCGAATCCTTCATGCCGTTCGACCAGTCTTCCAGGTAGAGATTGACGGTCAGTCCCTGCCGGTGGGCATAGCTTACGGTCTGGCGAATGTCGTCGATGTGTTCGTCGGGCTGCTTGCCCAGCTGCTGGCGACAGTGCTTCAGCGAGCCCTTGGCCAGCAGGTTCATCGTGCGACCGCCGCAACCGACAATCCAGTCGACACTCCGCTGACCGTCAACGAAGCCGAGCACCTCGACGCGGTCAAGCAGGCCGGCCTGCCGGGCATAACGGCAAATCATGCCGACGGCCTCGCGCTCGCCGTCGCTGACGCGTGCCGACCCCACCTCGATGCGGTCGACGTTGAGCTGGCCGAGCAGCATGCGGGCCATCATGAGCTTCTCGTGCGGCAGGAACGAGACGCCGTTGGTCTGCTCGCCGTCGCGAAGCGTGGAGTCGAGTATTTCAACATATCGTGTTTTCATGTTCCCACTCTATGGTTTTGTCATGGTTCTGCACAAGGAAGTCGATGTCGTCGAGACCGTTCATTAGGCAGTACTTCTTGTAGCCGTTGATGTCGAAGTGCTCGCTGTGGCCGGTAGCCAGGTTGGTCACCGTCTGGGCAGGCAGGTCAACGCGCACCTCAGTCTTGGCGTCGGCCTTGATGCTGGCGAAGAGTTCCTGCAGGAACGCGTCGCTGACGACGACGGGCAGCACGAAGTTGTTGAGTTCGTTGTTGCGGTGTATATCGGCAATGGCCGACGAGATGACCACGCGGAAGCCATAGCCGGCAATGGCCCAGGCGGCGTGCTCCCTGCTGCTGCCCGAACCGAAGTTGCGGCCCGCTACGAGGATACAGCCGCCGTAGGCTGGGTCGTTGAGTACGAAATCCTCAACCACAGTGCCATCGGGGCGGTAGCGCCAGTCGCGGAACAGGTTGTCGCCGAAGAAGCGCTCCTCCCGTGTCGTGGCTTTCAGGAAGCGTGCGGGGATAATCTGGTCGGTATCCACGTTCTCCAAGGGCAGAGGTACGCAGGTGGATGTTATAACGTCAAATTTCTGTTTCATAACGCGGTAGCAAATTATTCACTATTCACTTTTCACTTTTACCTTAACAACTCTCTTGGGTCGGTTATCCGGCCTGTCACAGCGGCGGCGGCAGCCGTCAGCGGCGAGGCGAGGATGGTGCGCGCCCCGGGCCCCTGACGGCCCTCGAAGTTGCGGTTCGACGTTGAGACGCAGAGACAGCCGGCAGGCACCTTGTCGTCGTTCATGGCCAGACAGGCCGAGCAGCCGGGCTGGCGGATGGCGAAGCCCGCGGCTTCGAGCACCTTGTCGAGCCCTTCCTCGCGTATCTGCCTGTCGACGGCCCACGATCCGGGCACGAGCCATGCGGTGACGCCCTCAGCCTTCTGCCGTCCGCCGACGATGCTGGCGAAAGCGCGGAAGTCCTCTATCCTGCCGTTGGTACACGCTCCGAGGAAGACGTAGTCAACCTTTGTGCCCAGCAGCCGGCTCCCGGGCGCAAACTGCATGTACTGCAGCGCCTTCTCAAAGCCTACCCCACCCTCGGCCGGTATGCACTCGGTGATGCCGATGCCCATGCCGGGGTTGGTACCGTAGGTGATGCGCGGCTCAATGTCGGCAGCATCGAACGTGAGCTCCTTGTCGAACACGGCGTCGTCGTCGCTGCGCAGCGTACGCCAGTAGGCCACGGCCTTGTCCCACTGCTCGCCCTTGGGCGCATAGTCCCGACCTTTGATGTATTCGAAGGTCGTCTCGTCGGGAGCAACGAACCCGCCACGCGACCCCATCTCTATCGAGAGGTTGCAGAGCGTCAGGCGGCCCTCCATCGACATCTGCCTGACGACGTCGCCGGCATACTCGATGAAATAGCCCGTAGCGCCCGAGGTCGTCAGCTGGGCCATCAGGTAGAGGGCGACGTCCTTCGCCGTCACGCCCTGGCGCAGCTGGCCGTTGATGGTGATGCGCATCGAGCGGGGCTTCTGCTGGAGTATGCACTGCGAGGCCATCACCATCTCGACCTCGCTGGTGCCGATGCCGAAGGCTACGGCGCCCATAGCGCCGTGGGTCGACGTGTGGCTGTCGCCGCAGACGATGGTCATGCCCGGCAGCGACAGGCCCTTCTCGGGGCCCACGACGTGGATGATGCCGTTGTCAGGGCTGTACATGCCGTAGTGCGTCAGCCCGAACTCACGGGCGTTGCGCTCCAGGGTGTCAACCTGCTGCTTCGACACGGGGTCGGCTATTTCCTTGTCCTGGTCGTGCGTCGGTGTGTTATGGTCGGGCATGCAGACAATCCGTTCGGGCCTGAAGCACTTCAGCCCCCGGGCCCTGAGGCCCTCGAAAGCCTGGGGCGACGTCACTTCGTGGCAGTACAGGCGGTCGATGTAAAGCTGTGTGGGACCGTCCTCAACCTGCTGCACGACGTGACTATCCCAGATTATGTCAAATAGCGTATTCATTCCTTCTTAAACTTGTTGATACAGTCAATATATGCCTCTACTGAGGCGGTCACGATGTCAGTGTCGGCACCGAAGCCGTAGTACAACTGACCGTCGTACTCCACCTGCATGTGCACCTTGCCCACGTCGTCGCTGCCCTTCGATATGGCCTGGATGGTAAACTCCTTCAGCGTCATCTGCTTCATGATGATGCGCTTCAGCGCCTTGATGGCCGCGTCGACGGGACCGTTGCCCGATGCGGCAGCCTCGAACTTCTGGCCGCTGATGTCGAGACCTATCGAGGCCACCGACTTCACGCCCTTGCCCGTAGTCACCTGCAGGAAGTCCAGCCGCACGGCGTGCTGGTCGGCGGTGTCGGCCCCGGCGAGCATGAGCACGTCGGCATCGGCCACCTCCTTCTTCTGGTCGGCCAGCTGCAGGAACTTCTCATAGATCTTGTCGAGCTTCTTCTCGTCCACGTCGACGCCGTTCACGTGGAGGCGGTGCTTCAGGGCGGCACGGCCTGAGCGTGCGGTGAGCACTATTGAGTTGTCGTCGATGCCGACGTCCTTGGGGTCGATGATCTCGTAGGTGTGGACGTTCTTCAGCACGCCGTCCTGGTGGATGCCGCTGCTGTGGGCAAAGGCATTGCGGCCCACGATGGCCTTGTTCGGCTGTACGGGCATGTTCATCAGGCTCGACACCATGCGGCTCGTGGGGTAAATCTTCGTGGTGTTGATGTTCGTCTCTATGCCAAGTCCGCTATGGCATTTCAGTATCATGGCAATCTCCTCGAGCGACGAGTTTCCGGCACGCTCGCCGATGCCGTTGATGGTCACCTCCACCTGGCGCGCACCGCCCATCACGCCGTTCAGCGTGTTGGCCGTGGCCATGCCCAGGTCATTGTGACAGTGGGTCGAGATGATAGCGCGGTCGATGCCGTCGACATGGTCGCGCAGGTACTTAATCTTCTCGTAGTACTCCTGCGGCAGACAGTAGCCCGTCGTGTCGGGAATGTTCACCACCGTGGCACCGGCCTTGATAACGGCTTCGACCACACGGGCCAGATACTCGTTGTCGGTACGCCCCGCGTCCTCGCAGTAGAACTCCACGTCGTCAACGTAGCGCTTGGCATACTTCGTGGCGGCCACGGCGCGCTCAATGATCTCCTCGCGGGTAGAGTTGAACTTGTACTTGATGTGCTCGTCGCTGGTACCGATACCCGTGTGGATGCGCTTGTGCTTGGCATACTTCAGCGCTTCGAAGGCCACGTCGATGTCGTGCTCAACGGCGCGCGTCAGCGCACAGATGACGGGCCACGTGACGGCCTTCGAGATTTCGATGACTGAGTTGAAGTCACCCGGGCTCGACACCGGGAATCCTGCTTCGATCACATCGACACCCAACTGCTCCAGGGCCTTGGCCACCTGAATCTTCTCAACGGTGTTCAGCTGGCATCCGGGCACCTGTTCGCCGTCGCGAAGCGTCGTGTCGAAAATAAACAACCTTTCCATAATTTACATTAGTTTCGTTATACTATTTCATTTTTACTGTTCACGATTCCTGCAGCCACAACAAAAAAGCCTTTCACACCCGGAAGTGAGAAAGGCTCAATGCTATACTGTTCTTAACCGAACACCTACATACACGCTTCATCACTTCCGGCCGCTCCAGGCAGTCGAATAATAATGGCGTTAATCAGGATGTTCACTAAGTTCTGTTTCATGTTGTTTTCGTTAAATCGGCTGCAAAAGTAATACTTTTAAGCGAAACCGACAAACAATTTGTCAGTTATTTTGCCCAAAAAGTAATATTTTAACATTTCCGTCCCCCCTCTGACCCGTCAGAAGAGGGAAGCCACCGACGTGTAGAGATAGCTGCCGAAGCTGACCAGCAGCCAGACGGCCAGCACGATGAGCAACAGCAGGACGACGAGCACAACGGCCGACTGCCAGGCACGGCGGTTCACCTCTTTGACGATCGACTCGTCGCCGTCGACGAAGCCCTGCACCATAGCCATGTTCTTGGTGTTCGACCGGTGGAAGAAGTCGATGACGTCGCCCACGAAGAAGGGTATCAACCCCAACAGCACGTCGCGCAGGCCATTGTTCAGCACGGCCAGCGTCAGGGGCACACTCTTGATGACACGTGCCGAGAAATAAACAAACGGCACCACGCTGAGCAAGGCCACCACGTCGCCCCACCCCGGCACCAAGCCGATGATGGCGTCCAGATAGTAGCGGTCCATGTAGCGCGTCAGTCCGTTCATCGCCTGGTAGACTTTGTCCTGCATCAGGCGCTGCCGGCGCAGCTGGCGTTTTTCGTCCTTGTTCATCTTCATTCCTTTTTATGCCTGATTTCGTCGCCTACCTCACCGTCATGTGGAAGCAGGGCTGCTTCACCTCGTGCTTGATGTAGCAGCGGCCCTGCTCGCGCATGTCGCGCAGCACCTCGGCCAGGACGTACTTCAGCGTGTCGTTGCTCACGCGGCGGCGCATCGGCCCGTCGGGCGGCTCCACCGTCTCGAAGCGCACGTAGCTGATGTCGAACGTCGTGCCGTAGAGGTGGCACGAGTTCTCGGTGGCGTTGCGGTTCCACTGCCGCAGCCGCGCCACGTCCTGCTCAGAGCGCAGCACGCTCGTCACCAGCAGCCGGTGCAGCGGTACTCCTTTTATATATAAGGAGTCAAAGAAAGCCTGGCCGATGTCGCTCAGCAGCACGGCCGCCCTGGGCACCAAGTAAGGTATGCTCAGGCGCAGCGAGTCGACGGCGTAGTAAGGCGAACTGCCGATGTACACCAGCTCACGCTTGCGGGCCTCGGCGTCGGCGCGGTTCTTCACCGGCTCCACGCCCCACCGCCTGGCAGCACTCAGCTGCAGGTCGTTAGTGTCGGGGAAGGCCGTGATGTAGCTCGGCACCGACCGTATGCGGTGGGGCCGCGAAGCCCACCACCGCCTGTCCTCGCGTGCAGACCGGACGTCAGTCTCCATTGCCTCTTCATCCACTGCGGCCTGCTCCGCCTCCTGTTCGTCCTCCGTCTGTTCAGCCACGGTCGGTTCGGCCGCGTTCGGTTCAGCCACAGCCGGGAAAAGCCAGCGCACGGCGGCCAGCAGCAGCGTCACCACGATAAAGCCCTTCAAATATCTTCTTTTCGTCAGTTTCATTGAGTTGAAATCACCTTTCGGCTCCAAAGTTACGAATAAAAATTGAATGCGGCAAATAAAAATGTATGAAATATACCCGTCACATCCGTCACTAAGCCGCAACCATCTGACTGTCAGCCGCTTACGGGGTGACGGATGACGGTGACGGGTGACGGATGAGGTAACCGACTGACAATTAGACGGTTACACGAATCTTGTTACGCCATGCGACGCGACACTTTGGCTGGATAGTGCGCCATATTTAAGTTTATTTCATAATCAGGCGGCCCAGGGGAGAAAGTCATTCCAGAAACAAGTTGTTTCATGTTTTGCAATTTTTGCATCTAACTGAAAGTTATAACGTCCCTGCTCAATTCCAAAAATGGAACAAGCGGAACTTGCAACAGTTGGGATAGATATAGTTGACGTTTGCCAGATAAGCATCGCCCATGTTGTTCGGTTACTTTTTGCGTTTTTTGCCGTCACCTCCACTTTTTCTGTGTAACACGTTGATTGTGTTAAGGTTAGGTTAAGTGGATGATAAAAATCCACTTCCACTATCACCCACCGCTGGGATGGCGATGTAAAACAAGTTGTTTTACTTGCTCAACCCGCCGGGTAACTAAGAGTTTGCACGGGCCAAGTGCAGGTAAAACAAGTTGTTTTACCTGCACTTGCATGGAGCCACCTCGTCGTCAGCGGCTTACAGAAGTGGAGGATAGTGACGGTAAATTTTCTTAGAATATCAGAAAATAATTGTAAATATGCACCCGTAAAACAGTGCGTACGAAATCCTCTTCAGCGGCATAATGTTCTTGTCAGTCACTCACTCCTATACAGTTCGTCCAGCGACTGACCGGCATCGTTCACCCACTCATCCCAGCCGTTGCAACTGCGGCCAGCACAGTAACTGGCAGCTGTGCTGGGACTTTTAAGCGTGTAGTCGTGCTGAAGTTCCCAGAAACCGTCCTTCGTTGGTTTTGACATGGCGGCGATAACGGCGTTACGCTTTTCGCCGTCACGGTACGACGGCACGGTGCTCTGCGGCAGCAGGCTACCTTTAAGAATACGCATCGAATGGTCGGTCTCGTTGAAGATGGCATGGGCTTTGCTGTCACGAACGTAGATGTGGAACAGGTTCGTTTCTGTTTTTTTACCTTCATCTTTACCTGATGCCTCCGCACCTAATGCTGTGGACGGAGAAGTTTCTACATGATAGCCCAACCGTCTGACAGCCTTGAGAAACTTTCCTATAGACGAACTTGTTCTTACCCACAAACTCACCACCTTCGAGCGAATAGCCGGTATGGTCATACACTCGCTTTTTCGTGTCGTCTGTAGGCAACGTTTGGATTGGTTCGGGTGGAGTGTCCTTGTGTACAGGTAATGCGGGAGCGTCTGTTAGTGAGGCGGAAAAATGTAACAGGGAAAGCATCTCCTTGATGTCTGCCTCAGAAAACGTACTACCATATTTCTCCATCAGATAGGGCGTCAGGCTCTCCGTTATCTGCACTTGTGCATTGGCTATCAATCCTTCTTTTATTTTGTTAAGATTGGCCTGACGGTTCATCTCTTCCATTCGCGCCTCACAAAATTCCACGATGCCATCCTTCGTGAAAGACTCTTTAGAGAACTTCTCCACAAACTTAGCACCAAGTTTGTTGTCTATTTCCAATGGAATACGCAACACCGAAACGGCATCCTTGCTCTTGGGCTTATCGTAGAACACCTCGATATGCTCACCGATATAAATACCTACATCAAGTTTCAGTTGGCGCATATACGATTCCAGTTGCACCCGCTCACGTTCTGTCTGCGTATGAACTGGGCGTTTTACCTCGATGACAAACTGATCCTCATAGTCGCGTTTAATCAGAATGTCCGGCTGAATAAACTTGCTGTTGCCTATTGGGATATTAGGCTTGTGGCTAATATCGCCTTTCCACTTAGCCCATCCCAGCAGTTGCATTTGTGTTTCTATAAGCGAATGGTAAATGTCTTCATCAACATCTCTCTTCTTAGCTTCGCATAGGTCATATACGAACTGGTTCCATTTCTCTTGCATATCTTGGTCTTTTTATTTTGCTCCCTTTCTTCTATTACAATCTTTGCACCTCATTTCGCAATTCTCTGCAGTTGTCGTGCCGCCTAAAGCCCAAGGCTTAATATGGTCAGCCTCCATTTCTTCCAACTCAAAGTGTTTCCCACAGTCAGGACAGATGCCGCCCTGACGCTCGTAAGCCTGACGCTTCATCTTCTTGTCAAAGAGGCGGAAACACAGGTCGCGGAGGTCGCCGCTGAGAACATATTTATAAATTCCAGCCTTGCGTTCAATCTCATCGTCCTCCATCAGTTCATGAACACGCTTCTCCAGTACATCGGTGTCGTAAATCTGTTCGTGGTAAGTGTCGTAAAGCAATCCCCAGTCTAAGCCTTTCATTTCTTTACGGTAAATAGGAAAGGTGGTGCGCACCCATGTTATAATAGCCGAAAAATAAGCCCATAGCTTAGATGCATTTATGTCATCTTTGTGCTTCGACAAATACTCGCTTACATCTTTAATTCCTTCCTTGCGAGCAGCCCATGAGAGGATGGTTGCTAAGTAACTCTGTTCGCGAGCCACTCCCGTAAGCAGGTCGGAGGCTATTTTGTAGG
>CAMOKH010000088.1 GCA_946617675.1 uncultured Prevotellaceae bacterium | reverse complement strand
GTGAGCGAGTCTTCGTTCATGCTCGTCAACTTGGCTTCAATGTTCTTCGGAAATTTGCCGTGTATCGTCTCAATGAAGGCTGTGTGCATGGCTTGGGCATGCTTGTTCTCCTGGGCGTTCAGCACCGTGATGGCGGCGGGCGTCAGCAGGAGTGCTAAGGTCAAAAGTTGTCGTCTCATAATCATTGGTTTTATTCGTTCTATTCGTAGTCGGTTTAACAATCCGTTTATTCCGTCATTTCAGAAACTGACATAGCCGGCAGTACTGTCGTTCAGGGTTTCGTTCAAGGCCTGTTCCGTCTGTTTGCCCACGATGCGTAGGACCAGCTGTTGCAGACGGACGTCGGCGGCGATGAGCTGTTCCACCTGGGCGGCGCTGACGCTGTCGTCGATGTTCTCCATCTCAGCTTCCAGGCGGGCGATGCAGGCGGCGAGGTCTCCGGTGGCAGTGGCTGGGGTCGGGCGAGGAGACGGCTTTACCACGACGGGCTTTTTCTCAGCCACCGTTGGCGTCGGTACCTTTTCCTCGATTTTCACCAAGGTGTCACGGTGCACCGTCTGCTGCTGTGCCACAACGGGGCGTTCAGCTGCCTGCTCCTTATAATTATATATAGTAT
Source organism: uncultured Prevotellaceae bacterium (assembly GCA_946617675.1). Taxonomy (GTDB): domain Bacteria; phylum Bacteroidota; class Bacteroidia; order Bacteroidales; family Bacteroidaceae; genus Prevotella. The sequence goes on along the minus strand of CAMOKH010000088.1, from coordinate 9,589 downwards.
GTAGCGACAGCAGCGCTACGGCACAGGCGGCCGCCGCCACCCACCACCAGCGGCGGCGCGGGGCTGGGCGACGGTGGACGGACGGCTTCCGGCGGTCCATCATCGCGTCGTATTCCGCCTCGCCCAGAGCCAGTTCGCCCAGCATCAGGCGTACGGCCTGCCACTCTTCGCTGATGTCTGGCCGCTGCAGTTCGCGGGCCAGCAGCAGTTCCTCGTCGGGCGAGGTGCTGCCCTCCAGATAGCGGTCTGTCAGTTGCTGAATCTCTTTGTCTGTCATTGCTTCATTCGCTTTATCAGTTCCGTAAACACTTTCTTTCGCGCGGCCGACACCATAGCCGACACCGAGCGCTCCGGGATGCCCGTCTGCTCTGCAATCTGCTTGGTTGAGAGGCCCTCAATGCGGCGCATCTCGAACAGCTCGCGTTCTCGCGGCTTCAGCCGGGCCAGCACCTCGTCTATCATCCGCTGTGCCTCGTCGGCCTCCAGTAGCTGCTGCGGCGAATAGTCCTCGCCGGCGGAATGTTTCAGCGCCTCGTAGACAGCCTCTGTACGCTGCCGCCGATGGTGGCTCACGCAGCAGTTCTTCGCCACGCGCACGGCCAGTCCCGTCACGTTCCGGCAGCCGTCGATCTGCTCGCAGTAGCGCCACAACTGCAGCATCCCGTCCTGGGTCACGTCCTCGGCATCGTCCTGACGGCCGAAGAAGTCCAGTGCTGTCTGCAGCATCAGTGTCCGCAGTTGTGGGGCTATTCGTTCAAACTCTGAGCGTGTCATACATTTATATTACGCATGCCAGAGGCAAATGTTATGTTGAGAAAGTGCAAAAAATGCTAAAAAAGCATGGAGCGCAGTCGCGGCGGCCCATGCCTCATGCCGGGTTAACAACTAATAATGCCAGGCTAATAACTAAACATAAATGTTAAAAAGAGAATGGAAACCAGCAGATAGAGAGGCGACCTGCTTGCCCAACGCCCGGTTTTTCCTAATTTTGCAGCGTCGAAAAACAGAAAACCGATAAAGACTATGGCACAGACAAAAGAGCTGAAACCACTGACACATGCCGAGACGGAGCTGATGAACCTGCTGTGGGACCACTCGCAGGGACTCACGGTGAAAGACCTTGTAGGGCAGTACCCCGAACCGCAACCGGCCTACACCACCGTCGGTACCTTCCTGAAGATACTGGAGGCAAAGGGCTTCGTGGAGCACCGCCGGCTGGGAGGCAGTGGCAGGACGTTCGTCTACTCACCGCTGCTCACCCGCGAGAAGTACGTGACGCAGGTGCTGCGCGACGTGAAGGACAATCTCTTCGGCTCGTCGGTAAAGAAGATGCTCTCCTTCTTCGTGCAGAGCGAGGAGCTGAGCGAGGCCGAGCTGCAGGAGATTCTCAGCATGATTTCGCCCGACGACAAGCCTGCCTCAGATACAAGTATGAACCCGGAAATGAAGATACAATGGTGTACTACGTACTGAAATCAGCGCTGCTGCTCACGCTGCTCTATGGCGGCTTTTCCGTCTTTCTGAGCAGTGAGACCTTCCACCGCTTCAACCGCGTGGTGCTCGTCGTCATCATGCTGGTGTCGATGGCATTGCCCGCAGTTCACATCACGACAGAGCGGCCCACACCCGTCACCCTGGAGCAATACTGGGAGCCCATGCTGCAAGATACGGAAACGCAGGCGTACTCGCCCGCATCAGTGGCCCCAGAACAAACAGCCGACGGCCAAGCCGTGCTCTCTGGCCATGAGTCACGTTTCGTCAGCGTTCCCTTTACCAAAGAGCAGGTCTTGCTCATGGTCTACCTGTCAGGGCTGCTGGTCGTCGTGCTCCGCTTCGTCTGTCACGGCGTCAGGTTAGCCCGTGGCCTGCGGGGCAGCATGAGGTGCAGCGACGGACAGGGCAACACCGTTATCATAAAAGGAAGCAACGTGGCCCCTTTCAGTTTTATGCACTACATCGTGATGAGCCTCGACGACTACGAGCACCACCGCAGGCTGATACTGACGCATGAGCAGGCTCACGCCCGGCTGGGCCACTCCTACGACGTCGTGCTCATCATGGCCACAGAAGCGCTCCAGTGGTTCAACCCCTTCGCCTGGCTCCTGGGGCGCGAACTGCGGGCCATCCACGAATATGAGGCCGACGAGGCCGTCATCCTGCAAGGCATCGATGCCAAACAATATCAATTACTGCTCGTGAGGAAGGCCGTTGGCAATCGTCTGCAGCCATTTGCCAATACCCTGAATCGCGGTTCACTAAAACAACGAATCAACATGATGTACAAACAGAAATCAACCCCGTGGCGCATGCTTCGTGCTGCGTTCATCATCCCCGTGGCCGCCATGGCCATAGTAGCCTTCGCCGAGACGCCGCTTCCTGCCGCCGGAGACCAATCCTCGGCAGACAAAGAAGCGACAGCGAAGCCCCGGCCTCTCGTGGAATACAAGGCCAACCGGAAAATAGGCAAGCGTATCTACAATAGCTATGTCGTCAACCTTGGCGAGGGCGTGTGGATAGAGCAAGACGGCAAGTCGTTTATCGAAGAGCAGAACTTCTGCTGGTCATTCAACGACAGCAGGGGGCACCCCGTGATGCAGCTCAACGGCGTGGCCTTCGACCAGAACAACCTGCCCCGGCTGACCAGCAGCGACCTGAAGAAGATTGAAATAAAGAAAGCTGGAAAGACCACCGTCGAGGGCTATGCCCACGGCAGCAACCTGAAGATAGAGGGCGAGCGCATGGTGGTGAACCTCGTCACCACGCCCGTCACCATCCCCGCCGGCGTCGAGGGCAACGTGCCCCGCGTGCAGACGCTGCTCCTGCCGGGCAACGGCCAGCTCTACATCAAGAACGGCAAGGCCACGCCCGGCGACTGGATGCACTGCTCGGTGACCAGCTGGGAGAAGACCTCCTACGGCTACAGCGTGCGCAACGAACTGGAGCGGAGCCGGGTGAAGCCGGGCTACAAGTGCTACATCTATGCCAGCGTGGAAACGCCGCAAAAGGACATCAGCCGTGCCGAGGCCCTGATGCGCGAGCTCGCCATCAGTAACTATGAGGTGGTGCGCAGCCTGCCGAAGAAGCACTTCACCGACAGCGAGCTGCGCCAGTGGGCAAGGGCCGAGAAGGCCAAGGGCACGGCTTTCGGCAACTTGTACGACGCGATGGCCCCCAACCACATGGACTGTGCCGACGTACACCGCCAGTGGCACATCGTCAAGGCGGTCTACGGGAAGAAATAAGCTTTAGGAATAGTTAGTAAAATTAGTAAAGTAAGTCCGGACAACCTCTGAAAGCAGCAGTGAATGCTCCTTTCAGAGGTTTAGTTTCATTCTATTACTTCGCAGTACAGCTTTCAGTCAGGGCATAGCAAAATGGGAGTTACCCGGCCGGATAACTCCCACTTACATTCCGGGTAACTTATCTACAATTCACTGCAATATCAAAGAATTTTAGCGACCACCCCATCTTCCCCAATATGGTTCGAAGGAAACTCAAGTCGGCATTAAGCAACGTCAGCTGTACATCCTCTGTTGCTTGAAATCTCAAGTATGATTATGCTCCATGCCCTCCTTGGTTTTAAGAAATTCCGAATAAAGTTTGGAGATTCTAAATAAAAGCATTAAATTTGCAGCAAAATTTCAACCGTCATGAGGATTATATCAAGAAGTACTCTCGTTGAATACTATTCAAAAGAGCCCCAGTCGAAAACAGCCTTGGAAGAATGGTATGTAAAAGCGAAGAAGTCCGAGTGGACATGTTTTGCCGATATCAAGAAGTCTTTTAATAGCGTTGATGCAGTAGGCAATCAACATTATGTGTTCAATGTCAAAGGCAATGACTATCGGCTGGTAGTGGTAATCCAGTTCACCCCTAAAACCATATACATCCGTTTTGTAGGAACACACAAAGAGTACGACACAATTAAGGACATTCAAAATATTTAGGACATGGCACAGATTAAGAACGAAGCTGCCTATCGTGCAGCACTTAAAAGAATAGACGAACTGCTCCCCTTGGTGAATGACAACACTCCGACAGATGACAGGAACTATCTGGAACTTGATATGATTTCAGATATGGTAGAGGAGTACGAAGATATTCACTATCCTATTGGCAAGCCTTCGCTGATAGACATAATCAAGCTTCGTCTTTACGAGATGGGAATCAATCAAACCAAGCTTGCCGAAATGCTTGGGCTCAGCACCGCCCGTGTGAGTGAAATCATGAACGGCAAAAGTGAGCCCTCTTTGAAAATCGGCAGAGAACTCAGCAAGAAACTCAATATCGACCCAGCCATAGTCTTAGGTGTTTGACACTGGCGACCAGACCATCCGCGTCATCACGTCGCTCACGGCATCGCGGGCGTCCTCCTCGTCGTGCAGCAGAATACAGGCCCGACGCAGCAGTTCCCCATAGTGCTGACGGTATAACGCCGCCACCGTTTCGTCTCTCTTCGGCATTCCTCTTGTTTTGGCCTTTTATCTATAAGACAATCTCACGGTCAGATTCCCAACCCCTAAGAGCAAAAAAAAACGCCGCTCCCTTGCAATAACACTCAGGGAGCGGCGGTTCCGTTGTTGCTTAAATGCCTGAATATCAAGGCCACGACGAACGCACAGTCTTAGTGATTTCTTGAATTGGCCGGTATAGATAACCTCATACATATCTTAGCCCAAAATTTGCTTGATTAGATCTTCAGAATTCTTAGCGTGAAAGACGTTGCCTTTGCGGATGTCCTCCAGTCCTTTCTCTATACCGCTTTTGCGCTGCCGTTTCAGCGACCAGCCCATCTTCCTCGATATGGTTCGAAGGAAACTCAAGTCGGCATTTGGCAGCGTCAGCTGTACATTCTCTGTCGTTTGTATTGCTTGCATATATCTTAACCTTTGGAAGTTTGCTGCAAATATAGGAACTTTTCTCGAAATCGCCAAATAAATCCGGTCTTTTTCGATATAAGGCGGCTACCTTCTACAACTGAACACTGACGGCCTTACCGTTATAGTTGACCATCTGTCCCTCGGGGCTGTCGAGGTCGAGCGGCTTCGGGGCGTCCTTCGTAACGAGCACGACGTTGAAGCGGCGCTGCTTGAGCATACCCGGGAAGGAGCCCTTGCGGGCGCCGAAGGTGACGGTGCGCGACTGGTCGTCGTAGCTGATGTCGATAGTGGCCCACTGGCCGCGCTCGTAGTTGTAGTTGGTGCCCTCGTCCTCGTAGAGCTGGAACTCACCGTTCTGGCCGGCAAAGACGTAGAGGTTGATGAGCTCGGCCGGCTTCTCGTCGCTCCACTGCATCTCGGGACCGAAGGGGATGATGGCTCCCTCGCGGACGAAGACGGGAATCTGCTCGTAGGGTGCCGAGACGACCAAGCGCTGGCCGCCCTGCAGGTGCTCACCCGTATAGAGGTCGTACCAGCCACACTGGCTGGGGAAGTAGACCGAGCGGTTGCGGGCCTTGTAGTAGCCCACGGGGCAGGCCATCAGAGCCGGTCCGAACATCCACTGGTCCTTGATGTCGAGCACCTGGGCGTCGCTGCCGAAGTCCATCACCAGGGCGCGCATCAGCGTGTAGTCGCGGAAGTGGGCCCAGCCTGCCATCGAGTAGAGATAAGGCATGAGCTGATAGCGCAGGCGGTCGTAGTAGACAAACGAGCGGTAGGCGGGATGATTGTCGGGCGCGATGTTCCAGATTTCGCGCAGCGGCCACTGACCGTGACTGCGGAACAGCGGGATGAAGGCGCCGAACTGGTTCCAGCGCGTCTGCAGCTCGCGCCACTCGCGCAGGTCCTCGTTCTCCTGGCCCGTCTTGTCGTAGAGCTGCTGGGCGGCGACGTAGCGGTTCTCCACGCAGAAGCCGCCCTGGTCCATGCCCCAGAAGGGCACACCCGAGAGCGAGTAGTTCAGTCCGGCCGTCATCTGGGCGCGCATGTCCTCCCAGCGTGTGCCGATGTCGCCGCTCCAGGTGGCCGTCGAGTAGCGCTGCTCGCCGGCAAAGCCGCTGCGGGTGAGCAGGAATACGCGCGGCTCGTTCTTCTTTCCTTTCCACACCGAGCGCTGACCGTTGTAGATGGCGTCAGCGTTCACCGTCGAGTAGGCGTTGAAGTACTCCGTCGAGGTGCCCAGGGCCGTGGGTCCGCAGAGAGCCTTGCGATACCACATCGGCGTGCAGTCGCGCACGTTAGGCTCCGAGGCGTCCATCCACCAGGCGTCGATACCATATTTATATTTAGTATAGAGATTCTCGTCCATCTGCTTCCAGAAGAGTTTGCGGGCGTTGGGGTCGTAGGCGTCGTAGAACGAGCCACGGAAGCCCAGCCAGTCGTGGATGTCGTCCTCGATGGCCTGGCGGTACATCCAGCCCTTCCCGTCGAGCGCCTTGTAGTTGTCTACGCTGTCGTAGAACTTCGGCCAGACGGAGATCATGAACCGGCCGTGCATCTGGTGTACCGAGTCGAGCATGGCCTGCGGGTTGGGATAGCGCGACGCCTCAAACTGGTGGCTGCCCCATGAGTCGAGCTTCCAGTAGTTCCAGTCCTGCACGATGTTGTCGATGGGTATCTGGCGCTGGCGGAACTCGGCGAGCGTCTCCTCTATCTCCTTGGCCGACTTGTAGCGCTCGCGGCTCTGCCAGAAGCCCAGCACCCACTTGGGGTAGAGCGAGGCGCGGCCCGTCAGCGTGCGGTAGCCACTGATGACCTGGTCGAGGTTATCGCCGCTGATGAAGTAGTAGTCCATGTCGCGGGCCATCTCGCTCCAGATGCTCAGCTGTCCGCGCTCCTCGTCAGAGCGGGGAGCGGCCACGCGCAGTCCGCAGTAGGCCTCGCCGCCGTCGGGCTGCCACTCTATGCGCAGCTGGGCGCGGTGCTTCTTCTCGAGCGTGACCTCAAACTTGTAGGCATTGGGGTTCCAGGCCGTGCGCCAGCGCTCGGGCACCACCTCGCGGCCGTCAATGTAGACCTTGATGTAGCCCGAGTAGTAGAGGATGAACTGGTAAAGCGAGGCCCCCTCCAACCTCCCCCCACTGGTGGAGGCTTGTGCTGCGACAGGTTCCCCCCTCCAGTTGGAGGGGGTTAGGGGGAGGCTCTCAATGAACCCTTCGTAGACCACCGTAGCCCCCTGCAGGTTGAAGCCCTGCGGCAGGTTCTTGATGCCGCCGTTGTCGGTCTTCCGGGCTATCTCCGAGGTGGCGGGGTAGCCGTACTCGTAGTAGATGCTGTCCTCCTGGCGCACCAGCCGGCGGCCGTCCTTGTCGGTATAGATGCCCGTCAGGTGGCCCTTACGTCCCTGCCTGTCGTAGAGGGTGAAGGCGCGGTTCAGCTGCAGGTATTCCTCGGGCTTGCCGAAGCGGCAGTAGCTGTAGGAGTCCCACAGCAGACCGTAGTTCTTGCTGGACACGACGAAGGGTATCGACACCTTGGTGTTATACTGGAAGAGGTCCTCGTTCTTGCCCTTCATGTTGAGCTCCTCTGACTGGTGCTGGCCCAGTCCGTAGAAGGCCTCGTCGGCCGGCGAGTCGAACTTCATCTGCCACTGCAGGCCGTGCTTCATCTCGTCGGTGAGCGGCGCGCCGCCCTTCAGGCCGTACTCGCGCTCAGGCACGGTGAAGTCCTTGAACAGCTTGCCGCCCTTGGCCTCCTTCAGCAGCTGGCGACCGCTGGCGTCGTAGAACGTCACCTCGCCGCTCTGCTTGCTGACCACGGCCTTCACGCCGCGGGCCTTCACCACGACCGTCTGGCCCTCGTCGCTGACGCTGTAGCTGCCCTTGGCGGGAGCCTTCTGCGGCACGATCATCAGGCTCGGCTGCTTCTCGGGCAGCTGGGCCTTCGACGTGGCACGCACGCGGATAATGTGGTCGTTAATCACCTGGAGGCACACGGTGCGTGCCTGCCCGCCGTCGGGGGTGATGGTCACGCTGTTGCCTACCGTCTTCACGTCGGCTGCCTGGGCCGCAAGGCTCAGTGCCAACGTCACGAATGTCACACAGATATTAGTACTTTTCATTTTAGTAGTTTTAAGTTTTGGTGCAAAGGTACGAAAATATTTTTATTCCCGCCGCAAAACTGGCTGTAAAAATTACAGATTTCTGCCAAATGGCAGAAGCTGAGCAAACCGAAGTGCCCGTACGCCGCAAAGGACGAACGGGCACCGAGGTAAAAATTGATGTTACAGATTTCCGAATTACTTAATCTTGATGGACTTCACAATCTTCTGAGCCACACCGTCATAAGACTTGGCCTGCGCCTCGGGGTAGAAGATGTTGCCTGAGACGTTCACACCACTCTCGCTGACAATCCACCAGCGCCAGGTGATGCCCTTCTGACCATCACCGATGTCATGGTAGTGACGCATCAAGATGGTGTTGCCGTTGATGACGGGCTCGTCGCAGGTCTCGCCGGCGGCTTCCTGCGATGCTTTCATCGTCGAAGCCGTCTCCTTAATCTGAGCTGGCTTGGCGCCATCGCTCATGGAACCGCAGTCGATGGTGGCAGAGCTTGAAGTCTCGGTGCCGTCATCGAGTTTCAGCGTCGCACCCGAATCGAACCGTACAGTGGTTGTCCCACCATAATCAGACTCGCCGGAGGTTGTGAACTCCTCGGGCACGCTGATCGTATAGTAGGCGAACTCATGGGTCTTGAAGCCATCAGGCACAACGGCATCGGCCGGACTATCGCCGGCGGGCGCTGCACTGCCCTTTCCACCACACGACGACAGGGCGACGGCAGCAAGCGCTGCGGTTGCAAGACAAAGCAGAATCTTTCTCATATATTCCGCGAATTGACATCCACTGGGCTTACTTGAACTTTATACCCTCGATGAGGGGCTTCAGGACTTCAGCATCGACGGGCACGTTCTTCGACAGGCTCACTACGAGCACGCCACCGTTGGCCTCGCTAAACAGGTCGCTGTTGTTGTCGGCGCTGTCAATATAGTAGAGCTGCTTGAAAGTCTGACTGCCAATGGTGACATCGGCTGCCTTCTCCTTACCGGCTCCATCGCCGAAGTAGGTGTCACGCAGCTTTTCGGCGCTCGTTTCTTCCTTGTTCAGGTAAATGACAATGCTCTCAAACTGGCCATAGTCGGGAGCATCCAGGGTGACGGAGGTCGACGAACTGGCGTCCTCGTTGTACTTCAAGCCAGCCGGAACGGCAAGCGTGAAGAGCTCACTCTCTACGGTGGCGGCAGCCTCAGCGGGAGCGGCCTCAGCGGGGGCGGCCTCTTCGGTCTGCTGTTCGTCACTTGCCTCTGCCTGGGCGTTGGCACTCTTGTTTCCACACGATGCCACGAGCAGTCCTGCTGCCACGATGGCAATGCTGAATAATGTCTTCTTCATTGTTGCTAATAGTTTTAAGTTGTTAATAGAAAAACAAGCATTTCGGGTGCAAAAATAAACAATTCCAACGATATAACCAAACAAAAAGCCGAATATTTTAATGGCAATCGTATCATTGGTGCTATTATTCATATAATACAACGCAGGGGCGCAATCTTTTTTCGCCTTTTTCTTTGTAGTGTGCAGAAAAAGTTGTAAATTTGCAGGCAGAAATTACGAATAATTAAAACCACAGAACAATGAACCACAGACATCAAC
>CAMOKH010000087.1 GCA_946617675.1 uncultured Prevotellaceae bacterium | reverse complement strand
ACGGACTCGAACCGTCGACATTCAGAACCACAATCTGACGCTCTAACCAACTGAACTACGGGCACCATCTGAATTGCGGGTGCAAAGGTAGTCATTTTCTTCCGAACCGCCAAACATTTGGCCGATTTTTTGCGAAAAAGTTTATTCCTGTGCTGTTGGACTACCTATTTTGGCCTTTATGAATGGATGCGCCTCGGGCTTTACGGCGACGTTGAAAAACGTCATTTCAGCTTAATAAATGTTATATGATGCAGCGTTGTGGCGAATTATTGCTATCTTTGTCACACAATTTACAGCGCGATGAAGATACTGCATACAGCCGACCTGCATCTGGGACAGGTTATCTACCAAAACTATGACCGAAGCGACGAGCATGGGCGCTTCTTCCGGCAACTCGAGCAATGGTGCCGGAAGGAGCGCCCTGATGCGTTGCTTGTCAGCGGCGACGTGTTTGACATCCAGCAGCCGTCGGCGGCAGTGAAGAAGGCGTTTACCGACTATTTCGTAGGGCTGCATAGCGCCTGTCCCCAGATGGCCATTGTCATCACGGCGGGCAACCACGACTCAGCCTCGCGCATCCAGGCCGACAATGCCGTCTGGCAGCTGGCCAACACCTATCTGGTCGGCACGCCGCCGGCCTTTAATTGTCTTCTTTCGCCTGACGGCACGTCATGGCAGGATCAGTACATCATCAAGCTCGAGAGTGGCTACATCGTGGCCTTGCCGTACATGACAGGTGAGCGCCGACAGACGATTCAGGCTATCCTCGACAGGGTGGCCGAAGACAATGACCGAGGCTTGCCCGTCGTCGTCATGGCCCACCAGGCTGTGACCGGCGTTGACGCCACTGGCCACGACTTTGAGATCGGCAAGCTGAAGACTCAGGATGCCAGCTCCTTTGGCAATGGCTTCGATTATCTCGCCCTGGGTCATATCCACAAGCCCCAGACCATCGGCCACCAGGATGACTGTATGGCGGCGACGGCCGAATATCGCTCGCCCGTGGTCAGATACTCCGGCAGTGCCCTGCACGTGAGCTGTGACGAGAACTACCCCCATACAGTCAGTCTGGTTGAGCTGGCGGGCCACGGGGGCAAGGTCAGCATTACCCAGCTGCGCGTCGATGAGCTCCGCCATTTCTATGTCCTGCCGCTCGATGGCTCCTCGTTCACCTCGGCCGATGAGGCCATCGAGGCCATGAGCCGCTTCGTCAGTGAGGGTCAGCGTGGCTACATCCGTTTCCGCTTTGACTACGGTGCCAACCTGCCCTCCAATTTCAGTCAGATGGTCTACGATGCCCTCCAGCCCTACCATGACGAGTGGCGATATAACCCCAAGCCGCTGTGGACAGGGCAGGACGAAGACCGGCAGCAGGAGCCGAAGAAACTGGTGTTCGAGGTGGCCGAGCTGCAGCAGATGACCGACCCCATGCAGTTTATCGAGCGCACGCGAGACCAGTACCCCGGTCTGGACATAGAAGATGTGCGCCAGGCCTTCGAGGAGGTCAGGGCCGAGATGCTGCTGATGCGTGAAATGAAGGAAAACAAGGACCGCCAGAAGAAACCGACTGCCGAAGCATGAAACTGAAAGAGCTGCACCTACGCAATATCGCCTCCATTGAGCGGGCCGACATCGACTTCGAGCACGGGCTGAACGATGCCGTCACGGGCTGTCCTGCCTCTATCTTCCTGATTTCGGGCGATACCGGCGCAGGCAAGAGCGTCATTCTCGACGGCATCTCAATGGCCCTTTATCGCAAGACGCCACGTCTGGCCGATGTGGCCAATGTCACGAGAAACGAATACACCGACGCCGAGGGCGAAAGCATCCGCGTGGCCAGCATCGAGCAATACACGCGCCTGGGAATCTCAGAGAAGGACGACAGCTACAGCGAGGTGGTGTTTGAGGGCAACGATGGCCAGACCTACCGCGCCCGCCTGACACTGGGCATCAAGCTCGGCCGCAAAGACAAGGCTACCGGCCTGCGGCCGCTGAAGCACAAGTCGCCCGTCTGGGAAATCCGTATTGGCGACGCTGACTGGACCAGAGACAGCGTTGAGCAGACCATACTCGCTGCCGTAGGGCTCGACTTCCAGCAGTTCGGCCGCATGGCCATGCTCGCTCAGGGGCAGTTTGCCAACTTCCTCACCGGCGACAAGAAGGAGCGCGAGGACATTCTGGAGCAGCTCACCAACACCCAGCACTTCACGGCCTACGGCGAGGCAATCAAGAGTCTGTGGACGAAGGCCAAGGACGCCCTGGGCCAGGTGCAGACGCAATACGACACGGAGAAGCCCCACACGCTGACCGACGAGCAGGTGGCGCAGATGACGAAGGAGCAGGAGGCCGCCCAGCAGCAGAAAGACCTGCTCGACAAGGAAGTCAATACGGCAGAAAAGACCTTGAAACTGATAGAAACGGTCTTGACCAACGAAAAGGCGCAGGCAGAGGCCTGCCAACGGAAACATGAGATTGAGGCCAGGATGGCCGGAGCGGAATACCGGCTGTGCAAGGCGCTCGTTACCGACTGGGACGCCACCACGACCCAGCGCCACCAGTTAGCCGAACTCCAAAAGGCCCGTCGCGATGAGCTGAATGCCAAGACGGCGCTCGGACGGCAGGCTGAGACGTTCGGCTTGCTTACAGCCGACATTTCCGACAGGCTGCTCAAGCTGAAATCGCAGGAAAAGGCTGTCAGCGAGATAGCCGAATGGCTGGGCCGTCGTTCCCGTTTTGACGCGCTTTTCACCAAGGCCGGCGAGGCTGACCTGAAGATTAGCCAATATCTCGAAAAGGTCGGCAGGTCGGGCCAGCTGTCAGCACTGCTGAAACAAGAAACCGACAAGACCGGCGTACTCGTGAAGGCTGCGTCGGAAGCCGGCATCCTGGCGCAGGAGGCGAACAGGGCCGTGCTGGAAAAGCAGGGCCAGATTGACCTGCTGACCAAGAAGCGCACGGCGCTGAACCCTCAGGCCGTCAACGAAGAACTGAAGCAGCAAAACGCACGGAAGCTGGCGCTGAACGACCTGCAGGGTAATATTGACAACCTGAAGCCCTTGATAGAGGAATGTCGGGCGCTCCAGGCAAGGCTTCAGTCTGAAGAGACTGAGCTGACGAAACTGCAGAAAGTCAGCCAAAAGGCAGACGCGGAATATCAGGCTAAGAAGCAGGAGGCCGACAAGGCCGGACAGCGGCTGAATACCATGCAGATGAGCCTGGAAGACAAAATCAGGGAACTGCGCCACCGGCTCTATGACGAGCATACGGCGCACTGCCCGCTTTGTGGTCAGCCCATCGACCACATCCATCTGGACGATGATTTCAGAAACATGCTGACTCCCCTCGAAGAGGAACAGCGTCAAGCCAAGGAGGCCCTGGAACGGGCTGAGAAATCGCGCGACCAGGCCCTGGGCAGTCAGAAGCAACTCGTAGGAACCCACAAGGGCCACGCCGAGCGTCTCGAGGCCTACAGGAAGAAGATAGAACAGGCACAGACCGCGACTGACAGGCAGGCGCGGGCGCTGGGGCTCCAACCCCAAGACGACTTGACTCGACAGATAGCCGAGGCTGTAGGACGGCTGGCGGCCGCCATCACGAAACTGGAGGCAGCGCAAGGCGAGGCCGAGACGCTGCAAGCCGAAATCAACGCGCTGACGAAGGCCAAGCAGCCCTACGACACCCGTAAGTCAGAGGCCGACAGGGCGAAGCTGGAGGCAGAAGCGCGGCTGAAAGCCAACGCCGATGCCATCGCGCGCATCACGGACGAGCAGCGGGAGTTGGCCAGGGCGACTGAGGCCATGACGGCCGACATCAGCTTGCTGCTCAAAGACTATCGCGACGATTGGCAGAACGACGTGGAAACCCTGCGCAGGCAGCTCAGGGACGATGCCGCAGCATACGTGGAGCAGCGCAAGCGGCTGAGCGAAGGCCAGGCCAGTCTCGAAAAGACGGGCACGCTGCTTCAGACGCTTGGCCAATACAGCCGGCAGATCCTGGCTGCATGTCCTGATTGGAAGGCCACGGCTGCCCCCAAGGCTTATGCCTGTGGCAACATCAATGCCGAGTGGACCGGCCTGCTCGGCAGGGTCACTTCGCTCGTGTCGAAAATCAAGGACTGCCAAGCCGTGGTGGCCACCTCAGGCCAGTCGCTCGCTGACTATTACCAGTCGTCGGGCAAGACCGAGCAGCTGTTGCAGGCCCTTATAGCGCAGGAACCCCAGGTGGCAACGGCCCGTCGCTACACAGCTGACACGGACGCCCAGCTGAAGTCGCGTGTCGATGCCATCAACGCCAGTCAGCGGCTGATTGCTGAGGCACTCTCGGCGCTCGGAATCAATGACCGTTCGGAGCTGCCTGACAAGGACACGCTCGAGGAGAAGCGGAAGGAAACCCTCAGGCTTCGCGACGACATCATCTCGAAAATGGCAACGGCTAAGAGCCTTCTCGAGACCCACCAGGCCAACATCAGGAAGCTGAAAGCCATTGAGGCTGAACTCGAAAAGGCCAGGCAGCGATTTGCCCGTTGGGACGCGCTGAACAGAATCTTTGGCGGCACGCGCTTCCGTACGTTGGTGCAGACCTACATCCTGCGCCCCCTGCTCAACAATGCCAACATCTATCTGGAGCAGATTACCGACCGCTACCGCCTGACCTGCAGCGAGGACAACGAACAGCTGTCAATCCTTGTGCTCGACCGCTATAACAAGAATCAGGTGCGCAGCGTCACGGTACTCTCCGGCGGCGAGCGCTTCATGATCTCGCTGGCCCTCTCGCTGGCCCTCTCGTCGCTGAACCGTCCAGACATGAACGTCAACATCCTCTTCATCGACGAGGGCTTCGGCACGCTCGACGAGCGAAGCCTCGACTCCGTGATGTCGACGCTCGAGAAGCTGCAGGAGATAGCCGGGCAGACCAACCGCCGCGTGGGTATCATCTCTCACCGCGAGGAGCTCGAGGAGCGCATTCCCACCAAGATCAAGGTGGTGAAGCGCGGCGAGGGGCGCAGTAACATCGAAATACATAATCAGACGTAAACGCCTTGTGCAATATCAATTTTTAATAGATAAACAAAATGAAACAAGTAATCAACACCAGTGCAGCACCTGCTGCCATCGGCCCCTACAGTCAGGCCATCCAAGTGAGTAATCTCGTTTATACGTCAGGTCAGCTTCCCATTGACCCTGCAACGGGCGCTTTCGTTGAGGGCGGCATCAAGGAACAGACGCGCCAGTCGCTGAGTAACGTCCAGGCCGTCCTGCGTGAGGCTGGCCTCAGCATGAGCAATGTCATCAAGACCACCGTGTTCATGGCCGATATGGCTGACTTCGCTGCCATGAACGAGGTCTATGCCGAGTTCTTTGCAGGGCAAAGCGGCAAAGCCGAGCGCTTCGCCGAGCCATATCCCGCACGCTCGGCCGTTGCCGTCAAAACGCTGCCCAAAGGCGCGTTGGTCGAGATTGAGGTCGTAGCAGCAATTTGAGAAAAATCAGAGACTATCAGTAATGAAACAGATGAAAATTTGGCCGTTGGCCGCGCTACTTACACTCAGCGGCCAGACGGTACTCTTATCGTGCAGCAGCGATGATGACGAAACCGTAAGCCCGGCTCCGCAGCAGCCGGTTGTAATCAATTGCGTAAAGCCTGACTATCTGAAAGCGGGCGACAAGGTGGCGCTTATCTCGCCGTCGTACTTCACGCCGATGGAGAACGTCGAGAAGACGGCCGACGTGCTGCGCAGCTGGGGACTGGAGCCCGTCATTGGGCCGAACGTCGGTAAACTGGTTGACGGCCGATATGCCGGCACGGTGGCCGAGCGCGTCAGCGACATTCGCTGGGCGCTCAACGACCCGTCGATAAAGGGCATCGTCTGCAACCGCGGCGGCTACGGCACCATTCAGCTGATTGACCAGCTGACGCTGGCCGAGCTGAAGGCCAGCCCGAAGTGGCTGGTGGGATTCAGCGACATCTCGACGCTCCACGGACTCTGGAACCGGGCCGGCGTGATGAGCGTCCACGGCACCATGAGCTCGTTCCTGGCCAAGGGTGGCACCGACGAGACGAGCACGCTGATGCGCGACTTGCTGCTGGGCCAGTTGCCCAATTACGTGCTGCCGGCCCACAAACAGAATATCGCTGGCAAGGCCAGCGGCGTGCTGGTGGGCGGCAATCTCTGTACGTTTGCGCCGAACCTTGGCTCGCAGGCCGATGCCACGAAGGGCAAAGACTTGATCTTGTTTGTTGAGGAGGTGGAGGAGTCGATGCATAACATTGACCGCCAGATGCGTATCCTCCAGATGAACGGCGTGCTCGACCGTTGCAAGGGTGTCATCCTGGGCGAGTTTACCGACTGCGGCACGGAGTTCACCTACGAGAGCGTGGAAGCTATGCTCCACGAGCTGCTGAAGGACTACAACATCCCCGTGCTCTGCGGATTCCCAGCCGGTCATGGCGACGTGAACCTGCCGCTCGTCATGGGTGCTCCTGTCACCATCGAGGTCAGGGACGACGCTGCCGTGGTGCAGTTTGGCATCGAGGGCAACCAGCGCGTGGTTCAGACTGCCGACATCACCGCTGCCCAAACGCCTGTCGCTGCCCGCCTGTTCATGGCCGGAAAGCGTGAGACTGCGTGGTAGCCTGTTCGGTGGGCTTGTTGCCCACGGATTAGTAGTCGTAGAGCCTGATGTGCAGCAGCTTCCATTCGCCGACGCTGATACGGGCGTGGCGCCCCTGGTGGGTCTGGTCGCCGTTGTTGCGGCGGAGGAAGCGCATGCTGCCGTCAGGGCCGACTTCCACCTCGTCGACCGAGAGCAGGCCGAGCCGACGGCCCTTGAAGCTCACTGAGGGCACTGCCTGCAGCGAGCCGCCGGCCTCGGCAAAGCCGTCCTCGCCAAGCTGCTTCTTCGTGCTGTTCCCCTCGCGGAGCGACTCGTAGCGCTTCTCGTCGCGCGTCTTGAAGTCGGCCACCACGCCGCTGCCGGCCAGCAGATAGTCGTACTTCCCAAGCCGGATGAGCATGGCGCCGCCCTCAGGCCACGTCGTACCGTTGGTGGCACGTGGGTCCCAGGGTAGGGTGAAGTAGTGGCGGCAGGTTATCGTTACGCCCTCGTCGTCGATGGTGCGCTCACGGTCATCGCCGTCGAAGAGCAGACCGTAGGTGGTGAGCGGCTTCTGGCGCGAGGTGAGTGCGTACACCTGGCGTATCAGGTTGTAGGCTTCGGTCACCGATGCCGTCTCGGCGGGTGCTGCCTGGTCAATGGCAAAGGGGCTGAAGCCGAGGGCCTGGTGCTCGCCGAAGGCGTAGAGGGCGCGCACACCGCTGTTCTCGCAGCAGCGGCTCTCGGGTATGAATAGGCGGTTCGCCACCTTGCCGCCGTCCTGCGGCCGTGCGGGCATGGCGTATTGGGCCGCCCACGACTTGAATCCCGTGTCGTAGATGTCGGGTGCCAGCAGGTCGATGCTTGGGGCGCCCTCGTGCCAGAAGTCGGCCAGGTGGGCCAGCGGCCCTGCCGACGGATATTCGCCAGGGCGGCGCCCGCGGCTGTTCATGGCGGCGTTGACGTAGAGCGGCATGTCGTGAATCTGGCGTTCCGCCTTGGCCAGGTGCTCAACGTAGCGGGCGTAGCTGAGGGCCATGAACTTCTCGTCGGCATAGTCGTCAGTGCCGTAGCGCTGAGCCCAGCGCGCCTCGCTGTAGGCTTTCTCGGCCAGGGGCGAATGGTCGCGGGCCGATTCGAGCATGCCTATCTCGTTCTCAATCTGCATCATGACCACCACCTCGCGCTGCGGGTCTTTCTGGCCGATGTGCTTCATCAGGGCCGAGAAGGCCTTGAGGTCGGCCTGCAGCACGTTGTCGCTGAAGCACGAGGCTATCTCTAACGGCTTGCCGTCGGCTGTCATTGCCCGCGGAAACCGCTTCGTGTCCTGCTTCAGCCAGCCGGGAGCGTAGCACGACATGGAGTTCTTCCATGCGCCAAACCACAGAAAGACGATGCGCAGCTGCTGCTGGCGGGCCACGTCGATGGTGCGGTCGATGAGCGTGAAGTCGAAGTTGCCCTCGGTCGGCTCCATGAGTTCCCAGTAAGCCGGCACGAGAACGGTGTTCAGCCCCAGGGTGCGCATGCGCGGCAGCACCTCTTCGATATCGGCAACTGACGTGGCTGCCGAGTTGCTGAGTTCGCCGCCGAGGATGGGGTGGGGCAGACACGAAAACCTGTCACCAGCCGCGACGGTTGTCGCCGTGGCCAGTGACAGGATGATTGTGGAAAGTATCTTCAGCACCTGAAGTCTTGTTCAGCGTTCTGGAGCCTTATTCAGCTTTCTTAGCGGGAGCGGCCGGAGCCTGCTGAGCCGGAGCCTTCTGCTGGGCAGGGGCTGCGCTCTTCTGCTGGCTGGCACCGAAGCCAGGCAGGTTGTTGGGGTTGGCCGTCGGGTTTTCAATGCCCTCCATGACGGAACCGTCTGTCGAAGCCTGGGGTGCTACGTATGCACAGAAGATGCTGATGACCACCATGGCCACAGCCAGGCCCCATGTGGTCTTCTCGATGAAGTCGGTGGTCTTGCGGACACCGCCAATCTGGTTGTAGGAAGAGAAGTTTGATGCCAAACCACCTCCCTTAGACTCTTGGATGAGCACGATGCCAATCATGAGCACGGCTGCAATCACGATAAGAATGATAAGTAACGTGTACATTTTTTTTACCTTTTATTTTTGTTGTTGTTTATAATCAATTTCTGTAAGAAACGTATTTGGTCTGCAAAGTAAGCATTTTTTTTCGGATATTGCAAACTTAATCGCTGAATAATTTCAAGTGCCTTCGAATATCTGCCCTGTTTTATGTAAATTCGGGCCAAAGTCTCGGTAAAATACCCTTCTTCGGGGTCTTTGTCCTCGTCTTTCGTCTCGTTTTCAACCTCGGGTGTGAACTCGGGGGTCTCGTTCAATACAATCTTGCCTTTGTCATTATTTATGAATGTATCGATGAGGTTCTGGCCGATGAGTTTCGGGGCCTCCTCGGTGGGCTCTTCAGCCTCGTTCTCCAGCAGGTAGGCCACGTAGTCGACGGCGGCGTCGGCGGGTGTCGGCTTGCGCTTGGGCTTGCCTGACTCGGCTTTCTCCTCCTGAGGTATGGAGTCGAGGAATGTGTCGATGAGCGAGATGGTGCGGTCTTCGCGGTCTTCGCGGTCCTGGCCCGTTTCGGCCTTCTTGGCCTGGGGCTGTGGGGCCCGCAGTTGGTAGTGGGCTTCCTCAATCATCTTGAAGAGCACCTTGCGGTCGGTGATGTATATGGCGGCGCGCCGCAGCTCTTCGTCGAACGACGCGTCGTGCAGCAGGTAAAGGTTCTGCAGCATGAGCAGCCTTGCCGTCTGGAAATACGGGTATAGGGCCAGCATCGAGCGCAACTCGTAGAGCGTGTCTCTGTCGAGTTGTTCTGGGTGTTTTATGAGCTCTGCTATATCCATACTTCACTTATCACTTTACCAGTTAGCCACGGTGGCATTGAATATCTGGTCGCAGATGTTCTTGATGATCTCGGTTACCAGCTGCTCCTGTACGGAGTTCAGCGACTGTGTGGTGTCAAACGAAGCCTGGCCGGTGAACGAGCGCTCGAAGTCTTCGTCGTGCTTCTTGGTGTTGGTGAAGCGCACGTTCACGGTAATCGACAGCTCCGTCATTGCAGAGTAGCCCTCGCTGCTGACCGACTTGTTGCGCTGGTCGTAGCGCGTGATTTCGCCCTCCAGTTTCAGGTCGCCGTTACGCTTCACCTGTATCAGTTTGGTGTGGTTGGCAAACTGGTCCTTCAGCTCGTTGTTGAAGATGCCGCCCATGGGCGCCCAGACGTAGCTTGAGCGGATGGGGAACTCGGCTATCTGGATGGTCTTTGTCTTTGAGTAGTCAATGCTCGCGCCGTTGAACTTATAACTGATGGAGCACGAGATGAGCAACAGGCAGGCCACGAGGGCCAGTCCGAACTGCTTCAGTCGGCGGTAGAGCGTACGGTCGCTGATACCCAGTTCCTGTGCGGCTTTCTTGCGGTTGCCGTTGTTCCGTTCCAGAGCTTTTTCCAGCATTTGTCTTTCGAGGTCGTTTAAGTTCAGGTTTTCGGGTTCCTTTTCGGGTTCAATGTATTCCTCGGCGATGGCGTCTTCAGGCTCGTTGAAGGCCGGCTGTTTCACGTTGTAGGCGGCAGGTGCCGAGGGTAGGGTGGTGGTAAACTGGTCGTGCAGCTTTGGATGGCCCGTCTGCACGTCGTCTATCTGCTTCTTCAGTTCGCTCATCTCGCGCCGCATGTCGTTGACGTTGCCGCGCAGCTCGAAGAGGATCTTGTACAGAATCTCGCGCTCGTTCTCAAACGAGTGGTCGTTGCCGCCGTCGCGTGGGATGGTGGCCAGCTGTGTGCTCTCGCGGTCCTGGGGAATAAACATGGCCAGAACCTCAGCGGTGATGGTGCGCTCCTTGCTGAGCACGGAGATCTGCTCGGTGATGTTCTTCAGCTGGCGCACGTTGCCCGGCCACTTGTAGCGCATGAGCAGCTGCTTGGCCTCGTCGGTGAGCACCACGCGGTCCATCTTGTACTTCTCGGCCATTTGCATGGCAAAGAGGCGGAACAGCAGCACCACGTCCTCGCCGCGCTCGCGGAGGGGCGGCATCTGCAGGGGTATGGAGTTAAGACGGTAGAAGAGGTCCTCGCGGAAGCGCCCCTCGCTGATGGCTTTCTGGATGTTGACGTTCGTGGCGGCGACGATGCGCACGTTGGTCTTGCGCGTCTCCGTGCCGCCTACGGGAATGTACTCGCCGCTCTCGAGCACGCGCAGCAGCCGCGCCTGGGTGGCCAGCGGCAGCTCGCCCACCTCGTCGAGGAAGAGTGTGCCCTTGTTGGCCACGCCAAAGTAGCCGGGCGAGTCGTTGATAGCACCGGTGTAGGAACCCTTGACGTGGCCGAAGAGTTCAGAGTCGATGGTGCCCTCGGGGATGGCACCACAGTTGATGGCAAAGTATTTCTCGCGGCGGCGTGGCGAGTTGTCGTGTATGACGCGCGGTATAATCTCCTTGCCGACGCCGCTCTCGCCGACGATGAGCACGCTGAGGTCGGTCGGCGCCACCTGCAGGGCGACGTCAAGCACGTGGTTCAGCGCGTCGCAGTTGCCTACGATGTTATACCGCTGTTTAATGCTTTGCAGTTCCGAACTCTTCATTGTTTCTCAGCAGCCTCGTTTTGGGGTTCTTTGGGTTTCGGCATGGCGAAGCGCACCTTCTCGCTGTCGTCGCGCTTCTCCTTATAGAGCTTGGGCAGCGGGTTGCTCATGGGCTCGTCGAAGTTCAGACGGTTGCGGAAGGTGTCGATGCCGAGGAAGATGGCGTGGCGGAAGGCCGTCTCGTCGGCACAGCCCTTTCCGGCGATGTCGTAGCCGACGCCCGTCTCAGGACTTGTGCAGACGAAGGGCATGCCGGTTATCAGGCTGATTCCTTCATCGTCGGTCAGCGTCTTGAGCGGCATCATGCCCTGGTCGTGGTACATGGCCAGCACGCCGTCGAACTTAGTGTAGTCGCCGGCAAAGAAGCTGTTGGCAGCGTAGGGGCCGAAGGCCGTGATGCCGGCTTGTGCCAGTTCCTCGATGGCGGGAATGATCAGCTCGTTCTCCTCCTCGCCCCAGGGCGTCTCGCTGCCCTCCACGGGTGGGTTCAGGGCCAGGATGGCGATGCGCGGACTCGAGATGCGCAGGTCGCGGCGCAGGCTCGTGTACATAATCTTGCACTTGTCTACAATCTTCTGCTTCGTGATGGCCTCAGGCACGTCCTTGAGGGCCAGCAGGTTGGTAACCAGCGCGACGCGCATGTCGCCGGCAATCCTGATGCGCAGCACCTCGGGCTCACGCGACAGGAAGTCGGGCAGGTTGTCGGGCGTCATCACCAGCACGTCGGCCATGCCCTGCTGTACGTCGACCATGGCGCGCTTCAGCGCCTTGCGGGCTGCTTCGGTGGCCTCTTCCGACGGCTGTCCCAGCTCCACCTTGATCTCTTCCTCGAAGGTGGTCAGTATGTTCAGCCGGTTGTCCTTGGCCTCGCTGGCCTGGCTGATGACGGAGAACGGCGTCTCCAGTCCCAGTGCCTTCCGGTGGTAGGTGGCCACCTTCGGCGAACCGTAGACGATGGGCGTACACAGCTCCATCATCGCTGGGTCTTCAAAGGTTTTAAGTATCAGTTCGTATCCGACGCCGTTGGTGTCGCCGTGCGTAATGGCTACGCGGGGTTTTCTTTCTTGTTCCATATAATAATATATAAGGTGATGGGTTATGTCTGTTGGGTGCTAAGGCCTTTCCGGGCTGTGCTGAGCAGCCCGCAGGCGGCAAAGATGTCCTGGCCGCGGCTGGCGCGGATGGTGGTGAACACGCCGTGGGCCGTCAGGTAGTCGCGCAGCCGCTCCATGCGCTGCTCGTCGGCAGCGGGCAGGTCGACGCCGGGGATGGGGTGGAAGCGTATCAGGTTGACACGGCACTCCAGACCTTCTGTCAGCCTGACAATCTCGCGGGCGTGGACCATCGTGTCGTTCAGTCCGCCGAAGCAGATGTACTCGAACGAGCAGCGGCGCTGGTGGGTGAAGTCGTACTGCCGGAGCAGCGCGACGACCTCCTCGATGGGCATCTGCCCTTCGGCAGGCATCAGTTCGCGGCGCTGCTCGTGCAGGGGCGAGTGCATGGAGATGGCCACGTGGCACTGGCTCTCGTCGAGAAAGCGCTTCAGCTTGTTCTTCACGCCGACACTGCTCACGGTGATGCGCTTGGGACTCCAGGCGTAGCCGTCGTCGGCTGTCAGGATCTCCGTGGCACGCAGCACGGCGTCGAGGTTGTCCATCGGCTCGCCCTGGCCCATGAAGACGACGTTGGTCAGCGCTTCGCGTTCGGGCAGCGCGTATATCTGGTTCAGGATGTCGCCCACGGTGAGGTTGCCCTCCCAGCCCTGCTTGCCCGTCTGGCAGAAGAGGCAGTTCATCTTGCAGCCCACCTGGCACGACACGCAGAGCGTGGCCCGCTCCCCGTCGGGAATGAACACCGTCTCGACCAGCTTCCCCGCCGCCGTGGGGAACAGGTACTTCACCGTGCCGTCCTGACTGCGCTGGCAGTCGAGTGGGGCCATGGCCCCTACGGTGTAGTGCTCCTTCAGCCGCTCGCGGTTCTGCTTCGAGATGTTGGTCATGGCGTCGATGTCGGCGACGTGCTGCTGGTAGAGCCAACGGGCAATCTGCCCACCGGTAAAGGCAGGCATACCCAACATCCGGACTGCTTCTTTCAGTTCGGAACAGGTCATTCCCATGAGCACTTTCTTCTCGCTGACCATAGCTGACTATCGTAATTTGCGTGCAAAGTTACGAAAAACTTCTTAAATCATTCTCTTGTTCCAGAAATAATTTGTATTTTTGCAAGA
Source organism: uncultured Prevotellaceae bacterium (assembly GCA_946617675.1). Classification (GTDB taxonomy): domain Bacteria; phylum Bacteroidota; class Bacteroidia; order Bacteroidales; family Bacteroidaceae; genus Prevotella. The sequence goes on along the minus strand of CAMOKH010000087.1, from coordinate 11,649 downwards.
AAAATTTAGGAATATGAGACAAATGATAGATTGCTTCCTCCCCGACTTCGACCGCGAAGCCCTGGCGCCGGCCGTGGCTCAGCTCAACGAGAGCAGCGTGGTGAGGAGCGTTTTCTGGGCGCAGGGCATGACCGCCTCCAGCGCCGTTAAGGACATGGCAGCACGAGCCACGGCGCCCTACGTGCTGCTGTTCACCAAGCCAGCCGCCGTCACGCTGGGCAAGGGCGCACTCGAGCGCATGCTCCGTGTGGCCGTCGACTCAGGGGCGGCCCTCGTCTATGCCGACCGTCAGGGCCATCCGACCATCGACTACCAGCTGGGCTCCATCCGCGACGACTTCGACTTCGGCTCGCTGTGGCTCGTCCGTACGCCGTTGCTCCAGGCTTTCGCCGCCCAGGCCGACGCCCCCGACTACCAGTATGCCGGGCTCTACGCCCTGCGGCTATACCTCAGCCGTGAGGGGCAGCTCGTTCACCTGAACGAAACCCTGTACGCCGAGGAAGAACTCGATACGCGGGCTTCCGGCGTCAAGCAGTTCGACTATGTGAACCCCCGCAACCGCGAGGTGCAGGTCGAGATGGAGCAGGCCGCCACGGCCCACCTGGCTGCCATCGGTGCCAAGATAGACCCCTCCTACTACCGCACGCCCGACTTCGGCGAGCAGGAGTTTCCAGTCGAGGCCTCGGTGGTCATTCCCGTCTATAACCGTGCGAAGACCATTGCCGACGCTGTAGGCAGTGCCCTGCAGCAGAAGACTACCTTTAAATATAATGTCATCGTCGTCGACAACCACTCCACCGACGGCACCACCGACATCCTGTCCCGTATGTTGCCATACTATGGCAACAAACTGAACGTCATCATCCCCGAGCGCCATGACCTCGGCATCGGCGGTTGCTGGAACGAGGCCATCAACGACCCGCGCTGCGGCCGCTTCGCCGTGCAGCTCGACTCCGACGACCTCTACTCGTCGCCCCAGACGCTGCAGACGGTGGTCGACGCCTTCAGACGCCAGCAGGCGGCCATGGTCATCGGCAGCTACCGCATGTGCGACTTCGACCTGAACACCCTGCCCCCCGGCCTCATCGACCACCGCGAGTGGACCGACGAGAACGGCCCCAACAACGCCCTGCGCATAAACGGCCTCGGCGCGCCGCGCGCCTTCTTCACGCCGCTGCTGCGCCAGTTGCAGTTCCCCAACACCTCGTATGGCGAGGACTACGCCTTGGGGCTGGCCTTCTCGCGCCACTATCGCATCGGGCGCATCTACGACGAGCTGTACCTCTGCCGCCGCTGGGGCGGCAACAGCGACGCTGCGCTCTCCGTCGAGAAGGTCAACGCCAACAACCTCTATAAAGACCGCCTGCGCACGCTCGAGATTGAGGCCCGCCAGCGCATGGTGGCCGGGCGCCCCGACCTGGCCATGCCCGAGTCGTCGCTGCAGCGCTTCTTCGACCGCCAGCTTGACGTCTGGCCCGACGTGCGCCGCCGCTACCGCGAGCTCAACGCCGTCAAGACCCGTGAGCTCAGTCTCGGCCCGGCTACCGTCGTGCTGCAGTGGAACCCCGCCCGCATCGGCTCCACCGGTGCCAAGATCGACAGTCGCAGCCTCAGCGAGCGCCCCTGCTTCCTCTGCGCCCAGAACCGCCCTGCCGAACAGCTCAAACGGACGGTCGACGGCCGGTGGGAGCTGCTCGTCAACCCGTTCCCCATCCTGCCCATGCACTTCACGCTGCCCACGCTGAAGCACCGCCCGCAGGCCATCAAGGACATGTACGGCGAAATCTACCGGCTGCTGACCGACTATCCCGAGCTGATGGTGTTCTACAACGGCCCGAAGTGCGGCGCCTCGGCCCCCGACCATGCCCATCTGCAGGCCGGCGTGCCCGGCGTGCTGCCCTTGATAGACTCCTGGCAACGCATGGCGCGCCAGCTGCAGCCGGTGGTCACGCTCTCCGACGACGATAGCCTGTCGGTGGTCACCGACTACGTCTGTCCGGCCTTCGTCATCAGCTGTCGCAACCGCGAGTCGGGCGAGCAGCTGTTCCGCCGGCTCTATGCCGCCCTGCCATGTGCGGCTGACGAGACGGAGCCGATGCTGAACATCGTGGCCTGGTGTAACGGCGGCGAGTATTTCTCGGTGGTGTTCCCCCGCCAGAAGCACCGCCCCGACTGCTACGGCGACGTGCTCGTCTCGCCCGGCGCCATCGACATGGCCGGACTGATGATTACCCCGCGCCAGGAGGACTTCGAACGGCTGACGGCCGAGCAGGCCGTGGCCATCCTGCAGGAGGTGGCCCTCCCGGCCGACGCCTTTGCCGCCGTCGTCAAGCAGCTCAAGCATGCCAGTCCCGCCGCTCCGGCAGCCCGGGGCTCACAGGAGCCGACGGTCAGCGTCGGCATCGTCAGCGGTCAGCAGATAGCCTTCACCCTCAACGCCCCTTACATGGCCAAGGGCGCCGTCTTCAGCGGCGAGCAGTCGGTGGAGTTCAGCGAGGGCGGCCTGCTCTGGCACGGCCAGCAGTACCGCGAGCTGCTCTTCACGCCTCAGTCGCCTGACGCCTCGTTCTCGCTCTACGACGTCACCATCGGCGCCGGTTTCCACTGGGAGCGCAAGCAGACGCAGCGCTTCAACGGTTCGCTGCGCCTCGTCGTCGACAGCGACCATATCACGGCCATCAACGAACTGCCCGTCGAGCGTTACCTCACCAGCGTCATCTCGAGCGAGATGTCGGCCACGTCGTCGCTCGAGCTGCTCAAGGCCCACGCCGTCATCAGCCGCTCGTGGCTGCTGGCCCAGATGGAGAAGCGCCGCCGCATGAGCAGTGGCAGCGACAACTTCTTCTCGTTCACCAAGAAGGACGACGAGCTGATACGCTGGTACGACCGCGAGGACCACACCATCTACGACGTCTGTGCCGACGACCACTGCCAGCGCTACCAGGGCATCACCAACGCCGGCAACCCCTCGGTGGCCGAGGCCGTCAGGGCCACGCGCGGCCAGGTGCTGATGTACGGCGGCGAACTCTGCGACGCCCGCTTCTCGAAGTGCTGCGGCGGGCGTACCGAGGAGTTCCAGTACTGCTGGGAGGACACGCCGAAGCCCTACCTCACGTCGGTCGCCTGTCCCTATTGCGACACCACCGACCGCCACATCCTGTCGCAGGTGCTCAACGACTACGACCAGGAGACGCCCGACTTCTACCGCTGGACGGTGCGTTACACGCAGGCCGAACTCACCGAGCTGGTCAGCCACAAGCTGAAGATTGACCTCGGCGACATCCAGGACCTCGTGCCCCTGGAGCGGGGCCGCAGCGGCCGCATCTGGAAGCTGCGCATCGTCGGCTCGAAGCGCTCGTTCACCATCGGCAAGGAGCTCGAGATACGCCGCACGCTCTCCGAGACCCACCTCTACAGCTCATGCTTCGACGTCGAGCGCGACGGCACCGCCTTCATCCTTCACGGCCGCGGCTGGGGCCACGGCGTGGGGCTGTGCCAGATAGGTGCCGCCGTCATGGGCGAGCAGGGCCAGAAATACGATGACATACTACTGTTCTACTACCGTGGAGCCGAAATCAACAAAATCTATGAATAAACTGACAAAAAACTCACCGTGGGCCTGGGTGCCCACACTCTACTTTGCCGAGGGCGTGCCCTACGTGGCCGTCATGACCATCTCGCTCATCCTCTACAAGCGGCTCGGCATGTCGAACACCGACATCACCCTCTACACCTCGTGGCTTTACCTGCCCTGGGTCATCAAGCCGCTCTGGAGCCCCTTCGTCGACATGATGAAGTCTAAACGCTGGTGGATTGTCACCATGCAGCTGCTCGTCGGGGCGGCACTCGCCGGCGTGGCCTTCACCATTCCCGTGGCGTGGTGGCTGCAGGGCACGCTCTGCTTCTTCTGGCTCATGGCCTTCAGCAGTGCCACCCACGACATCGCCGCTGACGGCTTCTACATGATGGGACTCGACGAGCACGAGCAGGCCTACTTCGTCGGCATACGCTCGACGTTCTACCGCATTGCCACCATCTTCTCGTCGGGAATCCTCGTCGGATTGGCCGGCGCGCTGCAGGTGATGACGCGCAGCATACGCTACTCGTGGAGCCTCGTCTTCTACCTCATGGCAGGACTGTTCATCGCCTTCTGGCTCTACCACAACTGGGTGCTGCCACGCCCGTCGGAGGACAGCGAGAAGCAGACGAAGACCGTCAAGGGCATCTGGGACGAGTTCTGCCAGACGCTGGTCACCTTCTTCCAGAAGCCGCAGGTCTGGGCGGGCATCTGCTTCATGCTCTTCTACCGCATGCCTGAGGGCCTGCTGGCCAAGGTCTCGGCGCTGTTCCTCGTCGACGCGCCCCACAACGGCGGCCTCGGACTGAGCGACGGCGAGTACGGCCTCGTTCAGGGCACCGTGGGCGTCATCGGCCTCACCGTGGGCGGCATCCTCGGCGGCTTCTGCGCCAGCCGCGACGGTCTGAAGCGCTGGCTCTGGCCCATGGTCATGGCCATCACGCTGCCCGACATCGTCTACGTCGTGCTGGCCTACTGGCTGCCGTCGAGCCTCTTCACCATCAGCTCGTTCGTCTTCGTCGAGCAGTTCGGCTACGGCTTCGGCTTCTCGGCCTACATGCTATACCTTATTTATTATAGCCAGGGCGAGCACAAGACGAGCCACTACGCCCTCTGCACGGCCTTCATGGCCCTGTCGATGATGATTCCCGGCCTCTTTGCCGGCGCCCTGCAGGAGGCTGTCGGCTACCGCATGTTCTTCATCATCGTCATGCTGGCCTGCACGGTGACCTACGTCGTCACCGCGCTGCTGAAGATCGACCCTGAGTTCGGAAAGAAAAAGAAGGAGGCTTAGATACCTAAGCCCCCTTGGAATGTCAAGTCTACCGCCTTGCTCTGCTGTTTGCGTGAGTAAGGCGGTACGTCGTTTACCACCCAGATGTTGCCGCCGATGACGGAGTGGTGGCCGATGGTGATGCGGCCCAGTATCGAGGCGTTGGAGTAGACGGTGACGTAGTCCTCGATGATGGGGTGGCGCGGCACGTTGAGCATGTTGCCCTCGGCGTCGTACTTGAAGCTCTTGGCGCCGAGCGTCACGCCCTGGTACAGGGTGACGTGGGCCCCGATGATGCACGTCTCGCCGATGACGACGCCCGTGCCGTGGTCGATGGCGAAGTACTCGCCGATCTGTGCCCCCGGGTGGATGTCGATGCCCGTCTTCGAGTGGGCCTGCTCGGTGATGATGCGCGGCAGTATGGGCACCTCCATGCGGTGCAGGGCGTGGGCTATGCGGTAGTGGGTCATGGCGTTCACCACGGGGTAGCTGAAGATGACCTCGCCGTAGGTCTCGGCCGCCGGGTCGTTGTCGAACATGGCCTCGACGTCGGTGTAGAGCAGGCGCTTGATCTCGGGTAGCTGGTCGATGAAGCTGAGGGCCAGACCCTCGGCGGTCTCGCGTGGGTCGTCCTTACACTCGGTGCAAAACTGCAGTCCGCAGGCTATCTGCTGGCACAGCAGTTCGTAGAGCTCCTCCATGTTGACGCCGATGATGTACGAGCGCATCTGCTCGTCGGCCTGCCGCTTGTGGAAGTAGTCGGTGAAGATGATGACCTTCACCAGCTGCACGATGCGCTTCACGGCTTCGACCGACGGCAGCGGGGCGCCCGCGGCCGGCATCATGCTGTCCTCCTTCTCGGTGTGGGCGGCCATGACGGCCACCGTGCGCTGCAGTATCTTGTTGATGTCTTTCTTTCCCATCGTCATTCAAGTTCGTAAACGTCAGCAATTTGTATAATTCGTACAATTCGTAGTCTTCCTACCTGATGAACAGCAGTTCGCGGTACTTGGGCAGCGTCCAGAGCCCGTCCTCGACAATCAGCTCCAGCTTGTCAATCTCGCCGCGAATGTCCTCCATCTTCGGGCAGACCGTGTCGTGGTACTCGATGGCCCGCTGGTGGATGTCCTGCGTGCGGTTGGCTATGCGGCGGGCCTCGGTCAGTTCCTCGACGAGGCGCTCAATGCGCTCGGTGCGCTCGGCAATCTCCTCGATGAGCTTCATGTTGCGCGCCGACAGCCGTTCGGCCTTGTCGGCGGGGAACACGTCCTTCATGCCCTGCACGTTCTTGATGAGTTGGCTCTGGTAGTGGGTCGAGACGGGTATGATGTGGTTCATCGACAGGTCGCCCAGCACGCGGGCCTCTATCTGCACCGTCTTGACATACATCTCCCACTTCACCTCGTTGCGCGCCTGCAGCTCCTTGCGGTTCATCACCTTCGTGCTCTCGAACATCTGAATCGACGACTCGTCGAGGTAGTGCTCGAAGATGATGGGGCACGACTTCTCGACGTCCAGTCCGCGGCGCTTGGCCTCGACCACCCATTCCTCCGAGTAGCCGTTGCCGTCGAAGCGTACGGGCTTGCACGTCTTGATGTCGTCGCGCAGCACGTCGATGATGGCGTGGAAGCGGGCAGTGTGAACCGACGGTGCACCGTCGGTGGCGGGTGCAAAGAGCGGGTCGTCGGCAATCTCGGCTATGCGCCGGTCGACGCGCTGCTTGAACGACGTCAGGGCTTCGGCCATGGCGGCGTTGAGCGCAATCATGGCCGAGGCGCAGTTGACGCTCGACCCCGGAGCGCGGAACTCGAAGCGGTTGCCGGTGAAGGCGAAGGGGCTCGTGCGGTTGCGGTCGGTGTTGTCGACGATGAGGTCGGGTATCTGCGGGATGTCAATCTCGCGCAGCAGGTTCGAGGTCTCCGACTTCAGGTTCGACGTCTGCTCGATGGTGTCGAGCATCTCAGAGACGTATTTGCCGAGGAACGAGCTGATGATGGCCGGCGGGGCCTCGTTGCCGCCCAGTCGGTGGGCGTTGGTGGCACTCATGATTGAGGCCTTCAGCAGTCCGTTGTGGCGGTAGACGGCCATGAGCGTCTCAACGATGAAGGTCACGAAGCGCAGCGTCTCGTTGGCCGTGGTCTCGGGCGAGTTTGGGTCGGGCTTCGACGGGGCATGCAGCAGCACGCCCGTGTCGGTCGACAAGCTCCAGTTGTTGTGCTTGCCGCTTCCGTTGATGCCGTCGAAGGGCTTCTCGTGCAGCAGCACGCGAAAGCCGTGGTTGCGGGCCACGCGCTTCATCAGCGACATGAGCAGCATGTTGTGGTCGACGGCCAGGTTGCACTCCTCGAAGATGGGCGCCAGCTCAAACTGGTTGGGGGCCACCTCGTTGTGGCGCGTCTTGCAGGGTATGGCCAGCTCCAGGGCGCGTATCTCCAGGTCCTTCATGAAGGCCTGCACGCGGTCGGGGATGGTGCCGAAGTAGTGGTCGTCCATCTGCTGGTTCTTGGCGCTCTCGTGGCCCATCAGCGTGCGGCCCGTCATCAGCAGGTCGGGGCGGGCCGAGTAGAGCCCCTCGTCGACGAGGAAGTACTCCTGCTCCCAGCCCAGGTTCACCGTCACCTTCTTCACGTCGTCGTAGAACAGGCGGCACACGTCGGTGGCGGCGCGGCTGACGGCGTGGATGGCGCGCAGCAGCGGGGCCTTGTAGTCGAGGGCCTCGCCCGTGTAGGCGATGAAGATGGTGGGTATGCAGAGCGTGTCGTCAATGATGAACACGGGGCTCGTGGGGTCCCAGGCCGAGTAGCCCCGGGCCTCGAACGTGTTGCGAATGCCGCCGCTGGGGAAGCTCGAGGCGTCGGGCTCCTGCTGCACCAGCAGCTTGCCCGAGAACTTCTCGATCATGCCCCCCTTGCCGTCGTGCTCGACGAAGGCGTCGTGCTTCTCGGCGGTGCCCTCCGTCAGCGGCTGGAACCAGTGCGTGTAGTGGGTGACGCCCATCTCCAGGGCCCACTGCTTCATGCCGGCGGCCACGGCGTCGGCTATCGAGCGGTCCAGCCGGGCCCCGTTGTCCATCACGTCGATCATCTTGTCGTAAACCTCCTTCGGCAGGTACTTGTACATCTTCTTGCGGTCGAAGACGTACTTGCCAAAGTACTCCGAAGGGCGCTCCTTCGGCACTTCCACGTCGAGGGCGCGCTTCTTGAAGGCCTCCTCGACGACCTGAAATCTTAAGTTGTTGCTCATGCTTGTGAGTTATCTGTGTTTATGCTTTGTCTATGTAGCGCTGGGTAATGTCGCTGTAGGCGTCGATACGGCGGTCGCGCAGGAAGGGCCACCAGCGGCGCACCTGCTCGGAGTGGTCGAGGTCCAGACTGACGATGATGCTCTCCTCCTCGTCGTCCGACGCCTCGTAGATGATTTCGCCCTGCGGGCCGCAGACGAACGACGTGCCCCAGAATAAAGCCCCCTCCAAACCTCCCCCCGTAGGGGAGGCTTCCGGCGCAGCATCTCCCCTCCCTACGGGGGAGGGGTCGGGGGTGGGGCTCTCCCATCCTACGCGGTTCACCGCCACCACGGGCAGGCCGTTGGCCACGGCGTGGCCGCGCATCACCGTCTGCCAGGCGCGGCGCTGGCGCTGCTGCTCGTCGGGGGTGTCCTCGGTGGCGTAGCCGATGGCGGTGGGGTAGACGAGCAGCTCGGCGCCCTGCAGGGCCATCAGCCGGGCAGCCTCGGGGTACCACTGGTCCCAGCAGACCATGACGCCCAGCCGGCCCACGCTCGTGTCGATGGGGTGGAAGCCCAGGTCGCCGGGCGTGAAGTAGAACTTCTCGTAGTAGCCCGGGTCGTCGGGTATGTGCATCTTGCGGTAGCGGCCGGCAATGGTGCCGTCGCGCTCTATCACCACGGCCGTGTTGTGGTACAGTCCCGGTGCGCGCCGTTCGAAGAGCGAGGTGACGATGACCACCCCGTAGTGGCGGGCCAGTTCGCCGAACAGCTCTGTCGACGGTCCCGGTATCGGCTCGGCCAGGTCGAAGCGGTCGACATCCTCCGTCTGGCAGAAGTATAGCGAGTTGTGCAGTTCCTGCAGCACGACGAGCTGGGCGCCTCGGCGGGCCAGGTCGCTGATGCCGTCGGCCAGCCGACTGATGTTATTTTTCACGTCAGCCGTGTTGTGCTGTTGCAGGAAGCCTATCTTTAGTTCTCTCATTATTTACCCGTGTTTTGTCGTGTTACTCTCGTTTTGCGTGCAAAGTTAATACAAAAAAACGAAATAGAAGAAGAATTATTTGTTTCTTTGGTGGTAATTGAAGTATTTCACCAGCCGGAATGAAAAAAGTTGCTGAAATGTTTGGAACTTTCAGTAATAATTACTATCTTTGCATCGTCAGAACATTGTTTTGGCTATCCGGTAAACATGTGAGGCCCAAGGGGCTGAGAATGCCGAGAGGAGTAAGCCTTCATCGACCCTGCTCCATTTAAAAGTCACCTACGGGTGGCTTTTATTTTCATACAACCTCTTGAAGTCCGCATAGAACCGGGCAGACAGGGCAAAGCTCACCAGGCAAGGCGCGAAACTCTTTTCGAGCAGCAATCTCCTTGAGCTTACTACCGAATGCGGCTCCCTCTAATGTTTTCAAGATTGGTTTTTAGTGTACGTCGATTCCATCAAAATACAATTCGGCGATGACAGTATCATCGTGTTTCGTGCCTGGATAGACTTCAAGGATTTCGAATTTTAGCGTCCAGTCTGACTTCGCGGCATCGTTGAATCCGAGCGTTCCCATATCGAAGTACTGGAGCGTGCGACTATCCTGCAAGTTAAGGATGGCGTATGGTTTTCCGTTGTAGTACATGCGCAACTTCTTCACCCTTGAGTTGGCACTCCATGCCGTTTCTGATTTCACGTGACCATTCAGAATCTTCACCGTTGTGATGCGCGGACACTTGCCCTCGAACGTGTAGGTCAGGCTCTCGCCAATGCCCTTGCCGTCCGTGGCCCATACGCTCTCATGGTCGAAGTCGTGAGCATTCTCGCCCTTGTAGTTGAACGATTTGATGGGTTTCAGACAACTCGAAGCCGTCACGCTCTTCACCTCACCACCGCAGTACCAGCTGCACCATTCAGTGTACAGGTCTCCATAAACAGTGAGGTCACCGTACTTGCTTATGTCCTTTGGTGCCCTACCTTGGTCAACCAAATCGTAGTATGTTTGCCATTCTGCCTTTGTCATCTTCGGCATAGGCGTAATGGTCTTTGGTTTAATAATCCTCTCTTGCGCCGTCGCCGTGAGGACGGCGAGGGCGAGGATAAGGAATAGGATGATTTTCTTCATGTCGTTGTAGATTTATTTTGACTCGTTTCCCCCTAAACGCGAGCATCAACTCTTCTCTTCTCGGTAGATATTTTGGCGAAATTTCTGGAATAAGAATCAAAAAGTCCGCTCGGCCTTTGGGACGCTTGCCAAAGCAAGAACGCTTCCTTATGTTGTTTCTATATGTTATATCCTATTTTAACAAGTTCCTATTTTCATCGTTCTCCAGAACACGCATCTGATTGATGGCAATCTGGTTGAGACGTATCAGTCTTTCCCTCTGCGGAACACCTTCATCTATAAGCACAGCATTGATGTTCTCCATATTGGCAAGGCAAATCAGCTAACTCAAAGGCAATGTCCTTATGGGCATACGTACCACCGTAGCGGCCAGCCTTGGCGATGATTCCGCGCGAGTTAGTCTTCTCTACCCATTGCTTTACAGAGAGGATGAAACGATTCAGACCCGCTGCATTTTCTATAAGTGCCAGCCCGTTTTCTATATTACGCACCATATCTGTGAGCGAGATGTAGTCGCGCTCATCGATACTTACGACGGTTATCTGTGTGTTCTGTACAGTTATCTTTGCCATATCTTAGCGTCTGATTTACAAACTTTGCGTTGCAAAGTTACAATATTTCCTTCAATCATTAGCCAGAAAACACAGACTTTAACATGATTCGAGCCATATTTTATAGAAGATGTGACAATTAGCGGTATTTTAGTCCATCAATCCGAGTAGATAAAGGATGCCAAGCTTCAATTCAATGAAGATGATACCACCACGACCACTGGCTACAAGAAAGTGGACAGAGGCAAGCCTTTGCATTATTACTTGAGAAACACTCGCGCGTGCGCGATGGGTAGCGTAAGACCAAAAAGAACCTGCACTTCTTGCACTTCCTGCACCTGAGACTGGGTGGCATCGTCGACGTCGGACGTCGCACGCGGGGCGAGGGGCGCCGCTTCAGAATCGTTCCAGGCTGTGGAACAAACGTTCCAGGCTGTGGGACAAACGTCCCAGGCCGTGGGAACGGTTGGGAACTGCCACTTTTCAGGCGGTTTGTGACAGGGTTTGCACGGGGCGGCGGCGAGGGGTTGCCGTCGGTGGTCGGTGCAGGTTCCGGTGCAGGTTCCGGTGCAGAATCCAGTGCAGGTTCCGGTGCAGGGTGGGCGAGGGTAACCCGCTGATAGTCAGGCTGGGTGCAGGAAGTGCGGGCTCTTTCGGGCGTTTTCCTATACAATCACGCGCGCGAGCGGCCCTCGCTGAGGCCGGCAGGCCGGATTCAGGGGCCGTTTCACACTATTTAAGCCTGCAGTTGCATTATTTCTGAAAAAAAGTGTAACTTTGCAGGCTGAAACCATGCTTAGGCTACAACACCTGGCTACAGATAACTAACACAAGTTTCGCATGTATGAGGAGACAAGGAGTTCAGGGAGTTCAAGGAGTTCAAGACGTATGTCTGTCAACACCGAATCCTCCCAA
>CAMOKH010000086.1 GCA_946617675.1 uncultured Prevotellaceae bacterium | reverse complement strand
TGACCTGAACATCGCGCTGACCTCGTTTGCGCTCATCAACATCGATGAGTTTGACAAGACCACCTCGTCGCAGCAGATTGTGCTGAAGTATCTGTTGTCTTCGAGTGACGTGAAGTTCCGTCCGCCCTACGGCAAGACCATTAAGCAGTATCGCCGCTACACCTCGTTCATCGGCACCACTAATCAGCAACAGCCGCTGGTCGATCCCACGGGTTCGCGCCGTTTCGTCTGCGTGGGCATCCCGGCTGGCAAGAACATCGACTTCACCGACAATCTCAACCATCGCCAGCTCTATGCCCAGGCTCTCTACCTCTTTAATAAAGGTGAACGCTTCTGGCTGGAGGATGACGAGATACAGACGCTGATTGAGGAGAACGTGCCCTACCAGCGCACCATCGACCTGGTGGAGATGATCAACGAGACGTTCCGCAAGCCCAAGGACGGCGAGGGCCGATGGTGGAGCACATCGGAGATACTCGCCACGTTCTCAGGGCGTTACGCCTACTTCGATGCCAAGCGGGCCACGCCTGCCGTGCTGGGCAAGTCGATGAACAACTACCGCTTCAATTTCCGCCACCGCATGGTGAACGGCTGTTCGGAGTACTGGCTCTGCGAGAAGTGAGGTTTTTATCTACAACATTTTCTTCATTTTCGCAAGTCTATTGCACAAATAATGCATTATTAGATTTACTTGATTGTTTGATAACCAGTTCTACTTCTTCGGGGCGATAGAAGTAAGCAGTGTAGGCACTTTTATACCTGAACGAGTGCGCGTACATTATTAAAATATAAGAACCCTTCACCGTAAATAAGCCGAAAGAGGGCGACTTATCGGGACGGTGAAGGGTTGGACTTGATGGACAGGGAAGGATTACTTCAGGGCCTTCGAGAGCATGTAGTAGACCTCGCCCATCTGGAGCTGCTGCTTGAACTCGCTGGTCTTGGTGTCCTTGTTGATGCGGACGTACTCAATGCCGAGCATCTCGGCGAAGTCCTCCCAATACTCCTCGGTGATGTCGTATGAGAAGGCGCTGTGGTGGGTACCGCCAGCGAGAATCCATGCGCCGGCACCAATCTCGAACGTGGGCTGGGGCACCCAGAGGGCTGATGCCACGGGGAGCTTGGGCATGGGCTTGGGCTCGATGCACTCCACCTCCTGCGAGATCAGGCGGAAGCGGTTGCCGAGGTCGACGACGGTGGCCTTGATGCCGCGGCCGGTCTTCGAGGTGAAGACGAGGCGTGCGGTCTGCTGCTTGCGGATGCCGATGCCGAGGAAGTGGACCTCGAGCTTGGGCTTGTCGGAGGCGATGAGCGGGCAGACCTCGAGCATGTGGCTCTGGAGGCAGCTGGAGCGGTCGCCGGCGAAGTTGAGCGTGTAGTCCTCGAGGAATGAGCAGCCCGTGGGCAGTCCCTGCGAGATGACCCAGAGTGTGCGGTAGAGGCATGCGGTCTTCCAGTCGCCCTCGGCGCCGAAGCCATAGCCTTCCTGCATGAGTCGCTGCGAGGCGAGGCCGGGAATCTGGTCGAAGCCGCAGAAGTCGGGAGCGTCGATGTTGGCATCGCCGAGGTCGTCGAAGTTGGTGGTGAAGGCTGTTGCGCCCTCGTCCTTCAGCACGCGGCGCAGGGCAATCTCGGCGCGGGCGGCGTTCTTCACCTTCTGCCAGTAGACCTCCTCGCCGCTCTCGTCAATCTTGATGGTGTAGAGCTGCTTATACTCCTCGACGAGTGCGTCGGCCTCCTGGTCGGTAACCTGCTTGTAGTACTCCATGAGCGACGATACGGGGTAGTAGTCGACATGATAGCCCAGGCGCTGTTCGAACTCGACGCGGTCGCCGTCGGTGACGGCAACGTTGTTCATGTTCATGCCGAACATGAGGCAGCGCACGTTGTGGGCGTCGGCGACGCCGGCAGCGACACGTGCCCAGACGGCAATCTTCTTCTGTGCCTCCTGGTCCTTCCAGTAGCCGCAGACCACCTTGCGGGCAACGCGCATGCGGGTGCAGATGTGGCCGAACTCGATGTCGCCGTGGGCCGACTGGTTGAGGTTCATGAAGTCCATGTCGATGTCGCCCCAGGGAATTTCGGCGTTATACTGTGTGTGGAAGTGGAGCAGGGGCTTCTGCAGCTGCTGCAGTCCCTTGATCCACATCTTGGCGGGCGAGAAGGTGTGCATCCAGGTGATGATGCCGACGCAGCGCTCGTCGTTGTTGGCGGCGAGCATGACCTGCTCGACCTCCTTCGAACTGTTAGCCGTGCCTTTATATACGATCTTCACGGGGATGTTGCCCGAGGCGTTGAGTCCCTCGACCATCTCCTTAGAGTGTCCGTCAACGGCAACCACTGCGTCGCCTCCGTAGAGCAACTGTGCACCAGTTACCCACCAAATTTCTAAATTTTCAAACATAGTTTTAAAATTTTAATTGATAATTGATAATTGACAATTGACAATTGGCTGTCGCATGAGAAATCATCGCTTATCATGGGTTAATAATGTTGTTTATTTATTAGGTTTTTTCTTTTAACGTCTTGATAATTGATGTTAACAATCTAATCAACTCTCTGCAGTCGGCCGAAATGCTTGAGTACTCTGCATCGTTAAGGTATTCTGTACGATGAAGAAGCCGAAGCCAGTAGTCGCTTTCGCATGCTTCCTTAAGAGATATACTCAGTTTTGCCAAGAAATCAGAAGGACTCTGTGCTTGAAGAGCCTCGCTGATGTTGGCGCCTATGCTTGTGCCTGAGCGCAGCAACTGTTTGGAAAGTACGTATTCTTGTTTCGCGGAAGTGAGATGCTTGTATAGATTGACTATCTTTACTGAAAAGTCAAAACTCTTATCTGCGATTACGTTGTTTTCCTTCATGCCAGTCAATTGCCAATTCTCAATTGTCAATTCTCAATTATCAATTAACGCTCAGCGTTTATGCTGTCCGTAGTAGGCGTTGGGCCCGTGCTTGCGCATGTAGTGCTTCTCGACGAGCAGGGGGTTCATCGTCGTCTGGGGGTTGACGGCGAACGAGACGAAGGCCATCTTGGCACACTGCTCCATGACCTTGGCGTTGTAGACGGCATTGTCGGGCGACGTGCCCCATGAGAAGGGGCCGTGGTTCTTGACGAGCACGGCGGGAGTATGGTCGGGGTTGATCTTACGACGGTTGAGGATTTCGTCGACGATGACGTTACCCGTCTCCAGCTCGTACTGCCCCTTGACCTCGGCCTCGGTCATGTCGCGCGTGCAGGGAATGTCCTGGTAGAAGTAGTCGGCGTGGGTGGTGCCGATGTTGGGAATGTCGCGCCCGGCCTGTGCGAATGCCGTGGCATAGGTAGAGTGGGTGTGTACGACGCCCTGGATGTTGGGGAAAGCCTTGTAGAGCACGAGGTGTGTGGGAGTGTCGCTCGACGGGTTGAGTTCGCCCTCGACGACTTTGCCCGTCTCAAGGCTGACGACGACCATGTCGCTGGCTTTCATCACGTCGTAGTCAACGCCTGAGGGCTTAATGACTACCAGACCCTTCTCGCGGTCGATACCTGAGACGTTTCCCCAGGTAAAGATGACCAGCCCCTGCTTGACCAGGTCGAGGTTGGCCTTGAATACTTTCTGTTTGAGTTCTTCTAACATAGTTTATTTGCTATAGTTTAAAGTTTTGGTCTTCGCGGTAGGCTCGCTTGTTGAACCGGTAGAGGAACGCCCCGCGCTTCGACCCTGTCTTGTCAATAAGTTCGGTCTTCTCGATAAAGCCCATGTCCTTGATGCGCTTGCGGAAGTTGCGCTTGTCGAGCTGTTCGCCTGTAACGGCCTCGTAGAGCTTCTGCAGTTGCGTCAGCGTGAAGAGGGTGGGCAGCAGACGGAAGCCGACGGGCTCGGTGCGCAGCTTCTGGCGCATGAGCTTGCGGGCCTTGCTGACCATCTCGTTGTGGTCGGAGTAGAGTCGGGGCAGGTCCTCGACGTTCATCCATTCCACGGCGTGCTCTCGGCGCAGGCTCTCGTCGTAGTCCTTGACGTTGATGAGTGCGTAGTAGGCAATGGAGATGACGCGCTCGCCGGGGTCGCGATCGACGCTGCCGAAGGCTCCCACCTGGCGCATGTAAAGGTTGTTAAGCCCCGTCAGCTTGGCTACGGTCCTGGTGGCGGCGTCGTCGATGCTCTCGTCGGCGGCGACGAAGCCTCCGTAGAGGCTCCATTCGCCGCGTCCGGGTTCCATTTGTCTGCGCCCGATGAGCACCTTCAGCTGACCTTCGTCGAAGCCGAAGATGATGCAGTCTACCGAGACCCAGACTTTCGAGTGTTGACTATAATAAGTCATGGGGATTGTCGATTGCCGATTTTACCAGAAGTAAGCATAGAAGCAGGCGCAGAGACCGATGACGACCAGTGTGCCGATGACGTCGAACATGCCCCAGCTCTCCTTGATGCTCTTCTTGAAGTCAGCCGAGAAGGTGATGGCGTCGACCTGCTCCTTCGAGGGAGCGGGCGTGAAGCAGCTCACCACGACCATGAGCACGACGATGAACACCAGCAGCCAGCACTCGAAGATGAGCCAGTTGGTCTGCCAGAACCAGGCGGTGGCATCCCAGAAGGCACCGTCCATGACGGCCTTGCCCGAGTCAGTAACGACGTTGGTGACGAGGCGTATCATGCCGATGAGGAAGCCGCCGATAAGGCCCCATTCGCCGGCCTTCGGCGTGATCTTCTTCGAGAAGATACCCAGTGTGAAGACGGCAACCATAGCCGGTGCGATGAGCGACTGGATGTCCTGCAGATAGCTGTAGAGGTTGCCCATGTTCATCATGATAGGCATCCAGGCCAGACCGAGCAGCACGACGACGACGGTGGCGGTACGTCCTACGAAGACGTAGTGAGCCTCGCTCATGCCCTTCTTCATGGGCTTGTAGAAGTCCTCGGTGAAGAGCGTTGCGCACGAGTTGAAGAAGGCAGCCAGCGAAGCGACGAGGGCGCAGACGAAACCGATGGTGACGATGCCCTTGATGCCGGCGGGCAGGATGTTCTTCACCATCATGGCGAAGGCGCCGTCGGTCGACTCGTGGTTGGTGATGTCCATCTCGATGCCGCTGCCGGTCTTGAGCGACAGGGCGTAGGCAATCATACCGGGGATGAGGAACATGAAGCAGGGCAGGATCTTGAAGAAGCCGGCTGCGATGGTGCCGCGGCGGGCGCGCTTCATCACCTCCTTGTTGTCCTCGCCGGGCACCTGTCCGAGCACACGCTGAACGATGTGCTGGTCAGTACACCAGTACCAGAAGCCGATGATGGAGGCTCCGAGGAACACGACGTAGCCCGGGAACTGGGGGTACATCGGGTCGGCGGGGTCGGTGTGGAACATGTGGGTGGTGCCGAAGCCATCGTGGGCGGCGTTGCAGGCAGCCATCATGTTTGACCAGCCCTGGGTGATGCTGCCGTCGCCGAGCATGCTGAGTCCGAGGAACAGGACGAGGAACGAGCCAATAATAAGAATAGGTGTCTGGATGGTAGAGAGCGTCATCACGCCCTTCATGCCGCCGAAGACGGTGAAGACGGCGGTGATGGCTATCAGGCCGATGGCGCCGTACCAGAACGGGATGCCGAGCAAATACTTGAAGAAGATACCGCCGGTGAAGGCCGTCACCGAGACCTTCGTCAGGACGTAAGCCACGAGGGTGATGATGCTGAGCCACGAGCCCGTGCGCTGGGTGTAGCGGAACTTCAGGAAGTCGGGCATGGTGATGATCTTGCCCATCTTGTTGATGAGCAGCTGGTAGAAGGGAACGAAGAGCCAGCCCAGGATGAGGATCATCCAGCCCTGCATCTCCCAGTGGGCCATACCCACGCCGTCCTTGGCACCCGTGCCGGCCAGTCCGACGAGGTGCTCTGATCCGATGTTGGCGGCGAAGATGGCCATACCGATAACATACCACGGCTCTCCCTTACCGAAGAGGTAAGCTGAAGAGTCTTCGCCCTGCTGGGCTTTCTTGTCTTTCCAGATGGCATACCATACGGCTGCCACCACTCCTAACAGGCCAACGACGAGCACTACCCAGTCGAGCCAGATGAATTCGTGTGAACTCCAATTCATGTTGTTTAAATTCATAATTCACAATTCATAATTCACAATTATTTATCGGAATCATGTTTTGTGAGCGTTAATTATTAATGTTATTGTTTTCTTTTGTTTTTTTGATGATTGCAATCAGTAGTCTATTCAATTCTTCACAGTTTCTGTCTTACGATATTATCTTGTTTCATCGCGCAGCCTAATTATGAATTTTGAATTGTGAATTATGAATTAGACCAAAGTCGGGTCATATCCTCCAGCGTCTTGCCCTTGGTCTCGGGGACGAGCTTCCAGACGAAGACGGCGGCGATGACACAGATGATGCCGTAGAGACCGTAGGTGAACCAGTGGCCGAAGTCGTCGCCCTCAGTAAGGTGCATGTTGAACATGGGCACGAACGTCGACGAGACGATGAAGTTGAAAATCCACTGGAAGGCCACGGCGATGGCTACCGCTCCGCCACGGATGGTGTTGGGGAAGATCTCGGCGATGAGCACCCACGTGATGGGGCCCCACGAGAACATGAACGAGGCGGCATAGACCATGATGCTGGCAGCCGTGATGAGCTCCAGGCCCTCATGGCCGAAGGTGACGGCTACGCCGAAGGCGCCGAGCGCCATGCCGATAGAGCCCCAGATGAGCAGCGGCTTGCGGCCCCACTTCTCGACGGTGAAGATGGCCACGAGCGTGAACAGGATGTTGACGACACCCATGAAGACGGTGACGACCATCGGGTTCTCCATGCCCATGTCGCCGAAGATGCGCGGTGCGTAGTAGAGCACGGCGTTGATGCCGACGGCCTGCTGGAACACTGAGAGCATGATGCCCACGAAGATGCACATCCAGCCGTAGGTCATCAGCCGCTCTGTCTTCACCACCATCGTGTCCTTGATGTCCTGCAGGATATGGGCGGCCTTGCTTGAACCATTGATTTTACTCAGTATGCCTAAAGCCTTCTGGTCCTGACCGATACTGACGAGATAGCGCGGCGTCTCAGGTACGAAGCAGATGAGCAGGGCGAAGAGTCCTGCCGGCACGGCCTCGCTTCCGAACATATAGCGCCAGCCCGTGGTGACGGTCCACTGTGCGGCGGGGTTGATGGCGGCAATGCCACGCCCCATCTCCTCGACGAGCGGCTGAATGTGGTCGCCCAGGATGAAGAAGTTGACGAAGTAGACCACCAGCTGGCCGAAGATGATGGCAAACTGGTTCCACGAGACGAGCATGCCGCGTATGTTCGACGGTGCCACCTCGCCGATGTACATCGGGCAGATGGCCGAGGCCAGTCCCACGCCGATGCCGCCGATGATGCGGTAGAAGTTGAACATCAGCAGCAGCGCGTAGGTCGGCGTGCCGTATTCGAAGAAGAGGAACTCAGGCGTCATGGAGCCCAGTGCCGAGACGAAGAACAGCAGTCCGGCAATGATGAGCGACTTCTTGCGTCCGAGGTTTGTGGCCAGGAATCCCGACAGGGCCGAGCCGATGATACAGCCGATGAGGGCCGATGCCGAGGTGAAGCCGTGCCAGCCGTCGGTGTACTGGAAGTCCTTGGCCTCCATGAAGAAAGCCTGCAGACCCTTCTCGGCACCCGAGATGACGGCCGTGTCGTAGCCGAAGAGCAGTCCGCCCAGCACGGCTACCATCACGATACTTATCAGGTAGCTCTTGCTACCGTTTTCTGTCTGTGCCATAATTTTTCAATTCATAATTCAGAATTCATAATTCTCAATTGTCAATTCTCAATTGTCAATTATTTCACAGAAAACTTATAGGCGGCGTGGCTGAAGTACTTCTCGCCGGGGTTGAGCACGGGCTGCACCCAGTCCTTCTTGTTGGGCGAGTCAGGATACTTCTGGCTCTCCAGGCAGACAGAGACGTGCTGCGGGTAGGGGCCGTTCTTGTGAGGAATGTTCACCTCGTTGCCCACGCCCTGGAAGTTGCCGCTGTAGACCTGCACACCGGGCTCGTTGGTGTACATCTCCATGAAGATGCCCGTCTTGGGGCTGTAGAGGCTGGCGCAGACCTGCGTATCGTCGCCCTTGCCGTCCTTATAGGTGTTCAGACACCAGTTGTGGTCATATCCGCCGGCATTCTGAATCTGGTCGTACTGCGACTTGATGCTGTCGCCGATGGCGTGGGGTGTACGGAAGTCCATCGGGGTTCCCTCCACCTTGCGGATCTCGCCTGTGGGGATGTAGAGCTTGTCAGAGGGGGTGAAGTTGTCGGCGTTCACGTAGAGCACCTGGTCGTAGCCCGGCTCAGTGAAGTTGCCCGAGAGGTTGTAGTAGTTGTGGTTGGTCTGGTTGATGATGGTCGGCTTGTCGGTAGTAGCCTCCCAGGTGATGTCGAGTGTATTGTCGTCGGTAATCTTGTAGGTCGTCGTGGCCGTCACGGTGCCGGGGAATCCGTTCTCGCCGTCCTGGGCCACGATGGTCAGCTTCAGCGTCTTGTCGTCCACCTGCTCAGCATCGTAGACGCAGTTCATCCATCCCGTTGTGCCACCGCCGTGTAGGCAGTTCGGCCCGTCGTTCACCTTCAGCTGGTAGGTCGTGTCGTTCAGCACGAACTTAGCCTCCTTGATGCGGTTGGCATAGCGGCCTACGCTTGAGCCGTAGTCGGTGGGCGAGTTCAGCGTGTCGGCATACTGGGCAATGTTGTCGAAGCCCAGCACGACGTCAGTAGGCTTGCCGTCCTTGTCGGGCACGACGAGCGACACCACGCGGCCGCCGTAGTTGGTGATGCAGACCTCCATGCCATTCTGGTTCTTCAGCGTGAAGAGCTTCACGGGCTTTTCCTGAATGGTGGTGTCAAACTTGGCCGGGTCGAGACCCGATACCGTCAGCTGCGGAGCCTGTTGCCCGCCAGCACACGCAGTGAACATTGCCGCAGCAACGCCCACGCCTAAAATAGTACCTTTTAAGCTTTTCATTGTAATTGGTTTTTAGTTTAAATGACTGTGTTTTCTGATTTTGGGTGTAAATTTACTACTTTTATTTGAATCCACAAAGGAAAAGGCCGAAAAAAAAGCGGTAGAGTGTTATTTTTACACTCTACCGCCCCTATTTAACTTTTTTTAATTGTCCTCCGGACCTTACTCGCCCTTCTCCATCTTAGCCTTCAGCTCGGCCAGCACGTCGATGTCGCCCAGCGTGGTGCTGGCAGCAACATTCTCGATCTTCGGCGTGTCGTCCTTCTTGGCAGCACGCGGAGCCTGCTTCTTGGCAGCCTTCTCCTCACGCTTCGGATCCTCGAAGGTGCGGCTGTGGCTCAGGATGATGCGCTTCGAGTCCTTGTTGAACTCAATCACCTTGAAGGGCAGCTCCTCGCCCTGCTGGGCCTGCGAGCCGTCTTCCTTCACCAGGTGCTTCGGCGTGGCGAAGCCTTCGACGTTCTCGTCGAGAGCGACGACGGCACCCTTCTCCAGCAGTTCGGTAATCTTGCCGGTGTGTACCGAGCCGACGGTGTACTTCTCCTCGAAGACATCCCAGGGGTTGTCCTCCAGCTGCTTGTGGCCGAGGCTCAGACGACGGTTCTCCTTGTCGATGTCGAGCACGATGACGTCGATCGGGGCGCCCACCTGAGTGAACTCTGAGGGGTGCTTCACCTTCTTCGTCCACGACAGGTCGCTGATGTGGATCAGACCGTCGACACCCTCCTCCAGCTCGACGAATACGCCGAAGTTGGTGAAGTTGCGCACCTTGGCGTTGTGCTTCGAGCCTACGGGGTACTTCGTCTCGATGTTCTCCCACGGATCCTCCTTCAGCTGCTTGATGCCCAGCGACATCTTGCGCTCGTCGCGGTCGAGGGTCAGGATGACAGCCTCCACCTCGTCGCCAACCTTGAGGAACTCCTGAGCCGAGCGCAGGTGCTGGCTCCACGACATCTCGCTGACGTGGATGAGACCCTCGACGCCGGGCTGAATCTCGACGAATGCGCCGTAGTCGGCAATGACGACAACCTTACCCTTGACGTGGTCGCCAACCTTGAGGTTAGCATCCAGGGCATCCCAGGGATGCGGGGTCAGCTGCTTCAGACCGAGGGCAATGCGCTTCTTCTCGTCGTCGAAGTCGAGAATGACGACGTTGATTTTCTGGTCGAGCTCGACGACCTTCTTCGGGTCGTCGACGCGGCCCCACGAGAGGTCGGTGATGTGGATCAGTCCGTCGACACCGCCCAGGTCGACGAAGACGCCGTACGAGGTGATGTTCTTGACCGTACCCTCCAGAATCTGACCCTTCTCGAGCTTCGAGATGATCTCCTTCTTCTGGGCCTCCAGCTCGGCCTCGATGAGCGCCTTGTGAGAGACGACGACGTTGCGGAACTCCTGGTTGATCTTCACAATCTTGAACTCCATCGTCTTACCCACGAACTGGTCGTAGTCGCGTATGGGATGAACGTCGATTTGCGAGCCGGGCAGGAAAGCCTCGATGCCGAACACGTCGACAATCATACCGCCCTTCGTGCGGCACTTGATGAAGCCCTGTACAACCTCCTCCTGCTCGAGGGCGGCGTTCACGCGGTCCCAAGCCTTCGACAGGCGGGCCTTCTTGTGGCTCAGCAGCAGCTGGCCCTTCTTGTCCTCGGCGCTCTCAACGTAGACCTCCACGACGTCGCCGACCTTCAGGTCGGGGTTGTAGCGGAACTCGCTTGAGGGGATGATGCCGTCGCTCTTGTAGCCGATGTTCACAACGACTTCCTTCTTGTCGACCGAGATCACCTTGCCGTCGACCACCTGGTGGTCAGCAACCTTGTTCAGGGTTTCGTCGTAGGCCTTGTCGAGCTCTTCCTTGCTGACATTGGCTACGGTGCCGTTTTCGAACTCGTCCCAGTTGAAGTCGTCGAGCGGCTTAACGTTCTTTGTTAATTCTGACATAGTTTTTTATCACTTGCCCTTTCTCACGAATAGGGCTTTGGCCCGTCCAGGCGTCAACGGGTCGTATTGCTTTAAAGGGTTAATATTCCATAGGAGCCTCGCCTGTCCCCGGCTCCTATCGCCCCCGTTTAGGGGCAAAGCGGCTGCAAAGTTACTGATTTTCAGCGTGAAAAAAGCATCGCATTTGTCGAAATACGGTGCTTTTACGTTTATTTAACAGTTGGCTTCCCTTTCTGCCGACGCCGGACGTCGGCCAGCGAGGCGCGGTAGTCGAGGTTGTCGGGGGCGAGACGGACGGCCTCGGCCCAGTCGTAGGCTGCCAGGTCGTACTGCTTGTGGGACGTCTCGAAGGCAGCACGGGCGGCGTAGCAGACGGCGGAGTCGGGGAAGAACTCCACCAGGAGGTTGTACTCGTCGGCGGCGTCGCGGCGGCGCCCCATGAGGTCGTGGACGGTGGCGAGGCCCAGGCGGGCCTCCATGTGGCGGGGCACGATGAGCAGCACGCGGCCGTAGTCGGCGGCTGCCGCGGCATACTGGCGCAGATGGACGTAGGCGTAGGCCCTGAAGTAGAGGGCGGCCACGCTGCGGTCGTCGATGGCCAGCACGCGGCCGTACTCCTCGGCGGCATACTCCCACTGGCCGAGCTCGATGTTCACGGCGGCCTTCCGCAGCCGGAGGTCGGTGGAGCGGGGCTGGGCGTCGATCATCTGGTTAAGGCGGGCCAGCGAGTCGCGCCACTGCTGTGGCGTCTGGGCCCGGCCGGCCAGCGTGGCCAGCACGAGGACGGTGATGAGGGCGAGGCGTGACACTACAGCTTCAGGATTTTCTTGCGGGGTTTCGACTCGTTGTGCAGCCGGTTGAGGGCCGTGACGTAATAGGTGTACTTCGCCTTTCCCTCGACGTAGGGCAGGGGGCAGTAGGTGTCGGTGGTGACGGCCACGATCTTCGA
Organism: uncultured Prevotellaceae bacterium; assembly: GCA_946617675.1. Classification (GTDB taxonomy): domain Bacteria; phylum Bacteroidota; class Bacteroidia; order Bacteroidales; family Bacteroidaceae; genus Prevotella. The sequence continues at coordinate 5,789 of CAMOKH010000086.1, read as the reverse complement.
GGCGTCGCTGAGGTCCTGCTTCTGACCCTTGGCGAAGCGATAGACGACGTAGCCGACGGGCTTGCGGTACCAGTCGTCGCCCTTCGGGGCGGTCCAGAAGAGCATGTAGCCGTCGCTGGTCCACACGGGCTTGAGCTTGCGCACCTTCTTGGGCGTCTTCTTGCTGATGAAGCTCATGTCGGGCTGCAGCACGGGCTTGCTCCAGTAGTAGCTGCGGAGCGACGAGCCGTAGTTGCCGATGTTGTCGACGACGGCCTTGGCGTACCAGAGGACGGTGCCCTTGACGTTGGGCATCTGGCGGTGCAGGCGGTATTTGGCGTTCATCTGGCTCTGCGAGGGGTTGGCGGGGTCGGTGGCCTTGACGGTGCGCTCGACGTCCTCGCCGATGATGAGGGGCCGCTTGCCGGCATGCTGGTTCCACCAGCGGATGAGGGTGTCGTAGTCGGCAGCCTTGTGCCCGATTTCCCAGTAGAGCTGGGGCACGCAGTAGTCAAGCCAGCCGTTGTTGACCCAGAGCAGGACGTCGGCGTAGAGGTCGTCGTAGTTCTGCAGGCCGTTGGTGTTGCTGCCGATGTCGCTGGAGCGCTTGTTGCGGTAGATGCCGAAGGGCGAGATGCCCACCTTGACCCAGGGCTTGGCCTTGTGGACGGTCTTGTAGAACTGCTCGATAAAGAGGTTGACGTTGTAGCGCCGCCAGTCGCCGCGGTCGCGTATGCCGTTGTTGTAGAGCTGGTACTGCTGGTCGTCGGGAATGGTCTGTCCGGCAGCGGGGTAGGGGTAGAAGTAGTCGTCCATGTGGATGCCGTCGACGTCGTAGCGGGTGACGATGTCGCGGGCCACCTCGCAGATGTAGTCGCGGTTCTCGGGAATGCCGGGGTTGAGGATGGTCAGCCCGTCGTAGTCGAAGCAGTTCTGGGGCTTGCGCACCTGGATGTGGTTCGGGGCCAGCATGGTGGTGTTCTTCGTGCGGGCGCGGTAGGGGTTGATCCAGGCGTGGAGCTCCATGCCGCGGGCGTGGCACTGCTCGATCATCCACCCGAGGGGGTCCCAGTAGGGCGAGGGCGGCTGTCCCTGGGTGCCGGTGAGGAATCGGCTCCAGGGCTCGATGCTGCTCTCGTAGAGGGCGTCGCACTCAGGGCGTACCTGGAAGATGATGGTGTTGACGCCGTCCTTGCGCAGCTCGTCGAGCTGGTAGGCCAGGGTCTGCTGCATCCGCTGCGTGCCCATACCCTGAAACTGTCCGTTCACACACTGTATCCATGCGCCGCGCATTTCGCGCTTCTGCTGTGCCCAGGCACCGGCGGCCACCAGGGCCGCTACTAACAGGAGATATATTCTTTTCATTGTCTATAGTTTGAGTTGAGTTACTTCTTTTGCTTGTTACGCCGGGCCTCCTCGAGTGAGACCAGTTGCTGGCGGTCGTTGCGGTAGTCCTGGCGCATGTGCTCATACTTCTCGTCAAGCTCGCGGCCGACGGTGGCGGCCTCGCTCATCAGGCGCGAGGCGACGAGGGCGTTCTGCGAGGCGTCCTTCATCCATACCACCGGTCCGCCGTAGACGGGGGCTATCTTGAGCGCCACGTGAAGCTCGCTGGTGGTGGCTCCGCCAATCATGATGGGTATGTTCAGGCCGACGCGCTTCAACTCGGTGGCGACGTTGACCATCTCCTCGAGACTCGGCGTGATGAGTCCCGACAGCCCCACGATGTCGACCTGCTCGTCGAGGGCCCGGCGCGCTATCTGTTCGGCGGGCACCATGACGCCCATGTCGATGACCTCGTAGCCGTTGCAGGCCATGACCACGGCGACGATATTCTTGCCGATGTCGTGGACGTCGCCCTTGACCGTGGCCAGCAGCACCTTGCCGGCCTTGGCGCCGCGGTTGGTGCCGTCGGCGTCGATGTAGGGCTGCAGTATGCTGACGGCCTGCTTCATGGTGCGGGCGGTCTTCACCACTTGTGGCAGGAACATCTTGCCCTGGCCGAAGAGCTCGCCGACGCGGTTCATGCCGGCCATGAGCGGGCCCTCGATGATGTCGACGGCGCGCGGATATTTCTTGAGCGCCTCGGCGAGGTCGGCCTCAAGGTGGTCGCCGATGCCGCGGACGAGAGCCTGGCTGAGCCGCTCCTCGAGGGGCAGGGCTTGGCCGGCTGTGTCATTGGGGCGTGGCGGTGCTTGTTTCGCAGGCGCTGCGGCCTCTTTCCTTGCCATATACTTTTCGCCAAGCTCAACCAGCTTTTCGGCTGCACCCTTCTTGCGGTTCAGCACGACGTCCTCGATGACGGTCAGCTCGTCGGCGGGAATGTCGGCGTAGGAGACCCGCGAGGCGGGGTTGACGATGGCAAAGTCCATGCCGGCCGCGATGGCGTGGTGGAGGAAGACGGCGTGCATGGCCTCGCGGATGTAGTTGTTGCCGCGGAACGAGAACGACAGGTTGCTGACGCCGCCGCTGACGTGGGCGCCGGGCAGGTTCTGACGAATCCAGCGGGTGGCGCGTATGAAGTCGGCGGCGTAGGCGTCGTGCTCGTCGATGCCGGTGGCAATGGCCAGGATATTGGGGTCGAAGATAATGTCGAAGGGATTCATGCCAACCGTCTCAGTAAGAAGACGATATGCGCGACGGGCAATCTCGATGCGACGCTCGTAGGTGGTGGCCTGGCCCTGCTCGTCGAAACACATGACGACTACGGCGGCACCATAGCGCATGCAGTCGCGGGCGTGGCTCAGGAAGGTGGCCTCGCCCTCCTTCAGCGAGATGCTGTTGACGATGCTCTTGCCCTGGACGCACTCCAGTCCGGCGGTGATGACGTCCCACTTCGACGAGTCGATCATCAGCGGCACGCGGGCAATGTCGGGCTCGGAGGCAATCATGTTGAGGAACGTCACCATCTCCTGACGGGCGTCGAGCAGGCCGTCGTCCATGTTGACGTCGATGACGAGTGCACCGTCCTGCACCTGGCGGCGGGCGATGGCAATGGCCTCGTCGTAACGCTTCTCGTTGATGAGCCGCAGGAACTTGCGCGAACCGGCCACGTTGCAGCGCTCGCCGACATTGGTGAACGCCCCGCACTGGAGCAGCTCCAGTCCTGAGAGCCACAGTGCCTGCGGCTTCGCGGCAGGCTTGTGGGGCGCCCGGCCCTCGACCAGCGGCACGTAGCGGCTGATAAACTCGTCGGTGGTGCCGCAGCAGCCGCCGATGATGTTAACGAGCCCCTCGTCGACGAGCTCGGCAATCTGCGGGGCCATCGTCTCGGCCGTCTCGTCGTAGAGCCCCAGTGAGTTAGGCAGTCCGGCGTTAGGGTAGCACGATATATAATAAGGTGAGCGGCGGGCCAGCTGGCGGAGGAAGGGCTTCATCTGGCGAGCACCGAACGAGCAGTTCAGACCGACGGAGAAGACGGGGTAGGTGGAGACGCTGGCCAGGAAGGCGTCGAGCGTCTGTCCCGACAGCGTACGGCCGGCAAGGTCGCTGACGGTGACGCTGAGCATCAGCGGCAGCGTGACCCCGCGACCGCGCATGGCGGTCATGGCGGCGTCGACGGCACACTTGGCGTTGAGCGAGTCGAAGATGGTCTCGATGAGCAGGGCGTCGACGCCTCCCTCGATGAGGGCGTCCATCTGCTCGACGTAGGCCTGGAAGAGCTGGCTGTAGGTCAGGTCGCGCCGGGCGGGGTTGCTCACGTCGGGCGACATGGAGCAGGTCTTGTTGGTAGGCCCCACCGAGCCGGCCACGAACCGGGGCTTGTCGGGCGTGCTGAACTCGTCGGCACACTGCCGGGCCAGCTGGGCGCCGGCCAGTGCTATGGCCCGGGCCTTGCCGGCCATGCCGTAGTCGGCCTGCGAGATGCGCTGGGCGCTGAACGTGTTGGTCTCAATGATGTCGGCGCCGGCACGCAGGTAGCGGCGGTGGATGTCGGCTACCACGTCGGGGCGTGTCAGACAGAGAATGTCGTTGTTGCCGCTCATCTGGCCACTCAGCAGGCGTAACGGCCCGCGGAAGTCCTGCTCCGTCAGGCCGTAGCTCTGTATCATGGTGCCCATCGCCCCGTCGAGCACGAGTATGCGCTCGCTGATGATGTCCTCAAGTCGTCTCATTTAGTAGTGTTTAATGGCGCGGTCCATCTCGCGCCGGTCTTCTTTCTCTTTCAGCGTCTGGCGCTTGTCGAACGCCTTCTTACCCTTGCACAGCGCGATGTCCATCTTGGCACGGCCTTTCTCGTCGAGGAACACCAGCAGCGGCACTATCGTGTAGCCCGTCTGCTTGGTGGCACTCTGGAGCTTACGTATCTCGCGCCGGGTAAGCAGCAGCTTGCGGTCGCGCTTCATGTCGTGGTTGTTGTACGAGCCGTAGAAATAGGGCGACACCGACATGCCGCGCACCCACATCTCGCCGTTGATGATCAGACAGTAGCTGTCTACCAGACTGGCTTTTCCGGCGCGTATGCTCTTGATCTCGGTGCCGGTCAGTACGATGCCGGCCGTCAAGGTCTCTATAAAGAAGTACTCAAACTGGGCCTTCTTGTTGCGTATGCTGACAGGACTCTTCTTCCTGATTTCCTCTTCCTGCTTATTCACCTTTATCTATTTACGATTTACGATTTTCGATTTACGATTTTCGATTTACACTTTTCACTTTTCACTATTCACTATTCACTTTTCACTCCACGGTTGCAAAATTCTCGATATGCTCGTCGATGTAGTGGGCAATAGCCGACGTCCACTCTTCCTCGTTCTCTACGAACTGGTCGTCGAGGTCGTCGAAGTCGGGCAGCTGCTCGAACAGCGCCATGAACTCCTCCTCGCTCAGCTCGCGCTCTATCACGTCGCGGTGCTTGAGCCACAGCGTATGGGCATTGTACACCAGCTTCGACAGGGCGTGAAGGCCCCAAAGCCTGACGGCCTTGGCAAAAGGATTCTTGAAGATGAAGGGGCCGTAGCCGTTGTGGATCAGCTGTACGAAACCACCGTCCATCACCTCCTCGTGCAGGGTGTCCCACGCCAGCAGCGTCAGCTGGTCGGCGTTCAGCCATGTCATCGTCTCGGCGGTCAGCTCACCGCCGACGGCACTTCGTAGTGCACTGACGAAAACCTGAACGAAGGCGTCAGTGCCCTCGGCAGCGGCACGCTGCAAATCGGCGTCTTTAACTATTACTTCTTTCATATTGGGTGCAAATTTAGATATTTTTTCCGATATGAGCAAGCGACGCCCCGATTTTTGAACAGTTTTTGGGCGTTTCTGCCCTTATCGCGAAAAAAATGTGTAACTTTGCAGCCGTTTATCAACGTTGATCAGATGATTTCAGTAGAAGCATTAAATGTGGAGTTCGGCGTCAAACCCCTGTTCCAGGACGCCAGTTTCGTAATCAATCCCCGCGACCGCATAGCGCTCGTGGGCAAGAACGGGGCGGGCAAGTCGACCCTGCTGAAGATACTGTGCGGACAGCAGCAGCCCACGGCGGGCAATGTCAGCATGCCTACCGACACGACCATTGGCTACCTGCCTCAGGTCATGCGACTGCAGGACGACACCACCGTGCGCCAGGAGGCCCAGAAGGCTTTTTCGGGCATTGCCCGGCTCAGGGAGCGCGTCGAACAGCTTGAGCACCAGATGAGCGAGCGCACCGACTACGAGAGCGACGACTACATGCAGCTCGTGGAGCGCTACACCACGGAGCACGAGCGGCTGCTGATGACGGGTGCCGAGAGCCGCGAGGCCGAACTGGAGCGCACGCTCGTCGGCCTGGGCTTCGAGCGAACCGACTTCGAGCGGCCCACGCGGGAGTTCTCGGG
>CAMOKH010000085.1 GCA_946617675.1 uncultured Prevotellaceae bacterium | reverse complement strand
AACAGGAACAAACCCAAATCACGGAAAATAGCGTGCTTCTCTTTGGGAAAGAACAGTTCCTTCCCGTTTTCGTCTTTTGCCTCGTCTCTTTCCCAAAAGTCATACAGCATGCGCATGGTTGGGACTTCCAGATAATCGGCTTTCCTGCTCCCCGACTTATTATACCCCGTGTCCTTAAACATCTCCTTGGTATTACCTTTTATCAGTTTACGACTTATGCAGACATTCACGATGGCGCGAAAGGTGCGAAGGGAAATACCAATAGTCGTAAGACTTAGTTTCTTCTCCTTCATTATCTTAACCCATTTGTCAACAAACGATTTGTTGATGTCTGCAAATTGCACATTGGAACCCATGTGTCTTTCAAAACGTCTGCGCACATCTTTATTACATCTGGCAGTGCCTGGACTTTCTTTTTCCCTCTTGTTGTCGATGATAGAATCCCAAACAGAGTAGATGGTACAGTCGTTGTCTGCCTTTCCCTGATGGAGTTCTTGAATACGCCGCAAAGAGAAACTATCTTCTGCAATCAGTTGGTTGACCTGGTTCTCTACTTTCTGCATCAGGTTCTTCAGATCCTTGCGTTCAGCAGCTTTCTTATTCCTGCCCTGCTTTTCGCATTCGCAGAGTTCAAGCCATTCCCCCATCGTATATTTCTTCCCGATGCGCAGATAGACAGTCTTTCCGTCATAAGCTACCCTTACAGCTACTGGCAGTTCCTGAGTGTCATCATCAGTGGCTCGCCGGGTATCAAGAGCCAGCGTTCCATATACATTCCCATTAGCAGAAGTGAACTTGGCAAGGCTTGAAATGCCACGACTGCTATACTTTCTCGTTCCCAATTTCACTTCATAGGTGAAATTCATCTTTTCTTTTTTCATAACAAACCTCCTATTTATAAGGGTTTTGAAACATGCCACGTGAAATTCAGGTGAAATACGCGAGCGAAAACTGCTGCAAAATTACACAATTTTCTGCAAACGCCAAAAGAAATAATCCTTTTATTTACAGGCTTTTGCAATAACATGGCATTTCATGCAAAAACCGTAAATATGACTCATAATCTGGAGGTCCCAGGTTCAAGCCCTGGCTGGTCCACTCTGAAAATCAAGCACTTACGAGTTTCTCGCAAGTGCTTTTTTCATGTCTGCGTAAACAATGTGGCTTAATTTCCATCTGATGTAGGAATCTCCTCGGCTGCTATCAGTGGTTCTTCCTCCGGAATCTCATATCGGCGGACACTATGGTCTTGCAGGAAAATCCTGTTGAGCGTGTATGCCAGCGACTCTAAGGTCTTTTCCCGCACCTTCGGCTTCAACTCACACTCCCAGATGGTGATGCTGTGCCAACCCATCGCAGCCAGTTCATGCTGTACTCTCAGGTCGCGCTCCTGGTTCCTCCGTATCTTTGCCACCCAGAAGTCACGATTCGTCCGCGGAATCTTACAACACTCGGAATTGTCAATTCTCAATTGTCCATTCTCGATTTGTACAGTTTGCAACTGCACATTGTGACCATGCCAGAAGCAGCCATTCACGAAGATGCACGTCCTGTACTTCCGCATCACGATGTCAGGCTTCCCTGGCAGCCGTGGATGGTTCAGCCTGTACCGGAAGCCATGCCCCCAGAGCCAACGGCGCACCACCATCTCCGGCTTCGTGTCTTTGCCGTGGATGGCCGCCATGTTGTTGTGGCGTTGCTGTGGGGTGTGGCTATCCATATCCGATTACTTTTTCAACTTCCTAACTATATCCTTGTCAGCAGGCAGCCAGTTGACGCTCTCCAGCTCATCCTTGCAGAGCCACTTCGCAGCCTCATGTTCCTTCAGCTCCAGATGTCCGCTCGCCACACGGCAAAGGTAGCAGTGCATGGTCAGGTGGAACTGCGGGTAATCCCATTCCACCGTCTGCACAAACTGTTCCACCACGATGTGCGTCTCCAGTTCCTCCCATATCTCACGTTTCAACGCCTCTTCGGGCGTTTCCCCAGGTTCCATCTTTCCGCCGGGGAACTCCCACCAGTCCTTATAGTCGCCATATCCCCGCTGCGTGGCGAAGATGCGCCCCTTGTCATCATGTATGATTGCTGCTACAACCTCAATCTGTTTCATTTCGCCTGAATGTCAACTGTATAGCCATTTTTTCTAATTCTGCTTGCAAAGATAGTCAATTGTTGGCAAAAACGATGAGAACAGCGCCGCGTTTTTTCAATTATTTCACCTTTTTGAATCATTCAGCCTTGGTCAACACGACATTAGCCAAACAGACAGCATATTCTATCAGAGAGTTAACCGGCCTCCAGGCCAACGTAAAACTGACCCTGGCTTCGGTAACGACATATCCTCTGTCAGTCCATGCTTTCAGCTTATCCTTGCCTGCTGCTGACAGGGCTGCAATGTTTGCCCCCTGCTCACTGAGTAGATAGCCGTCTTGATAACGAAGGCCGTCGCCGCTACGGAGCCTAAGCACCAGCTCCTTACGGCCTCTGAAGAAATCGAGAATGACATCATGCATGTTCAAGGCTATCAGTATGGCGGCACGCTCGGCAGGCGGGTTCGTTACAAGATAAAGATTCTGTTTGGCGCGAGTGAGCCCTACGTAATAGGCCCGCATCTCGCTCTCTGACGAGCTAGCGGCGAAGCCGGGCGTACGTCCCGTCCATCGGGCACGGGCGACAGCAGATAGACCGTGTCAAACTCACGCCCCTTAGACTTGTGGATAGTACTCACAAAGACAGACTTCTCGTCGGCAGCGATGAAGTCCTCGATATTCGACTCAAAGATGTACTCACGCAGGTCGCTGTAATAATAAGTGCGGTGAGTCGCCTCAAAGTCGGCAAAGAACTGCTTCATGATGCCCAGACAGGTGCTCGTGGCGTATGTCTCGAGGGTACGTCGCTTCGCCTCTTGCCAGCGGTCGGTGGGAATGACGGATTCCGCTTTGCTCCCGAGCTGTTTAAGGAAGTACCTGACTTCTGCCAAACTGCCGAACCGGAAGCCTCCCATCGACTGGGCTACCGTGGCATGCAGTCCACGGCACTCCAGCTCGTAGGCCACCTGCATGGTCTCTTCGTTGGTGCGGGTCAATACAGCCGTGCTGCCTTGGGCGCTAATCTCAGCGCCCATGAGCGTTTTTAGCGTGACGACCTTGCCCTCCGTGCCAGTGGCAGATTGTATAGCCGTGTGCTTCATACGTCCAGGTATGCGTTCTACAAAACGATTGGCGCAGTTCACGATGGCACGGGCAGAGCGATAGTTGTCGGTCATTTCATACAGCTTGGCACCATCGTCACTGACGAGCGACTGCATGTAGCGAGAGTCAGAGCCACGGAACGCATAGATGTTCTGGTCGTCGTCACCGACGGCGATGACGCGCATCTCCTCGTTCTGCCGCATCAATGCCCTAACCAGCCGGAAGTCGTCGGCACCCATGTCCTGCGCCTCGTCGATGACCAGCACGCTCTTGGCAATCTTCGACGGTTCCACCTCGCCCCGCTCAATCATCGTTGCAGCTCGGCCTACTACGTCTTTTGCCTCATCCAGGCTGCCTTGTCTGCCAATGAGGTCGAAACTATAGGAATGGAAGGTCTTGATGTCCACATAATGCGCCGCGCCGTCGACCAAGTCAATGAGTCGCTTCTTGAACTCAGTAGCCGCAGCGCGCGAGAAGGTGAGCATCAGCAGCTGTTCGTGCTTCACGTCCTCCAGCAGTAGCAATGAGGCCAGCTTATGTACCAGCACCCGCGTCTTGCCGCTGCCCGGTCCTGCAGCCACGACGATGTAGCGCGACTGTTTGTCGTCGATGATTTCAAGCTGGCGGCGGGAGAGTTCGCCAAAGAGTTGGTGGTATTTGGCCGGCGTGATGTTCTTGTCGATCTGTGCCCGCCGTTCTCCCTTGAAATAGTGGTTGATGAAACGGCGGAAGTCCATCGTGAAGTAGTCGTTGACGAACATCAGGGCAGCGTTGTAGTCGCGCACCATCAGGTTGGCATATTCGCCCACGATATGAATCTGTCGGATGCGCTGCTTGTAGAACTCGTCCAACAGTCGGTATTGCTCCTTGCCGTAGCGTGTACGGCGGTCGGTCAAACGGCCTATCTGCATGGTGTTGTAGATGACGATAAACCCGCCCTCAATCTTCACCAGCTCCGTCTTCGTCAGATAGAGCAGGGCCTCTTCGATGTCGGCAATCGTGGGTTTCTCCTCTACCTGGTCTTCAAATATCGTTGACTGTCTGGCGGCAATATACTGCTGCAGCAGTTCCACCTCCGAGAAGTTGACGAGCGTCATCTCCTTGCTGCCGTCCCGCTTGGCGGTCAGCGTCTCCACGATATATCGGCAGATATTCGTGCGCCTGTCAAAACGGGCATTCGTGGCATCCACAGAGGCTTGCAGCCGCACGCTCACACAGCCAATTGCGCTATGCTCATGTTTGTGGACGTAGCCTTTCAACGACAGGAAGTGAAGCAGCAACCGCAGGCGCTTGACGTTCGAATAGGTCAGGCCGGCCTGCTGTGCCTCCGCGTTCAGTTCCTTGTAACTCATTCTATGCGACTGCCCGTCGATTCGCTGCAAGAGGAATTGCTCCAGTTTCAGGATGATGTCGAGATTGCGCAGCGAAGTACTCTTACTGACCCAGGCCTGCATATCACGACTGTCGGCCAAGAGGCCCTCCTGCCGCATCAGGTTGATGTTCCTGATAACGGTCGCCTTGCTCATGCCGAGGATGTCGGCCAGATAGTCCACCCTACTTTCAGCTTCCGCTCCTCGACCCTCAGCTGTTGCCCGTGCGCTGATGAGCGACTTGATGATGCGGGCAGCCTCCTCACGCGACTGTTCGTCAAAGAGCGGCGAAACGGTCAGCTTACGCCGGGCCTCATCCATCGTCTTCACCGCTATGCCCGTGGCAAAGACGTGCGGCGAATTGCTGCCTCGCTGGATGAATCCGGCATCCTCCAAGGCGGCAATGGCGGCCTTCACGCGAGTTTCTATATCCTCTATTTCGTCGCCCCATCCGGCCTGTCGGGCGATGTCCAGCGGCGAACAACTCACCTTGTCGCGCTTAGCCGTCAGTTCTTTGATGGCTTTCCACACCTGTTGAATCTCACTGATGCTCAGTTTGGTCTGGTTGAGCAGGATGAAGTGGTTGTCCAGGTCGCTGTCGGCATAGAGCACGAAACATTCGGCTTGCATCTGAGGGTCGCGCCCAGCACGCCCAGCCTCCTGGACGTAGTTCTCCAGCGAGTCGCTGATGTTATAGTGAACCACCAGTCCTACGTCTTTCTTGTCGACGCCCATACCGAAGGCTGAGGTAGCCACGATGACCTGAGCCTCGCCGCTCATAAAGGCGTTTTGGTTCTTCACCTTCTCAGCAGCTTCCATCTTGCCGTTGAAGGGCAGTGCCCGTATGCCGTCGCTGACCAAGTGGTCGGCCAGCAGGCGGGTACGCTTGGTTCGCGAAACGTAGACAATCGTCGGACAGTTATGACCCTGTATCAGCGACCGCAGCAGATTGTATTTATCGTCGGCAGTATCAGCATGGAGTACTGTGTAGCGTAGGTTCTTACGCTCAGCATTAGCAGCGAAGACCGTCAGCTCCAGGCCCAGTTTCGCACGGAAGTAGTCGCAGATGTCGCTAATCACCTTCTGCTTGGCCGTTGCCGTAAAACAGGAGACGGCGATGGGCTTCTGCAGCTGTTTCTTATCTTGCAACTGCCAGATGAAATCACCGATATACAGGTAATCCACCCTGAAATCGTGGCCCCAGGCCGAGAAGCAGTGAGCCTCGTCAATCACGAAGCGCGCCACATCCCTGCCTAAGAGCAATCGCTCGATGGTTTTCGAGCGCAGCATTTCGGGAGCGATATACAGCAGATTCGCTGTGCCGTCGGCCACCAGTTGGATGGCTGTAGCCCGCTCTATGGGGTCGAGCAGTCCGTTGATGGTCACAGCCTCGCTGATGCCGCGTGCGGCAAGATTGTCAACCTGGTCTTTCATCAGCGACTGCAGCGGCGAGATGACCACCGTCAGCCCGTGAGTGTTCCGCCCGGCCATCAATGCCGGCAACTGGAAGGTCAACGATTTGCCGCCACCTGTAGGAAATATCGTCAGCAGCGACTCGCCACGGATGGCCGCCTCGACGGCCTGCTGCTGCATGGGGGCGCCATCGAACGTTCGGAACTCGTCGTAACCGAAGAACTCCTTCAGCCCATAGTGGGCATCCAACCGCTGACGGCAGTATTCGCACTCGCCGCACGACGTGTTGCAGAGCAGGTTCATCACGTTGACCACCTGCGGATAGTTGTACAGCACCCAGGCGGGCGTGATAGAAAAGACATCGTCAGCACCAATCACAGCCAGGCAATAAGCCAGTTCTACGGGATATTGCTTAACAAGCATCTCGAAGTCTGCGTGGCTGCATACCTTTCCGTCAAATGCTTTGGGTATGAGTTTCAGCCAGTCAGGCTGAGCATTCAGTATCCTTCCAAGGAATGACTGCCTGGCAGTGGGAACATACTTGACGTATTTGAAGAAGCCCCCAAACTCCATCGTCCGATGAAGCAGCTGGTAGTAGATTTCCCGCCTGTCGGGAGCCAACTCATTCCAGGCCGCAATCTCGTCGTTCAGCAGGTCGCGGGCCTTCATCGAGTCGTTCACGGGATTGTTCAGCTCGTCCACCTGCAGCTTGTCGTCCTTTACCAGACGATGATACGGCCGCTTGGGAAATAGCAGAGGCGACAGGAACAGTGTGTCGACAATCGTGGGATTTCCCCGTAGTGCTGTATATTTTAAGTCGTGCCGGATGATGTTGTGCCCGCAAATGGTGTCGCACCCCGATATAAAGGCATCGAAGTCGGCCTTGGAGTGGGTGTGCATCACAGCGCCATCCTCTCTTACCGCTCCGTAATCTGCCACTCTTTTCGTCTGCAGACTGACCTCTGTATCAATGAATACGATCACGCTATAGCCGTTGCTTCTTGTTATCAGTCTGCAAAGGTAGCAAATTTGTCGCAAAATAGTTGTCTGAAAATCATAAATCATCCTAAATAAAGACCTGAGTCGGTGCTGTTGTCGGCAGAAATGCTTAATTTTGCAGGCTCTGAGCAGAATGAAATGATAAAAATTGACAGATGATAAAGAGATTGTTTTCACTGCTCACGGCTACGGCTGTGGGCACGGCCTTGTTTCCTAGCGCTGCTTCAGCTGAAGAGCTGAACGACTCGCTGTCGCTGCAAGAACTTGTGGTGACGGGCACCCGCAATGCCACCGACGTGCGCCACCTGCCGATGACGGTGACGGTCATCGGCCGCGAGAAACTGACGGAGCAGCACCAGACCTCAGTCTTGCCAACCGTCATGCAGCAAGTGCCGGGCTTGTTTGTCACCAGCCGCTCGATGATGGGCTATGGCGTTTCAACGGGTGCAGCAGGCGGCATCAACCTACGCGGCATTACGGGCGGCGCAGGTCAGCTACTCGTCTTGATCGACGGACATCCACAATACAACGGTGTCTATGGCCACCCCATCAGCGACAGCTACCAGACGCTGATGGCCGACCGCGTAGAGGTGCTGCGAGGCCCGGCGTCGGTGCTCTACGGGTCGAATGCGATGGGTGGCGTGCTGAACATCGTCACCCGCGCCATGCACGAGGATGGCGTGAAGACCAGCGTCAGCCTCGGTGCAGGCAGTTACGGAACAGTCCAGGCCGAGGCCTCTAACCAGGTGCGCAGCGGCAAGTTCTCATCAACCGTTTCTGCGCAATACGGGCGTACTGACAACCATCGGCCGCGGATGGGGTTCGAACAGTATGGCGGCTACATGAAGCTGGGCTATGACTTCACGGCGCACTGGAATGCCTATCTCGATGCCGACATTACCCACTTCAACAGCAGTTATCCTGGGGCGGTGAGCAGTCCGCTTTATGGTGCCGACCAGTGGATTACCCGTGGCGTCGTGTCGGCAGCACTGGAGAACCACTACAATCAGACCAGCGGTACACTGAGCGTCTACAGCAACTTTGGCCGCCACAAGATTGACGACGGAACGGCCAATGCCGAACAGCCCACGCAGCGCTACTTCCGCTCGAAAGATGCACTGATGGGCGTCTCATGGTATCAGAGTGCCCAATTGCTTGAAGGCAATCGTCTGACCGTCGGCATCGACTATCAGCACATCTACGGCAATGCCTACTACACGTCGAAGCTGACGGGTGTTGTATTGGATACTCCCAACAAGCAGAGCGGCAAGAGCTATCGCAACGAGATAGCAGGCTATGTGGACTTCCGCCAGGACCTGGCTACGTGGCTGACCATTGACGCCGGCCTGCGTCTGGACCATCACTCAGTGACTGGTACGGAGTGGATTCCGCAGGCTGGTATTGTGGTGCGTCCCATCCCGACTGGCGAGGTGAAGGCGATGGTCAGCAAGGGATTCCGCAATCCCACGATGCGCGAGATGTATCTCTATCTGCCCTCAAATGAGGAGCTGGAGCCGGAGCGCATCTGGAACTACGAACTGTCGTGGAAGCACCGTCTTGGCGCTTTCCACTACGGCGCCAACCTTTTTTATATTGAGGGCGACAACATGATTCAGACCGTTAACCGCAAGAACGTGAACACGGGCGAAATCAAGAACTACGGCGCCGAGCTGGAAGCCGACTACCGCGTCAACAGCCATTGGGCGCTGAACACCAACCACTCGCTGCTGCACATGGAGCGTCCGGTCATCGCGGCCCCGACTTACAAGGGATTCCTCGGAGCAAACTACTACCACAACAGATGGACGGTCGTGGCGGGACTGCAATATATCAGCGGCCTCTACACAGCCGTCGGCGACAACGAGCAGAAAGAGAACTTCTGTCTGCTGAATGCCTCGGTTACCTACAACGTAGCAAAAGGCCTCCATCTTTGGCTGCGCGGCGAAAACCTGCTGGCACAAAGCTATGAGATAAACCTCGGCTACCCCATGCCCCGTGCTACGTTCATGGGGGGCGTCAACTTTAATTTCTGAAGTTACTGGTTCAGCAGTTTCGTCACGTCAGCAGGATTGAGCGCCCACTCGTAGGTGTAGGCTTCGTCGGCATCTTCTGCTTTCTCGGCTTTGGTCAGATGCTGACCCTTTGCCTTGATGTCGAGGAGCTCGCCAACCGAGAGCTTAGCCTCCAGCCTGTTGAGCAGGGCCTCGATGGATGTTGCGTCAGCGCCCCTCAGCGTCTGGGCCGTGAATGGCATTTCGAGCCAGACGATCTCACGCTTGGCAACATCGAGAACGCCGAACACCAGACCCTTTGAGAGGTTGCCTTCGCTGATGCGGACCATGTGCTGCACGCACGACGGGTCGTAGGCCACGCCGTTCTCTTCAGAGATTTTCATCGGATGGGCAGAGTCCATCCAGCCCACGACGAGATTGGGGGAGAGGGCACCCGTGGAATAGGCATTACAGGTGAACGTAACGTACTTGGCACCGGCTGCCTCCAGTTTAGGGAGCGACAGCTCTATGTACTCGGCGGTACCTACCATCTCGGGGACAGAACGGATGTCGCCCGAGTGCTTCGCTCCAACTCCCTGCAGGCTGTAGTAAGCACACTCAGAGACCTCACCATCGGCAAGGGCGATGCGTGCGCTCAAATCCATGTCGAGGTGCTGGGCGTGCAAGCCCTTACCCCACTGGAGGAACAGTCTCACGGCGTCGCCCGCAACGGGGAAACGCGTGCCCATCAAGGCGCAGGAAGCATCCTGGACGGTGGCCGAGCGGTCGCCCACGCTGACGGGAATGTCGTACAGCGACGGCTCGATGTAGATGGTCTTAGCCTCGGTAGGCTGTGCGGCGAAACGTCGCTCCATTGAAGCCCTGTACACCTCGTTGACAGCACCGACCATTGCCTTTCGCTCATCGTCGCTATAAAGCGCCAAGAGCTTGTTGGGCTCAATCTTATGGGTCACGCCTGTGATAGGACGTGCCAGGCGAGTCGCCTTAGGGTCGAAGTAAATTTCAGCGGCATTTCCAAGCGACAGCAGCAGACGGGCTGGCAGCCTGTCGGCCGTCTCGCTGAATGCGTTAAGCACCTTGTCGCTGCCGAAGCGGAGCATCGTGGCGAACAGGCAGCGCGCAAACAGTCCCGGGCGCTCTTTCAGCAGTGCCAGTGTGGCCTCAGCATCGTTTTCCACGCGTGCCTTATCCACGCGCCCCTGCCATGTGGTGTAGTCCTGCTTGTAGAACACGTCGAGAATCTCAGCCAGATGGCCAAAGCCGTTCTTCCGGGAGTATTCGCCCAGGCGGAGGGCACGGATCATGCGCACCCACATGCCACGCTTGGGGTTCATGTTCTCGGCAGCCTGCCGGGCCGTCATGGGAATGGCATTCAGCCAAAGGGCGACACGAAGGCAAGTCTTCCGGTCGTACTTCAGCATCAGTTTCTTCTTCATGTCCTGGGCTGCATCCGCGCCGCGGTCGAGCGGCCCCCATATATGGTAGTACAGCCTGCGGGCATGCGCCACGAGCGTCTTAGGCTCTATGATCTGCACATAGCCAGTCTTTTCGTACCAGAGGTAACGGAGCACGTCGGTCGGTGTTTTCAGCAGCAGGGAAGCCTCGTCGCCTTTGCCCTGCTCCACCAGGAGCTTGACAACCAGCATAACGGTCTCCTTCATGCTGATGCTGACCTCCTCGGGCAGTGGAAACTCGCGCAGCAGCTGTTCCAGCGAATCCTTCTGCGTGCCGTCGAGCGGTGTTGGCGATGTCAGCAATGACTCAAAGACGTTCTCCATGTCCTTGACCGTGAACAGCCTGAGCTCTTTCAGCTTGCTTCCCTGGCCTTTATACACAAAGTCTGCCGTCACGAATGGTGTGCCACAGAACGGACAGCCATTATAGCGCTCCAGCGGAAAAGTGCCCTCTGGTATAAGGTGTCCGCAAGGCAGGGTGGTGCCCTTGAAGCCTGCTTCCTCTCCGAAGATGTTGGCAATCCAGGTGACGAGATGGTCGGCCAGAGTTTCACCAGTGGGCACGTTCCATCCCTTGACGAGCGGAGCCCAGTTGAGCTTCACGCCCATCACCTCGTCGATGCACTCAGTAATCTCGGAGAGCCTGCCGACAGGAACCACATTCAACGCGTGCAACAGCTCCTCGCTGACACAATAGCCATTCTCCTTCAGGCGACGGACGAAAGCCATCACGGGAGCGGTCAGTTCCGACCTCATGCCGATGTCTTCGCGATTGACGTCGAGGAACACCGCACGGTAGCGTAGAGCTACATTTGTCAAAGTCTTGTTGTTCATAACGCTTTTTAATTTAAAAGGTAATTGGCAGACTATAGATTGCATTTTTGCTTAACGCAGAGGAAGTAAGCCTGCCTTGACCTTGTTAATTATCTGTCCAGCGCATACACCAAGCTAATTGCGATGCAAAGATAGTTGTTTTTTGCGAAATCCGTCTGCTTAGTTGGAAAAATCTTACGAAAAAACAAAAATAATTGCTGTTTCGTCTGCAAATACAACAAAAAAGTCCCGAACCGACAAGCGATCCGGGACCTTCCTTCAAGGTGTTACAATTTTCAGAGGCAGCTGGCCACTGCTCCCGCTCCGAGCACCGACGCGATGGCGGCGGCAACGGCAGCAATAATCTTAAAAATCATTATCCAGTTCTTCATCACTTCTCACTCCTTACTTTTCACTTTTCACTTCTCACTTCTCCCTTTTCACTTCTCCCTCCATTAGGGCTCCGGCTGCTGTCGTGCAGCCTCGCGGTCGGCGCGAGTCTTGGTACCGTAGGTAAGCTTACTCTTAGCCTTGGTCAGCTCGGCACGGCTGAACGAGCCGGTGGCCTGAGCCCAGAGCTTGATGCTCTTGACGTGGGTGCCGAGGTCGTAGTCCAGGAGGGTGGGTGCGCCGGCCGACTCGATGTGGGCCTTGAAGATGGCGAGGTTGTCAATCTTGACGTTGTTGCCGTCGAGCAGGAGGTGGCGGATGCACTTCACCATGTCGGTGAGCACGCCCTTGATGCAGCCCGGCGAATACGGAGTATTATGGTTGGCCATGTGTTCGACCAGCTCATCGAGGGTGAGTGGGGGATTGTCAACGGTACGGCCGTAGTACTGGCCATAGGTCTTCGACGCGGTGTTCATGTTCTTGTACTCTTCAATCTGAATTGCCATAGTTCTTTTCTCCTTTGCTTTAGAATGGTTCGACTTGTTGTTAACTGTTGCAAGTGTTGACGTCAGCGCTGTTGTCTTGTTTGCGAGTGCAAAGGTAAGACAAAAAAACTCCAGCCACAAGCTTATACTTGTGGCTGGCAGAATCCTAATATTATAAAGTACTGTGTGCCAGCGGCTTCCGGAGCCGCCCAGCGCTATGCGTCAATGTTGGCGTAGGTAGCGTTGCGCTCGATGAACTGTCGGCGCGGCTCCACGTCGTCGCCCATGAGCATCGAGAAGATCTCGTCGGCCTCGGCGGCGTTCTCGATGGTCACCTGCTTCAGCAGGCGGTTCTCGGGATTCATCGTGGTCTCCCAGAGCTGTTCGGGGTTCATCTCGCCCAGACCTTTGTAGCGCTGGGTGTGGAGCGCCTTGTCGTCGCTGTCGCCAGCCACGTACTTGTCGATGAAGGCCTGGCGCTGCTGCTCGGTGTAGCAGTACTCGGAGTTCTTCTTGTACGTGCATTTATAAAGAGGTGGCGTGGCGATGTAGAGGTGACCCTCCTGGATGACCTTCGGCATGAAGCGGTAGAAGAGCGTCATGATGAGCGTGTCGATGTGAGAGCCATCGACGTCGGCGTCGGTCATGATGATAATCTTGTCGTAGCGCAGCTTGTCGACGTTGGCCTCGCGGTCGCCCTCGCCGTCGACGCCGAAGCGGACGCCGATAGACTGGATGATGTTCATCACCGACTCGGCCTCGAAGACACGGTGCCACTGCACCTTCTCGACGTTCAGAATCTTACCGCGCAGCGGCAGGATGGCCTGGAAGTGGCGGTCGCGGCCCTGCTTGGCCGAGCCACCGGCGGAGTCACCCTCGACGAGGAATATCTCACAGTCCTTCGGGTCTTTGTTCGAGCAGTCAGCCAGCTTGCCGGGCAGTCCGCCGCCGGTCATGGGGTTCTTGCGCTGCACGCTCTCGCGGGCCTTGCGGGCGGCAATACGGGCAGTGGCGGCCAGCACCACCTTGTCGCAGATCATCTTGGCCTCCTTGGGGTGCTCCTCAAGGTAGTTGGCCAAGGCTTCGCCAACGGCCTGCTGCACGGCACCGGCCACCTCTGAGTTGCCGAGCTTCGTCTTAGTCTGACCCTCAAACTGGGGCTCGGCCACCTTAATCGAGATGACGGCGGTCAGTCCCTCGCGGAAGTCCTCGGGGGCAATCTCAATCTTGGCCTTCTCAATCTGCTTGGAAATCTGCGGGTCGTTGTCGGCGTACTTCTTTAAGGTACGCGTAAGTGCGGCACGGAAACCGGCGAGGTGGGTACCTCCCTCTATCGTGTTGATGTTGTTGACGTAGGAGTGGATATTCTCGGAGTAGTCGGTGTTGTACATCACGGCCACCTCGATGGGTATGCCCTGCTTCTCGGTCTTCAGGTAGATGACGTCGTCGACGAGGTGCGTGCGGTGACGGTCGACGTAGC
Organism: uncultured Prevotellaceae bacterium; assembly: GCA_946617675.1. Lineage (GTDB taxonomy): Bacteria > Bacteroidota > Bacteroidia > Bacteroidales > Bacteroidaceae > Prevotella. The sequence continues at coordinate 3,647 of CAMOKH010000085.1, read as the reverse complement.
GCACGAACTCCTTCAGACCGTCCTTGGCGTGGAACACCTCCGGCTCGCGCACCTTGCCTTCCTCGTCGGGGCGCAGGTCGCTGAGCGTGATGGTGATGCCGGCGTTCAGATAGGCCAGCTCGCGCATACGGCGGGCAATGATGTCGTACTTAAACTCGGTGGTAGTGAAGATGGAGCCGTCGGGCCAGAACTGCTGGCGGGTACCTGTCAAGTTCGTGTCGCCCACAATCTTCACGTCGTACAGCGGCTTTCCCTTTTCGTACTCCTGCTGGTAGATGTGGCCGTTACGGAACACCTGCGACATCATGTGGGTCGACAGGGCGTTGACGCACGACACACCGACGCCGTGGAGACCGCCGGAGACCTTGTACGAACCTTTGTCGAACTTACCGCCGGCATGGAGCACGGTCATGACGACCTCCAAGGCCGACTTGTGCATCTTCTCATGCTCGTCGACGGGGATGCCTCGGCCGTTGTCCTGGACGGTGATGCTGTTGTCTTCGTTGATGGTCACTTCGATGTGCGTGCAATAGCCCGCCATCGCCTCGTCGATGGAGTTGTCGACGGTCTCGTTCACCAGGTGGTGCAGACCCTTCTCGCTGATGTCGCCAATGTACATGGCCGGACGCTTGCGCACGGCCTCCAAGCCCTCGAGTACCTGAATATTACTCGCGGAATAGTTCTCTTGTTCTTGCTGTAATTCGTCGGTCATTTCTCTTGTTTTGCGAATTTGGATGCAAAGGTACAAAAAAAAAGCGACTTAGCACCACTTTCAGATGCTAAAAATGGTCAAAAAACACGCGCCAGCGCAAATAAGGTCAGCCGAGGGTCGTGGTCAGGATGCTTTCAAGCTCTTCGGCCGACAGACGCAGGCGGAACTCGCCGTGGAGGGCTATCGAGATGGCTCCCGTCTCCTCGCTGACGACGATGGCCACGGCGTCGCTCTCCTGCGAGATGCCCATGGCCGAGCGGTGGCGGAGCCCCAGCTCCTTGGGTATGTCGAGGTCGTGGCTGACGGGCAGTATGCAGCCGGCAGCCTTAATACGGTGCTGCGAGATAATCAGGGCACCGTCGTGCAGGGGAGAATTCTTGAAGAAGATGTTCTCGATGAGCCGCTGGTTGATGTTGGCATCGATGCGGTCGCCGGTGGCCACGATGTCGTCGAGGGGCATGGTGCGCTCGAAGACGATGAGCGCGCCCACGCGGCCACGGCTCATGTTCATACAGGCCATGACGACGGGCATGATGTCGGGCTTGACGCTGCCCTTCTTCTTCTCGCGGGTCTTCTTCGACGTGAAGAACTCCGCCAGACGGCGCATGCGCTGGTGGGCGCCAAGGTTGTAGAGCACCTTGCGGATGTCCTCCTGGAAGAGCACGATGAGGGCGATGACACCCACTGAGACCAGCTTGTCGAGGATGGTGCCGAGGAGCCGCATCTCGAGCACCTGCGAGACGAAGATCCAGACGACGACGAACACCAGGATGCCGATGAACACGTTCAGCGAGCGTGAGTCGCGCATCAGCCGGTAGATGTAGTAGAGCATCAGCGCTACCAGCAGGATGTCAATGATATCCTTCAGGCCAAATTCGATAAACATAGCTTGCAAAGTTTTACACTCTCGACGGCTTCGCGGACGTCGTGGACGCGCAGGATGGAGGCACCTTTCATCAGGGCGACGGCGTTCAGGGCGACAGTGCCGGTCAGGGCCTCGGCGGGCGTAACGCCCAGCGCCTTGTAGATCATCGACTTGCGCGACACGCCAACCAGGACGGGCAACTGCAGCACCTGTAGCTGCTCCAGCTGGCGAAGCACGGCGTAGTTCTCGTCGAGCGACTTGCCGAAGCCGAAGCCCGGGTCGATGATGATGTCGTGCTGGCCGTAGTCGCGCAACTGCTGCACCTTTTCGGCAAAGTCGAGCAGCATGTCGCGCAGCGTCGGCTGCTGTGAGGTTAATATATAAGGTACGTGCTGACGGGCCACCATGCGGAACATGGCCGCCGAACCGCCGCTGATGTCGTTGATGATGTCGACGCCAAACTCCTCGACGGCCATGCAGGCCACCTCGGGGCGGAACGTGTCGACCGACACGACGGCATCAGGCAGCTCGTGGCGCACGATGCGCAGGGCCATGCGCAGACGCTCGGTCTCCTCCTCCTCGGCAACGGGCGTGCTGTCAGGCCGTGTGGAGCATGCGCCGACGTCGATGATGGCGGCTCCCTCATCCACAATCTGGCGCGCCCGCACGGCCACAGCCTGCTTCGTGGCGGCACGGCTACCGGCGTAGAACGAGTCGGGCGTCACGTTTAAGATACCCATTACCCGCGGCTCCGAGAAGTCCAACAGCCGACCCTTGACGTTGATTGTATAGTCCATTGCGGTGCAAAGATACAAAAAAAACTCTTTTCTCACCGCTCATTTCTCATTTTTTTGTAACTTTGCAGCAAAATTCATCTCTATTATGACTATCAAGGAACTATACAAGCTCTATCAGGAGCACCCGTGTATCACCACCGACAGCCGCAACTGTCCTGAGGGCAGCATCTTCCTGGCCCTCAAGGGCGACAAGTTCGACGGCAACCAGTTCGCACTGCAGGCCCTCAGTCAGGGCTGCGCCTACGCCATCGTCGACGACCCTTCTGTCGGCTGTGCAGCGGCGGCGCCGCTGCAGGAACGCCTCATCCCCGTCGACGACTGCCTCCAGACCTTCAAGCTGCTGGCACGCGAGCACCGCCGCCAGTTCCAGATACCCGTCATCGGCATCACCGGCACCAACGGCAAGACCACGACCAAGGAACTCGTTGCCGCCGTGCTCGGCCAGAAGTACAACGTGCTCTTCACCCAGGGCAACTACAACAACGACGTCGGCGTGCCCAAGACGCTGATGCGACTGACCCCCGACCACGACATCGCCGTCATCGAGATGGGGGCCAGCCACCCCGGCGACATCAAGACGCTGGCCGAGACCGCCGAGCCTACCTGCGGACTCATCACCAACGTCGGCCGCGCCCACCTCGAGGGCTTCGGCTCGTTCCGCAACGTGGTCAAGACCAAGGGCGAGCTCTACGACTTCCTCGCACGCCGGGGCGAGAGCCTCGTCTTCATCAACGTCGACAACGAGCGACTGATGGGCATACTGCCCGACGACGTCTGGGTGGCGCCCTACAGTGCCAACCCCGACAACGTCGAGGGCTGCACCTGCGGCGAGGTCATCTCGTGTGCACCCTTCCTGAAGTTCCGCTGGCGCGAGAGCGACACGAACCTCGAGGACCGTGGCGAACAGCCCGTATGGTACGAGGTGCAGACGCAGCTCATCGGCAGCTATAACATCGACAACATGATGGCAGCCATCGCCGTAGGACTGAACTTCGGCGTCAGCCCCGACGACATCAACCGTGCCCTCGAGGCCTACAAGCCGTCGAACAACCGTTCGCAGCTGACCGTCACCGAGAGCAACCACCTCGTCGTGGATGCCTACAATGCCAACCCCTCGTCGATGCGTGCCGCCCTCGAGAACTTCCGTCTGATGGAGGTCAGTCCGAAGCTGGCCATCCTCGGCGAGATGCGCGAGTTGGGCAAGTCGAGTCAGAAGGAGCACCAGAAGATTGTCGACCTGCTCGCCGACGCCGGTCTCGACGAGGTGTGGCTT